>JBBINO010000095.1:0-8969 GCA_037443845.1 Acidobacteriota bacterium
CTTTCACCAAACACTAAACACCAGACACAAGACACTTCTTTTCTTGTCCCCTGTCCCAGCTCCCGCATTGCGGTATAATAGCCACGCCTTGCGCCTCTGGCGCGGCACGATTAGGGGAAATGATGCGTCATTCCAAAATCTACGACAGCGTGCTGGATCTGGTGGGCGAGACGCCCGTGGTCCGTCTCCACAAGATCACCGAAGGCCTCGTTCCAGAGATTTTCGCCAAGCTTGAGTTCTTCAACCCGATGGGCAGCATTAAGGACCGCCTCGCCCTCCACATGGTGCGCAAGGCCATCGGCGACGGCCGCCTCAAGGAGGGCGGGCTCATCATCGAGAACTCCTCGGGCAATACCGCGATGGGGCTCGCCATGTCGGCGGTGCACTACGGCTGCAAGCTGAAGGTCGTCGTGCGCGACAGCATCAGCCCGGAAAAGCTCGCGCAGCTTGAGGCGCTAGGCGTGGAGGTGGTGAAGGTTGACCACACCCTGCCTCCCGACTCGCCGGACTCCTACAACAAGATCACGCCGAGGCTCGCCGCCGAGACCCCCGGCTGTTACTTCCCCGACCAGCACAACAACCGCGAGAACAACGAGGCGCACTACCTCTCCACCGGCCCCGAGATCTGGGAGCAGATGGAAGGGCGCATTGATTACCTCGTCGCTGGCATGGGCACCGGCGGCACCATCGGCGGGACGGCCCGCTACCTCAAGGAGCGCGACCCGAAAATCAAGGTCATCGCGGTCGATTCCGAGGGCTCGATCTTCGCCCACTACTTCAAGACGGGCCAACGCAAAAAGCCGGCGCCTTACCTCCTCGAAGGCCTGGGGGACGAGTTCCTCATCGGCTGCGCCGATTTCTCCAACCTCGATGACGTCGTGACCGTCAGCGACCGCGATGCGTTTCTAACGTGCCGCGAGATTGTGCGCAGGGAGGCGATTCTCGCCGGAGGGTCGAGCGGCGCCGCAATGAAGGTGACGTTGGACTTGGCACGCAAACTCAATAAGCCAGCCCGCATCGTCACCATTTTTCCCGACGGCGCCTCGCGCTACCTCAGCACCATCTTCAACGACGCGTGGATGAAAGAGCATGGCTTCCTCGCGTAAGCAAGGCTTCGCCTCAAGGGCGCAAGGGGAGGCTTCTAGGTGAATCCATACGAGGCGATGACGCGCGAGGAGTTGCTGGACGCGCTAAAAGCTTTCGCGAAGAACTGGCTGGCCCACGACGGCTGTTGGTTCCTCGCCGCGGAGGAAAAGCTCGGAATGGAGGCGGCCATCGCCCTAGACGCTGCGGCGTGGGAGCGGTTCGCGCGGGCCGAGGCGAAGAGAATCAAGGAGCTTTTCAAGATTCCGGAAAATGGCGGGCTCGAAGCGCTCGAAAGGGCGCTAGCTTGCCGCATGTATTCGCTCGTCAACGCGCAGCATTGCGAATGGGGCGACGGACGAAAGTCTTTGAGGTTCACCATGGACGCTTGCCGTGTCCAGGAGACGCGCTACAGGAAGGGACTGGCCCCTTTCCCCTGCCGTCCGGTCGGAGAAGTGGAGTTCCGCTCTTTCGCCGCCACGATAGATCCCCGCATCAAGGCGCGTTGCGTCCACTGCCCGCCCGAGCCCAACGAACACCGCGCCTGCACTTGGGAATTCAGTCTGGGCGAATAGCCGGTCAGAGGGACTCGGCGTCGTAAACTTTCAAAGGGTTGTAGAGGGTGTCGCGCTCGACGGGCTGCCTTCCGGCCCGGCGTATGACGTTGAGAAGGTCGCCGAGCGACAGCCCGGCCGGGGTTCGGGCGCCGGCGTCGTGAGTGATGCGCTCCTCCACCACCGTGCCATCAATGTCGTCGGCGCCGTACCAGAGCGCGACCTGCGCTATTTTCAGGCCGACCATTACCCAGTAGACCTTGATGTGCGGGATGTTGTCGAGCAGAAGCCTGGCGACCGCGATCGTTTTCAAGTTGTCTTCGCCCGTTGCCTCCTGGAGGTGCTGGTAAGGCGTGTTCTCCTTGTTGAACTGCAGCGGTATGAAGGCCATGAAGCCGCCAGTCTCGTCCTGGAGGGCCCGGAGCTTCAGCATGTGGTCAACGCGGTCCTCAACGGTCTCGACGTGGCCGTAGAGCATCGTGCAGTTCGTCGGGATGCCCATCTCGTGGGCCGTCCGGGCAAGTTCCAGCCACCGCTCTCCCGATATCTTGTTGGGACATATTTTTTTTCGGACGCTTTCGCCAAGAATCTCGGCGCCGCCTCCAGGCATCGAGCCCATCCCCGCCTCTTTGAGAGCGGCGAGTATCTCCGCTGGAGTCTTCTTCTCCCGCTTGGCGTAGTAGTCAACCTCGACGAGGGTGAACGTCTTGAGGTGGGCCGCCGGATTGGCGCGCCTGATGGCCCTGATCATTTCGAGGCAATCGGCGAAGCTTACCTGCGGGTCGAGCCCGCCTACGATGTGTATCTCCTCCCACCTCTCGCCGGGCTTGCATGTGGCCTTCTTCACTATTTCGTCAAGGCTGAGCCTGTAGCCGCCCGGGGCTCCCGGCTTCTTCGCGAAGGCGCAGAAGGAGCAGCCCGAGATGCAGATGTTGGTGTGGTTGATGTGCCTGTTCACGTTGAAGTAGGCACGGTTGCCGTGGCGCCGCTCGCGCGCAGCGTTGGCGAGGGCGCCGATCGCGTGAAGGTCGTGGCTCTTGAAGAGGGCGACCCCGTCGTCGAAGGTGAGCCGCCGGCCGGCGGAGAGAGACTCAGCCACCCGGACGAGGGAGGCGTCCCTCGCCTCGAACCGGCCCGATGGAGCCTTCGGCCCGTCCATCAAGGCATTTTCAGTCATGCGTTTTCCTTCCCCGGCACTCGGTTTCCGGGTTGTTTTCAGCGGCTCAGGCGGTTCCGGCGTACTCGACCGCTTTCATCTCTCGAATCAATGTCACCTTCACGCGGCCGGGATAGTCCATCTCCTCCTCGATCTTTTTCGAGATGTCCGAGGCGAGGAAGGAGAGCCTGCTGTCACCGACGCGGTCGGTCTTCACGATCACGCGTATCTCGCGCCCGGCTTGGAGCGCGAAGCACTGCTCGACCCCGCTGAACCCACGAACTAGCCCTTCGAGCGTCTCGATCCTCTTGATGTAGTCGGCCATCGAGGCGCGCCTGGCGCCGGGCCGCGAGCCCGAAATCGCGTCGCAAACGGCCACGAGGATGCTGATCGGGTGGATCACCTCGACGTCCTCGTGGTGGCTCTCGATGGCGTTGATGACGACCTCGTGCTCGCCGTACTTCCTGGCCGCCTCGCCGCCAAGCTCCGGGTGCGTCCCCTCGCGCTCGACGTCTATCGCCTTGCCTATGTCGTGCAGAAGGCCGGCCCGCTTTGCCAGCTTCACGTCGAGGCCGAGCTCGGCCGCCATGCTTCCGCAAAGCTCGGCGACCTCGATACTGTGGTTGAGGACGTTCTGTCCGTACGACGTCCTGTACTTCAGCCTGCCCAGGAGCTTCACGATTTCCGGGTGGCCCTGCTGGAGCCTGAGTTCCTTGAAGGCGTCCTCGCCGGCCATCTGGCACTCGCGCTGCACCTGCTTCTTCGTTTTGCCGACGACCTCCTGAATCTTGCGGGGATGGACCTTTCCGGACTGGATGAGCCTTTCGAGCGAGCGGCGGGCCACCTCCCGGGCCACCGGATTGAAGCCGGAGATGACCACGGTGTTCGGGTCGTCGTTGTTGATGAGGAGCTGCATTCCCGTCTGCTCCTCGAAGAATTTTATGTTGCGGCCCTCGTGGCCTATGAGCCGTCCCTTGATGCTTTCGTCCTCAAGCCTGAGCTGAGAGGTCGTGCGCTCGACCACCTGGTCCACGGCGACGCGCTCGATGGCCAGCGTCACTATCTTTTGAGCTTCCTGCTCGGCCGTCCGCTTCGCCTCGTCCTTGATCTGGCGAATCATCGCCGAGGCTTCGAGTTCCGCCTCGCTCTGAAGGCTCTGCACAAGCAGGCGCTTCGCCTCGTCGGCGCTCAGCCCGGCAGCCTTTTCGAGGCCGCTTACGTAAGAGGCTATCGCCTGGTCCAGCTCGGCGAGCTTCGCGTCCACTTCGAGGTTGCGGGCGTCCACGGCCTCCCTGGCCTCGTCGAGCCCCTTTTCGCGCTCCTTCAGCTTCGCGTCCACCTGCTGAAGCTGGGCGTCGCGCCTGTTCATCGCGCGCTCGATGTTCTTGACTATGTCGAGGCGCTTGGCGTACTCGGCCTCTCTCTGGGCCTGCTCGGCCATCCAGGTTTCGCGGGCCTTCGCCAGTTCGAGCTTCCGGAGGTTTTCTCCCTGCGCCTTCGCGTCCTCAATGATCGCGTCTGCCTGGACGCGCGCCCTGGCCAGCGAGCCTTTGCCCAGCCGGGACGAAAGGAGCCACCCGGCGCCGAATCCGGCCGCAAGTATGACTACCGACAAAAGGCTATATATGACGATGCTCATCTTCTTTCTCCAATCGGGGCGATGCCGCCGTGGCGCTCCATTTCAAACGAAGACCCTGGCCGCCACGCCAGCCGCCCGAAGCTCTCCTGCTATCGCTTTGAGCCTTTTTACCGGCACGGGTTTCAAGGAGCCATCCGCCGGGCCCCTGTCGAGCGTGTAAATCTGCACCTCCCTCGGTGCCACCCAAACGACGGCCCGCAACCACGCGCCGACCTCTTCGGGCAGGGTGTTGTCAACGCCGCCGTTGACAAACAAGCTTTGAATTATCGCGCGCGGCCCGATGGCCTTGAGCCCGGCCAGGATTCTCGAAAATGATATTCCGGGAGCCGGCGCGTTGAGCTTCCTGAAAGTCTCCTCGGTTCCGGCGTCGAGCTTGAGTATGGGATCATCGAGCTTGAGAATCGCCTCCCTGACCGCCTTCTTGCCCAGGGTGGTCGAGTTCGTGAGGATCGCCGTCCTGCAACCAGGCGCATACCTGTCTCGCAGGGCGATAACCCCGGAGACGATCTCGGGAAACTTCGGGTGCAAGGTCGCCTCGCCGTTGCCGGAGAAGGTTATTGTGTCCGGCGGCTTTTTCGCCCGGGCCATCGCGGAGAGCGTTTTTGAGAGCGCCTCGATGACCTCGCGGCGGGATGGGAAGAATTTGGCGCCATTCGCCGCGGGCGCTTGAAGCATTCCGGTCCAGCCGTACTGGCAGTAGCGGCAGTTGAGGGAGCATAGCTTGATCTCGTCCGGCAAAAGGTTCAGTCCAAGCGAGCGTCCGAGCCTCCTGGACGCAACCGGCCCGTATATCACGCCCTGCTGAAGCGGAATCGTCCGGCGGCCGAAGCCGCCCTTTGCCGTCGCCGCCATCAAATCCTCACGAATGGGTTGTGCCGCTTTTCGTAACCTATGCTCGTCGCCGGGCCGTGGCCCGGCAGGGCCGCCGTCTCGTCGGGCAGCGAGAACAGCTTCCGCCTGATGGAGTCTACGAGCTGCTCGTACGAGCCGCCTGGCAGGTCGGTCCGGCCGATGGACTGCGCGAAGAGCGTGTCGCCGGTCAGGACGAATCCAGGGGCGGCCAGGCAGACCCCTCCCGGTGAATGGCCCGGGGTGTGATAAACCGTCAGGAAGCCGTCTCCGACCTTTATCTGCTGGCCGTCGGTCAAGAAGCCGTCAGGCGCGGGGCTCGCCTTTGCCGAAAAGCCGAACATGGCTGCGTGTTCGGCGAGGCCATTGAGCAACGGGGCGTCCGCCTCGTGAATCAGCACCGGACAGCCGAAGGCCGACGCGAAGAAGCCGTTGTTGCTGGCGTGGTCGAAGTGGCCGTGCGTATTGATTATGGCGGCTGGCTTCAACCCCTCCGAAATTATCGTCTCCTTCACGGTTTCGCTGCCGAGGCCCGGGTCAACGATGACCGCTTCTTTGGTAGCCTGGTCCCAGACCAGGTAGGTGTTGTTCTCCAAAGGCCCCACTAAAAAAGCGCGCACCTGCAATTCGTTCTGCAATTCTACCTCTCCATCGTTGCTTCGGCCGTACGGCCGAAGCCCATTCCTTCGAGCCCAGCGGGCGGCAGCCGCGAGGACAAGAACCGGCCGCAAGATATTGATGAGGCTTGTGTCGCCCGTTGATAGGGGACCGAGGCGCCGCATTCCCGCCAAGGGGCGCGAGCGCCGCCCGTTCCCGGGCAGGCCCGAGACAGAGGCCTGGCTTCCCAATCATTGCCGCTTTGAAGAAATCCTATGCGAGTACCCAATTTATCACTTGCCCGGTACTAAGGAGGCCGAAGCCTCCGGCGTGTCACCAATCAATCCCACTATCGTGGGCTCTTATATGACCACCGGTCCCAAGAGCGGCCGCTTGGCGGGCGCGGGCCGGAATAGGCGGCGGAAAGAGAAACGCGTCCTTCCGCCTGCGTCATTAGTATAACATTGTCATGGCCCTTTTTCTTGCCCCGCCGCCAAAAGCCGCTTGCCGCCCGCAAAGGCGAGCCCCGCGCCCGCGACGATCACGAATACCGCCGCCGCCAGGGAACCTGGACGGGACGCTCCGCCCGCCTGGCCGAAGTCCAGCGCAATTAGGATCAAGGAGTTGTGGAAGGCGTGGCCCAAAACGGCCGGCCAGAGCGAACCCGTCTCCCAGGTGACTAAGGCCAGGGCGCAGCCGAGGACGAAGACGGGCGCCATCTGCTCTGGGTTAAGGTGAAAGACGGCGAACAGGAGCGCGCTGGAGAGGCACGCCAGCCAGCGTCCCCAGGGCTTGAAGCACGACAGGACCATTCCCCTGAAGAAAATCTCCTCGAGAATGGCCGGCCCAAGGGCGAAGAGCGCCAGCCGCGCCGCCAGAGGGTAGTGGGCAAGCCCCTCGCGTAGGCCCCGCTGAGCCGGCCCCTCGGCCATGAAGAAGCTTTCCGCCATCGCCACGCCTATGGCCGCCATTGAAGAGCCCAAGACAAGAAGAAGGGCGGGCCATGCCTTGGCTGTGGGAAACGAAGAGAAGGGGACCGCCTGCTTCCATTGGACCTTCCCGCTGAAAACGAGAAGCGCGGGACCGAGCAAGGCGACCGCCTGGAACGGGATCACGGCCCACAGGCCCAGCCCCAAGCGGAAGATAACATAGCCGCCTAGCGCCATGAGAACGGCCGCGCAGGCCAGAAGGAACAGCGCCGCGCCTGGGCCCGGGCTGCTTCGCGAATTGCCGGTTAAGTTTGGAACAGGTTCGCCCAAAGGCTCTGTCAAGGAGCCGGCCCCGCTCCGTTCAGGGCGTTCATCTTGGCCTTGAGCGCCTTGCGGCACTCTTCCAGAAGGCCCTGCGTCTCCTTGGCGTCTAGCTCGGAAGCCAGGCCCATCGCGGCCAGCGTCTCCTTCGTCGCCTTGAGCGATTCGAGATACTTCCTGCAAGGCTCGCACTCCTTGCAGTGTTCGAGCGCCTCCAGGCAACGGGCGTCCATCTCTCCGCCATCGGCCAGGCCGGAAAGCCCTTCAAAGAGTTCTTCGCAGGAATGGTGCCCTTCCACTGGCGCCTCCAGCCTCCTTTATTCGCACATTCCAGTCCGGTTGTCAAGGAGGGCGCGAGGGCGCGAGAAAGGCAATGGGGCGGGGCCGGGGCGGTATGGGTGAGCCGCGAGGCACGAGAGGTCAGGCGCAAGGTGCATTGCAACAGGTGGGTTCTCGGCTGGATGTGCCGTGGAGGCAATGGACGCGGCGCGGCCAACGGTGGTACAAGAGACGGGGCGGGGCAAGGCTAAGAATCCGCCGGAGGCGCGGGGATGCGATACAACCCATGGAGGGGACTTTACGGCCTGCGCCGGGAGGTCTGGTACATCTTCGCCACCATGCTGATCAACAGGCTCGGGACGATGGCCCTTCCCTTCCTCGTCCTATACCTGACGCGAAGCATGGGCTTTACGGCCGCCAAGGCGAGCCTGGCCGTAACGGTTTACGGCGCGGTGGCCCTCGTCGTTTCCCCGCTTTCGGGCAAGCTCTGCGACGCCGTCGGCGCGCTCAGGATAATGAAGCTATCGCTCCTCTCGTCGGGCATCGTTCTCCTTCTTTTCCCCCTGGCGCGCGGCTACTGGGGGGTTCTCGCCGCCATCGCCCTCTGGGCGCTGACCAACGAGGCCTTCCGGCCGGCGAACATGGCCCTGCTCACCCACCTCGCCACGCCCGAACAGCGCAAGCCCGCCTTCGCGCTCAACCGGCTGGCCGTCAACATGGGCATGAGCGTCGGGCCGGCCGCCGGCGGCTTTCTGGCCATGGTCTCCTTCCACGCGCTCTTTTGGGTCAACGGCGCCACCTCCATCCTCGCGGGCGCCCTGCTCTGCCTTCTCACCTGGCGCCAGCCGGAGGGCGCAGGCAACATCGCCGGGCGCTCCGAATCACGAGGAACGCAAAGCAGCCCAAGCGGCTTCACCAACTGGCGCTTCCTCTTCTTCCTCGCCGCGCTCATGCCGGCCGCGCTCGTCTTTTTCCAGTTGAACGCGGCCTTCCCTCTTTACCTCGTCAGGAACCTGAAGCTGCCCGAGTCGGACTTCGGCCTGGTCTTCACGCTGAATACCGTCATCATCGTTCTCATCGAGATCCCGCTCAACACCGCGATGGCGAACTGGCCGCACCGGCGCGCGCTCGCGCTTGGGACGCTGCTGACCGGCATCGGCTTCGGCGCCGTGGCCTTCGCGGCGAGTTTCTGGGGCGTCGCCGCCACCGTCGTCATCTGGACATTCGGCGAGATGATCACTTTCCCGGGAAGCTCCGCCGCCGTGGCCGACATGTCCCCGCCCGACAGGCGCGGCGAATACATGGGCCTCTACACCATGTCCTTCGGCGTCGCCTTCGCGCTGGGGCCTTGGCTCGGCACCCTCGTCTTCACCCGCTTCGGCGCCACCGCCCTGTGGACCGCCGCCTTCGCCATGGGCTGCCTCTCCGCCCTCCTCATGACACAGGTCCGCGTCGTGCCCCACGAGGCCCGGCCAGCGCCAACAGGGACGTGAGAAGTGAAAAGTGAGAAGTGAGACGTGAGAAGGAAGAGATAGGCGGCGGCAATGAAAAGACGACGGACG
>JBBINO010000096.1:0-8832 GCA_037443845.1 Acidobacteriota bacterium
CGCCACCCGAAAAATCCGTTCACCGCCGCCCCCAACAGCGGCAGCACCGGGATTAGCCACAAAAACGATATCGGCTGCATCATGCTACCCCCGCCTACCACTTCATCAGGTTCGCGGCGTCAATGTTGGTGGTCTTGGCGTGCTTCATGAAGGCCACGACTATGGCCATGCCGACGGCGGCTTCGGCCGCGCTGACGGCCATGACGAAGAACACGAACGCGGCTCCCTGCAGGTCGCCGTAGTGCCGTCCGAAAGCGAGAAAGAGCAGGTTGGCGGAGTTGAGCATCAACTCGGCCGAGAGAAACACCAGAATCGCCGACCGCCTCGTGAGCACGCCGATGAGCCCGGCGGCGAAGAGAAAGAGCGAAAGGATTAGATACGGCCCCAGCGCCATCATTCCCAGATCCTCCTCGCCATGACCACCGCTCCGATCATGGCGGCCAGGAGAACCAGCGACGCCAGTTCGAAGGGGACGGCGTAGTGCTCTACAAGGACATTTCCGAACTGCTGAATTGACCCGAATGCCCTGTCAACCTGGGCGAAAGAGGGTGGCGCGGCACTCCAGACCGCGCGCACGGCCTGGATGAGAAAGAGAGCCGCGCCAAGGTAAGTGGCCAGCGTCTGCGTCAGGCTGACCTCCTGCCCCTGCTCGGCCGACTTGTGGGCCATGATGATGAAGACCGCCATCACCATCACGGCGCCAGCGTAGACGATCATCTGGAAGAAGCCGAGGAACGGGACGTGCAGGAGAATGTAGAGCGCCCCCTGCGCCACCATTGCCACCGCCATGCAGAGTCCGGCGACCATGGGGTTCGAGTGAAAAACCAGGCCGAGCGCGCCCAAAAAGGCTATGAACGCCACGGCGAAAAATATCCAGAGCATCATGGCCTCTCACCCTCCACAAGCGGCTTCTCCTTGCCCGGAAGGTACGGTTCCTTGCGCCCCCTGGCGAGAAGCTCCTCCTTGGTGAAGATCAGCCTCGTCCTGTCGTAGTCGGCTAGTTCGTACTCTTCCTTGAGCCAGATGGCCTCAACCGGACAGACCTCCTGGCAGTAGCCGCAGAAGATGCAAAGCCCCATGTCAATGGTGAACTCGTCTGGATATTTTTCCTTGGCGAGCTCGGTTTCCCCCGCGACGATGTTGATGGCTCTTGGAGGGCAAATAAACTGGCAGAGCTTGCACGAGGTGCATTTTTCGTGGCCGTCAAGCCCCGTCAACAATACCGGCGCGCCACGGTACTTCTTCGGAAGCTCCCACCTGACCTCCGGATATTCGAGGGTGACCCGCTTGTTGATCCTCGGCATGTGGCGCAAGGTTATCGCCAGCCCCTGAATGATAGCGGGGAAGTAGGTTCGCTCCCACCACCTGAGCTTGGGCCGCTCGAGCTTCATGGTTTGACTCCGAAACCAAAAAAGACCATCAGCGTGGTCATCAAAAGCAGGTTGAAGAGCGCCAGCGGAAAAAGCCTCTTCCAGCCAAGATTCATCAACTGGTCGTACCTGAACCGCGGCAGCGTCCACCTGACCCATATGAAGAAGAAGAGGAAAAAGGCGATCTTGGCGAAAAACACCGCGGCGGAAAGGAGGCCGCCCCAGATGGGGCCGAACTTGGCCCAATCAACGAAGGGAAGGTTCCATCCCCCGAAGAAGAGCGTCACCAGGAGCGCGGAGGCGGTGATCATGTTGGCGTACTCGCCCATGAAGAACATAGCGAACCTGAGCCCGGAATATTCGGTGTGGTAGCCGCCCACGATTTCGCTCTCGCCCTCCGGAAGGTCGAAGGGCAGGCGGTTGGTTTCGGCGAAGGTCGCCACCATGAAGACGATGAAGCCCAGAAACTGGGGAAGGACGAACCAGAGATGCCCCTTCTGCGCGTTGACGATGTCCGCAAGGCCGAACGAGCCCGACCAGATTACGACGGTCAGCAGGCTCAGGCCGATTCCCAGTTCGTACGAAATCACCTGGCTGGCGCCGCGAAGCGCGCCGAACAACGAATACTTGTTGCCGCTCGACCAGCCGCCCAGGATGATGCCGTAGATGGCAAGCGACGAAATGGAGAGAAGGAAGAGGAGGCCAAGGTCCATCCCGGGGGCGATCCAGAGCGGGTAGGCTTTGCCGGCCACGGTGATTTCCGTTCCGAACGGAATGACCGAGAAGGTCACGAGCGCGGGCACCAGCGTGAGCAAAGGCGCCAGCAGGTAGACGGGCTTGTAAGCCTGCCGCGGGGTGATGTCCTCCTTGAAGAAGAATTTCATGCCGTCGGCGACGGGCTGCAGAAGGCCGAACGGGCCGACGCGGTTGGGGCCCTTTCTGTCCTGCATCCACGCCGAGACCTTTCTTTCCGCGAGCGTCGTGTAGGCGACGCCCGTCAGCACGACCGCAAGGATGACGACGATCTTCACCGCCGCGGGAATGAGTATGGCAAGCCATGCGTTCACGGCGCGACCTCCGATAGCTTGAGCCCCCTTGGGAGAAGATCGCGAAGGGACTTGTTGGACAACTCCGGCACCGCCTTCTTGACTTCGGCGAACCAGGCCGGGAAACCGCCTTCGGGCGCCTCTTCGCCCGAGGCTTTAAGCCACGCCGAAACGACGTCGTAAAACGGCCTTCTGCTCCGCGGAGGCAAGAGAACCCTCGCCGTCTTCTGGAGGTGTCCAAGAAAGTTGACCGTCGTGCCTTCCATCTCGTGCCAGGCGGACAGCGGAATGTAAACGTGGGCCATCTCGGCAGTCGCCGTAAAGGCTTCACCCGCGACGACGAGAAGCTCCATCTCCCGCAGGGCCTTGATGATGGCGGGCCGCCGCGCCTCTGGCGCGTCCCCCACGACGTCTTCCCTGACGATCATCGCCCGGCGCTTCCCCTTCAGGAGCGCGGTGACATCGCAGTTCTCCTCGGAGACCGCTATGCCCATGCGCCTCGCCCCTTGCAAGTTCGCCCGGCGCTCGCGCCTTATAAGAAGCTCGTCGTCCGCGCCGCCCGTGACGTTGAGCGCGGTGCCCGAAGGGCCGCCGAGAGCCTTTGCCGAAAGCAGCTTGTAGGCGGCCATCTCCTCAAGCGTCATTCTTCCCGAGAGCAGCGCCGCGAAGGGCGCGTTTCCGGCTGCCTGCAAACGCTTCAGGAAGAGCGGCCAGAACTCCTCGAAGGAGTAAAAGGCCCACCCCTTCTCGGTTCGGATGCCGGGTCGGTCGCGCCTCGGAACGTCCTTGAGCCTCTCGGAAAGCAGCCGCCCGTGGTCGCACATCCAAAAGCCGTTGACCTCCGGGTTTTCTCTCGGAACGATTCTCAGGACGTCGCCTTTGTAGGTGTCGTACCTCACCGAGCACCCGCGCGAGCATTCCGGGCAGACGGAGTTGGCGCTCTGCAAAAACCAGACCCGCTCCTTGAACCGGAATTCCCTGCTGGTAAGCGCGCCGACGGGACAGATGTCCACCGTGCAGACGGAGTACGGGTTGTCGAGCTTGCGGCCGGGGAATGCCTCCACCAGCGTGTGCACGCCGCGCTCGGCGAGCGTCAACTCCCCGGTCTTCGTGACCTCGCTGCAGAAGCGGATGCAGCGCGTGCACTTGATGCAGCGCTCGCCGTCGTAAACGACGTGAGGGCCGATTTCGACCCGCTTCGGCGCGTGGACCTTTTCGAAGTCGAACCGGCTGGCCGGGTCGCCGTACGTGTAGGAATACTCCTGCAACTGGCACTCGCCGGCCTGGTCGCATATCGGGCAATCCAATGGATGGTTGAGAAGCAGGAATTCGAGGACCGAGCGCTGGGCCCTTCTGGTGATCTCGCTTTTGGTGCTGACGACCATGTCGTACTTGCCATCAACCTTTTTGTCCGGAGGCAGCGATGTCACCACCGTGGAACAGGCGGTCAGCGGCTTCGGCGCCCCCTTCACCTCGACGAGGCACATTCTGCACTGCCCGACCACGGAGAGCGCCGGGTGGTAGCAATAGTAAGGGATGGCTATGCCGCTGCGCAGGGCCGCGGAGAGGATCGTTTCGCCAGCCTTGGTCTCGATTTCCTGGTCGTCAATCTTCAAGAGCGGCATCTATGCTATCCCCGTGCCTCAAATGCGTGAAGTCATGGGCGCCGCCTTCAAAGGGCAGCGCTTCTCTTTTATGTGGGTTTCGAACTCGTCCTTGAACTGCCTGACGAAGGATTCGGCCGGCATCGCGGCCGCGTCCCCGAGCGGGCAAATCGTCCGGCCCATTATGTTTCCGGCGATTTCGGCGATCCGCTCGGTGTCACCGGGCCTGCCTTCCCCCGCTTCGATCCTGCCAACCAACAGTTCAAGCCAGTGCGTGCCCTCGCGACAGGGCGTGCACTGCCCGCACGATTCGTGGGCGTAAAATTCCATCAGGTTGTGCAGGGCGCGAACCATGCATACCGTCTCGTTCATCACGATTACGCCGCCTGAACCGGGCATCGTGCCGACGCTCTTCAGGCCATCAACGTCCATCGTGACGTCAATCTGGCCGGCCCTCAACACGGGCGTGGACGAGCCTCCAGGTATGACGGCCTTCAGCGCCCGGCCGCCCAAGATTCCCCCGGCGTGACCGTAGATCAGCTCGCGCAGCGTGGTGCTTGAAGGCAGCTCGTAGACGCCTGGCCTGTTCACGTGGCCTGAAATGCCGTAAAGCCGTGGGCCGGGAAGGCTGGGCGCGCCTATCGCCTTGAACCACTCGGCGCCGTTCTTTATGATGTGAGGCACGTTGGCATAGGTTTCGACATTGTTGATGTTGGATGGAACCCCGTAGACTCCGTAGCCGGCCGGGAAAGGCGGCTTTATTCTCGGCTGGCCGCGCTTGCCTTCCAGCGACTCCATGAGGGCCGTTTCCTCGCCGCAGATGTAAGCACCGGCGCCGCGGCAAACCCAGACGTCGAAATCTAATCCCGAGCCGAGGATGTTCTTGCCCAGAAAGCCTCTCGAATAGGCCTGGTCAACGGCGCGCTGGAATATCTTCGCGCCCTGGGGCATCTCGCCCCGGATATAGAAAAAGCAGCCCACCGCCTGGGTGGCCCAGCCGGCGATAACTATGCCTTCGAGAATCTGGTGTGGGTCGTTTTCTATGAGAAGCCTGTCCTTGAAGGTTCCGGGCTCGCTCTCGTCCGCGTTGCATACGAGGAATTTTCGCGGCTCCTGCTTGTCCCCCTCTCTCTTTTTTGGAAGGAAGGACCACTTGAGCCCCGCGGGGAAGCCGGCGCCGCCGCGTCCCTTCAGGTTGCTGGCCTTGACCTCGCCAAGAACCTGATCGGGACTCATCTTGTGGAGCGCCGTCATCATCGCCTCGTAGCCGCCGCCGTGCATGTAGGTGTCTATGGCCGTGGAGTTCTGCACTCCCACGGCGCGAGTCAGGATTTTGAGCGTCTCGGCCATGGGCTACTCCAGCTCCTTGATTATTTCGTCCGCCCTTTCGGGAGAGACATTCTTGTAAAGCACGTCGTTGACCATGAGCGCCGGCCCACCGTCGCAACAGGCCAGGCACTCAACGGCGACCAGCGTGAAACGCCCGTCCTTGGTGGTGTTGCCCGGCTTTAGGCCGAGTTTTCTTTCGAGGTGCTCCAACAGTAATTCGGAACCGGCCAACAGGCAAGGAAGCGTTTTGCAAACCTGCAAGAGGTGCTTCCCGAGCGGCTTCTCGCTGTACATCTCATAGAACGTGACCACGCCCCTCACGTGGGCCGGGGTCATTCCGAGTTTTCCGGCGATGAAAGCCTGGCACTCCGGCGGGACGTGGTGAAGCTCGTCTTGGCAGAGGTGAAGGCAGGCCAGAAGCGCCGTGCGCGGCTCCGGGTACTTGGCCGCGAGCGCCTCGACTTTCCTGGCGAATTCCTCGCCGGCAAGAAGCGAAGCGGGCGTGGGGCTCATCTGTCCACCTCGCCCAGCACCGGGTCGAGAGAAGCCACCGTGGCTATAACGTCGGCTATCATCTGTCCTTTGACCATGACCGGCAACCCTTGAAGGCTAACGAAGGAGGGGCTCCTGAAGTGGCATCTGTGAGCTACGTTGGTCCCCGAGCCGACCAGGTAGAAGCCCAACTCGCCCTTCGGAGCCTCGATGGCGAAATAGATTTCCTTGCCGCGCGGGGTCTTCGGCCCCTCGGTGGCGACGATGAACTGGTGGATGAGTTCTTCCATCTTCGTCAGCACCCGTTCCTTTGGAGGAAGGAACACCTTGCGCGACTGCTCGTCCTCCGGGAAGAGCGGCTGGGACGGATCGTATTCCTTGAGCGCCTGCTCTATGATCCTGACGCTCTGCCTGATCTCCTCCATCCGCACGAGGTACCTGTCGTAGCAGTCGCCGTGTTCGCCGACGGGAATCTCGAAATCATACCTGTCATAACCGAAATAGGGGTAGGCCTTGCGAATGTCCCACTCGACGCCGCTCGCCCTGAGATTCGGGCCGGAAAGGCCGAGCGCGATCGCGTCGGCCGCGCTGATCGGCCCCACGTCCTGGTTGCGGTCCATCCATATCCGGTTTCTGGAGAGCAGATTCTCGCACTCCTTGACGGCGTTCGGCGTGTTCCTTACAAGGGCGAGAATTTCGTCTTGAAGACCTGGCTCCCAGTCGCGCGACAACCCTCCGATGCGCCCGTACGAGACGGTGAACCTTGCGCCCGTCATCTTCTCGAAGACGTCATAGTACTTCTCGCGCTCGGTGAACGCGTAGAAGTAGACGGTGCCGGCGCCGATGTCCAGCGCCGCGGTGGCGAGCCACAGCAGGTGGCTGTATATCCTGGCCATCTCGCAGCAGACGACCCTCATCACGCGGCACTTTTCGGTGATCTGGAACTGGATCAGCTTCTCCACGGCGGCGGCAAGCCCGATGTTGTTGCTCGCCGGGGAGAGGTAATCCATCCTGTCCGTGTAGGGTATGGCCTGGTGGAGCGTCAGCGTCTCGGAGATCTTCTCGATGCCCCTGTGGAGATAGCCGACCTGCGGCTGGGCGCCAAGGACGACCTCGCCGTCAAGCGTGAGGACGATTCTCAGAACCCCGTGCGTCGCCGGGTGCTGCGGCCCCATGTTGACGGTCACTACCTCGGTGTCGAGGTCCAACCGCACACCATTCTCGCCTGATGGCTTCAACTGGCCTTCCTTTGGCTCGATCTTCTCGTCCGCTATCATGGTTTTTCTTCCGCCGGAAGGTAGTTTCGCCATTCGTCGTCGCCTTCCATCGGATACTCCTTGCGCAACGGGTGGCCTTCAAAATCTTCGGGAAGCAGGATGCGGCTCAGGTTCGGGTGGCCCTCGAACCTCACGCCCATGAGGTCGTAAACTTCGCGCTCAAGCCAGTCCGCCGTCGGCCAGATGTCGGAAACCGTCTCAATGACCGGGTTTTCGACCGGAAGCGCCACCCGAACCCTGATCTGCTCCCGGCTCTTCAGGCTTCTCGGCAGGTAAACCACGTCAATGCGCCCCTCGTCGGGCCAGTGGACGCTAGATACGTCGGCCAGGTAATCGAAGCCGGCCGTCTCCTTCAGAAACCGGAGGATGGCTTTCGTCTGGCTCGCTTCCACCACGAGCGTCTTCTCGCCCGCGTACTCAACCACCTCTTTGACGGCGGTCGGAAACTTACTGGCGATCTCACGGATCAGGTCCACTCTTCACGCTCCACTAAAAGGCCGCCCGCGATCAAGGCGGCGCTTCATCCGCCGAAATATCCCTTGCGCCACGTCGGCTTGCCTGTCTCTTCCGGATTGCCCTCGTCCAGAACCTTCGGGCCGGATTCGAGGACCGGCAGGGCGCCGTACCTGGGATCGCGTCCCCTGTAATGGCCATGCAGCCTTCTCTTCCCTGGCTCCCAACGCTCCTTCATCACAAGGTCCTGAATCTTCATGACGGCGTAAATCAGCGCCTCCGGCCTCGGAGGGCAGCCCGGGACGTAAACGTCAACCGGAATGATGTGGTCAATCCCCTGGACGACGCTGTAGGAGTTGAACATCCCGCCGGTTGTGGTGCAGACGCCCATGGCGATGACCCACTTCGGCTCTGGCATCTGGTCGTAGATACGCCTAGCGGCATAAGCCATTTTTTTCGTCAGCGTGCCAGCGACGATCATGAGGTCGCACTGGCGCGGCGTGAAGCGCATCGCCTCGGCGCCGAAGCGCGCCAGGTCGTACCTGCTCGCTACCATCGCCATCATTTCTATCGCGCAGCATGAAAGACCGAATGGCATCGGCCAGAGGCTGTTCTTGCGGGCCATGTCAATGAACTTGGAGGCCGTGCCCATCACGACGCCGCTTTTGACGAGGTCCCAGTCTTCCTTCGTCTTCTGGTCAAGGTCCAAGGAGATATCGTCCGAGCTCATTTTCGCTCCAACCGAGGCGCGCACAAACGGGCGCCGAGCCATATCAAAACGGGCGCTACTGCCACTTGAGCGCCCCCTTGCGAACTATATAGATGTATCCGGTCACGAGGATGCCAACGAAGAGAAGCATCTCCCCGTAAATGAAAAAGCGCCACTGCGCCATCCCTGCGTGGTCCCTGAACACGGCGGCAACCGGGTAAAGGAACAGCGTCTCGACGTCGAAGAGCATGAACAACAGCGCCACGAGGTAGTACCTCACCGAGAGCCTTTTGTAGGGCTCGTCCATCGGATCGAGCCCGCACTCGTAAGGCGTGAGGTCGGTCTTGGATTTGGAAATTCTCCCCAATAACCACGAAGCGAACATCAACCCCGCCCCGAACGCGGCCGCGACCACGGCCATCAGCAGGATCGGCAGATAGGTTTCAACCATTTGCGCCTCCGGAGGATCCCCGATCGCGGAATCATTCCCCCCGCGAAACCCAAGTGGCGAAACTACCACACCGCTAACGGCTTGTCAACAAGGTTGTGAAG
>JBBINO010000097.1:0-8712 GCA_037443845.1 Acidobacteriota bacterium
GCATGGTTGGGTACTACGAGGCGATGGGCTTCAAGGCCATCAAGGAGGACTTTGGCCTCCATTCAAACAGCATGGAACCATTTACGCTCGTCACGATGATGAAGGAACTTGGGACGCGGACCCAGGCGAAGCCATCCATCAAAGGAGGGATGACATGAAGGGATCACTGATTTGTTGCTTGCGGGACATGGTGACGGCCAGGGCGGGCGCGGGAAGCTGGGAGAATATCCTGTTGGGCGCCGGGGCGGACAGGGGCCGAATGTTCTTTCCGACCGACGACATCGAGGATAAAATGGCCCTTGCCATCTTTGCTTCGGCCTGCAAGGTGCTGGACCTTCCCCTCTCCGATGCCGCAGATGCCTTCGGCCATTACTGGATGACCGTTTACGCGCCCGCTATTTACAGCGCCTATTTTCTTGGGGCCTGCTCCGCGAGGGACTTTCTTTTGAAAATGGATCGGGTGCATGAGATTAGCACCCGCAACATCGCCGGTGCCCGCCCACCGAGGTTCGGTTACCAGTTGGAGGATGACGGCGCCCTCGTGATGACCTACGCGTCGCACCGTGGCCTTATTGACTTCATGGTCGGCCTCATCAAAGGGGTAGGCGCGAGGTTTCACGAGGAATTGCTGGTCGAAAAAATCTCGGATTCAAAGGTTAGAATAAGGTTCCAAGGCCGGTCCAGCGGGCGCTCATGACTGTCACGCTGCTTGACAAGGAGCGGTGTATGATGGACGAGTATCTCTTGCCGGCAGTTGGCGCGACGCTCATCTTCAAAGCGCTTCGCTGGCATCGTCGCCACGGTTCGCCGGAGAGCTCCAGCGCGAAGCAAGTCTCAACCAAGCCAATGCCACCAACAAGAAAGGCGCGGGATAGGAACAGTTTTCCCGAAATACGTTAATCGAATAGGATTTGGCCTCTCAGCGTATTTCCTTGGGGCAATATCGTCTTGGCCGTGCCCGCCAAATGAGGGGTAGCCTGCGAGGAAAGCCGCGCTTTCCGCGGAAAAGGGTGGCCGTGGCTTATTCTGGCATAAGAAGTGCTTGACAGGAAGGCGTACAGCCGCCTCCGCCGGCGGCTGGGCGGGGGACGGCATGACGAAGAGAGCCGGCCACAAGCCGGGCGCGGCAAAGAACCGGGGGGTCCGGCCTCCCAATCGGGCAGATTCGGCGCGCCGCGCTTCTTCTGAGTCCCGTCTCCGACAATGGCGTTTCCCCGAACGCTGTGTTCCTTCTTCCCAAAGGCGGGCGCCGGCTGCACCCCCGGCGCCCGCCGCTCCATCTTAGAACGGCATACAAAACCGCGTGAATGTGACGTACAATAGTCCTGCCCGGGGTACCACCCCCCCCGAAGAAAGTTCAGAAGGAGAGTTTCATGCGCTTTTTTTTGCCGGCACTCGCCGCTTCTTGCTGTTGCGCTTCTCTCTTTGTCCAGGCTGGCGAACCGGCCAGGCCGTACAACTCCACGATTGTCGTGACGGGCTCCAGGCTCGGGGCCGAGATACGGCCCGCCGAAGTGATCACGCGGGCGGAGCTTGACGCGCTCCCTGTCACCGACACGGCTTCGGCGCTGAGAATGCTGGCGGGCGTTGACTTGAGGGAGAGGGTCCCCTTCGGAGGCCAAGCCGACCTCGGCCTCTACGGAAGCGGCTTCGAGGAGGCGCTCGTCCTAGTTGACGGCCTTTGCGTCAACGACCCGCAGACCGGCCACCATTCCCTTGAAATGCTCCCTCCTTTGGAGGCGATTGACCGCATCGAGGTGCTTCAGGGGCCGTCGTCCGTGATCTACGGCCCCGGGGCCTTGGCTGGGGTGGTGCAGATATTCACCAGGCGGCCTCCTAACGCGGCGGACGTTGAAGCCGGCGCGGCCGCGGGCGGCCACCGTCTCGCGAGGGGAGCTTTCTACGCAGGAAGCGGCGGGCTTAGCACATCGGGCAGCCTTCTCAACACGGCTGGCTACGCGCCCGACACCGAGCTTCACCAGTCGAACGGCTTCGCGCGATACAGCGCGGGCGGGTTTGACGCCGAAGTGCTCGCCGGCGACAAGCGGCTCGGCGAGTGGCAGGGCTACTCGGACGTATTTCCAAACGAATGGGAAGCCGTCGCCGGCGTCGCCGGCCAGGCGAAATGGAGCGGCGGGCCGTGGCAAGCGAGCGCCGGTTTCAGGCAGAAGCACGACCGCTTCATCTTGGACAGGGCTCGCCCGCAATGGTACGAGGCCTCCCACGTCGCCGGAAGATGGAGCGCGCAGGCGACCCGCCGTTTTTCCGCCGCCGGCGGAGCCTTCATCTTGGGGCTGGACGCCTCCCGCGAAACTATTGACTCGAACCAGCTCGGAAACCACGGGCGGAACTACGGCGGGCTTTTTGGCGAGGGCTTCTGGACGCTGGGAAAAGTTCAGATTGACGCCGGTCTGAGGTGCGACGCGCTGGGGCGGCGCAGGAGCGCTAGCCCGCAAATGTCGGTACAATGGCCAGCGGGTGGAGGATGGAAGGCCTTCGTTTCGGCTGGACGGTCGGAGCGCCTGCCCTCTTTCACGGAGTTGTACACCAGAAGCCCGGCGTGGCTGGGAACCCCTGACTTGGCGCCAGAGCGGGTTTGGGGCTTTGACTGCGGGGTCAAGCGCACGGCCGGCGCCTCAACGGCCGCGCTTTCGCTCTTCTACAGGCGAGGCGGCGACCTCATTGACATGGTACGCCTCTCTGGAACGGCGGCTCCCTTCGAGGCCCGCAACGTCCAAACGCAAGAGACGGCCGGCCTGTCGGCGCAGGCCCGTGGGAGCTGGAACGCGAAGCTCGGCTGGCAGTTGTCCTGTGTAGTGATCAGCCAGAGCGCGGCCTGGCCTTCAGGGATAGAGTCCAGGTACGCCGAAGACCACCTGAAACACAAAGAGGTGGCCGGGCTTACGCTCGACAGCGGCGAGACGAGGTGGGGGCTTTTCGCCACGGCCAGCCAGAGGCAGGATAGCCGGGCAAGCGGCGAGATGGACGCTTCGCTCGCGTGGTCCCCAAAGGCGCTCAACGGAATCAGCGTCTATCTGGAGGGGAGGAACCTTCTCAACCACTCGGCGCCCGGCTTTTTCGGCTTCCCCGGTCCGGGACGGTGGATTTGGGCGGGGGTCTCGTTCCGCCGTGGCGGGCGGTAGGCCACCGAGCCGGCGGCTTAAGGCCTCCGGCGAACCGGGCCCAGCCACGGAATCTGCCTAGCAAGCTTGACATAATCTGGCGGGTGTGGTTTACTCGCTTCTATTTCGGCGGGCGGCCGCCCGCCGGCTCCATGAGGGGTGGCGCATGATGGCGTACCTGCCTATCGGCATTTTCCTGGCTATAGCGCTTTTGATAGTGCCGCTGACTATGGTCATCGGCGCTTTTTTGCGTCCCAAGCGCTTCGATTATGTGAAGCTGCAGCCTTACGAGTGCGGCATTGACATCAAGGAGCCGCCCCGCGGCAACTTCAGCGTCCACTTCTATATAGTGGCGGTCGTCTTTCTGGTCTTCGACGTGGAGACGATCTTCCTCTTCCCGTGGGCGGTGGCCTTCGACAAGCTGGGCCTCTTCGGCGTGGTGGAGGTCTTCGTCTTTCTCGCCCTTTTGATCGCGGCCTACCTTTACGCATGGATCAAAGGGGCCTTGAGGTGGGAATCATGAACCAGGACCCGAACGGCGCTTCTTACCCCTCCTGGGTGGGACTGGCCAAGCTCGACACCCTGTTTGACTACTGCCGTAGAAACAGCCTTTGGCCGATGACCTTCGGCCTCGCCTGCTGCGCGATCGAGATGATCTGCACCTCCTGCTCGCGCTACGACATCGCCCGCTTCGGCTCGGAGGTCTTCAGGCCGTCGCCGAGGCAGTCGGACGTGATGATCATCGCCGGGACGATCTCTTTGAAGATGGCCCCGATCGTGAGAAGGCTCTACGACCAGATGCCCGACCCGAAATGGGTGATCGCCATGGGAAGCTGCGCCATCAAGGGCGGCCCCTACGACGATTACGCCGTTTTGCAGGGGGCGGGGCTCGTAGTTCCGGTCGACATTTACGTCTCGGGCTGTCCGCCGAGGCCCGAGGCGCTCCTCTACGCGTTGATGAAGCTCCAGGACAAAATCCGGAACCCCGAGGTGGTGAAGGTTCCATACGGCAAGGCCGTCCTGAAGGACCGCCCGACGAAAGGGTGGATGGCCAAGGGGGAGGAGCTTCCCGAAGTTGTCGCGAAATACGAAGAGGCCGGCCACACGGTTCAGAGCGGCCAGATATTGAAATAGAGGTTTCGATGAGCGACGAGAAAGAACAACCCGGATCACCGGTGGCGCCCCCCGCCGAGCAAGCCTCCACCGAGGCTCCAGCGAAGCCAGCGGCACCGAAGCCTCCCGCGCCGAAGCCTGCCGTTCCGGCGGGGCCGAAGAAGTGGGAGTCTACCGGCGAGGTGGCCGAGAACGGAGCGACGGCCGCGCTGAAAGCCAAATTTGGCGAAGCGGTGGCCGGCGTCAAGAGCCCCTGCAAAGAGGCCGTGGTCATGGTCGCGAAGTCCAGGCTGATCGAGGTCCTCGCCTTCCTGCGGGACGACCCGGCCTGCGCCATGGATTACCTGAGCGACTTGACCGGCGCCCATTTCCCGAACAACGACAAGAAATTCGAGGTGGCCTACCACCTCTATTCGCTCGAGCACAAGCACTCCTTGAGGGTCAAAGTCCAACTGGACGACGGCGAGCCCTGCCCGACGGCCACCGGCGTCTGGCCTGGCGCCGACTGGATGGAGCGAGAAGCCCACGATCTTCTTGGCGTTGTTTTCGAAGGCCATCCCAACCTGAAGGTGATCCTCCTTCCCGAGGAGTTCGAGGGCCACCCGCTGAGAAAAGAGTTCCCGCTCGGCGGAAAGCAGGAGGAGGCGATTCGCTCCAACAAGTACGGCAAGCCGGTCTACCTCCCCGAGGACATCGAGGAGGCAAGGAAAATCATCGAGGAGCACCGCCATGACGGCTGACCGTGTGGCTGAGAAGGTTTCCCCCCTTCGCGAGGTGATGGAGACGCGGGAGTTCGAGCTGAACCTCGGGCCCCAGCACCCGGCGACCCACGGCGTTTACCGCGCGCTCGTGAAGCTTGACGGCGAGCGGGTACTCGCCATGGAATCGGTCATCGGCTACCTGCACCGCGGCATCGAGAAGTGGGCCGAGTACCGCACCTGGCAGCAGGCGACGCCCATCTTCGACCGGCTCGACTACGTCGGCGCCGTACTCAACTGCCACGGCTACGTGGGCGCCGTCGAGAAGCTTCTGAACGTCGAGATTCCCAAGCGGGCGCAGTACATCCGAGTCGTTCTGGACGAGCTCCAGCGCATCGCGAGCCACCTCGTCTGGCTGGGGACGCACGGCCTCGACATCGGCGCGCAGTCCGTCCTCTTCTACGCAATCAGGGAGCGCGAGGCGATCATGGACCTCTTCGAGGCGATGCTCGGCCAGCGCCTCCTTCCCAACGCATACCCGATTGGCGGCGTCCGCTTCGATTTCCCGAAGGGGTGGGTGGAGGTCTGCCGCCGTTTCCTCGAAATCATGCCGAAGAGGATCGACGAGTACGAAGGACTGTTGACCGGCAACCGGATCTGGCGCCAGCGGACGATCGGCGTCGGCGTCATCTCGGCGAAGGACGCCATCGCGCTGAGCCTTTCCGGCCCGACGCTGCGAGGTTCCGGCGTCAACTTCGACGTCCGCAAGGCGATGCCCTATTCCAGCTACGAGGATTTCGATTTCGAGGTGCCGCTCGGCCAGAACGGCGACGTCTTCGACCGGTACCTCTGCCGCGTTCGCGAAATGCGCCAGAGCCTCCGCATCATCCAGCAGGCGCTCGACGGGATGCCCGAGGGCGAGCTTCGCGGGAAGGTGCCGAAGATCATCCGGCCGCCCGTGGGCGAGGCCTATTTCACGGTCGAGGCCGCGAAGGGCCAGCTCGGCTTCTACGTGGTGAGCGACGGCACGGACAAGCCATACAGGGTCCACGTCAAGTCGCCCTCCTTCGTGAACCTCCAAGGGATCGAGACGATGTGCAAGGGGAACCTCATCGCAGACGTGGTCGCGGTCATAGGCTCCCTGGACATCGTCCTCGGTGAAGTGGACAGGTAGGAGAGGCCATGGACTTCGCGACGCTCATGCAGTACGTTGGCTGGCCGCTCGTCAAGATCGTCATCCTTTTAATTCCGGTCTTCACGGTCGTGGCCTACATGGTCTGGTTCGAGAGAAGGCTCCTCGCCTTCTTCCAGTCTCGCCTCGGCCCCAACCGCGTCGGGCCCCTCGGCCTTATTCAGCCTATCGCCGACGGCCTCAAGCTCTTCCTCAAGGAGGACCTGGTCCCGCTGAACGCCAGGCCCTTCCTCTTCAAGATCGCTCCCGTCTTCGCCTTCTTCCCGGCCTTCGTCGGCTTCGCTATCGTCTCCTGGGCCCTGCCGTGGGTCACCCCCTCTGGGAAGGTACACCCCTTCGTGGTCGCCGACGTCAACCTCGGGATACTCTTCGTGCTGGCGATCTCCTCCTTGAGCATCTTCGGTATCATCCTGGCGGGATGGTCTTCTGGCTCCAAGTACCCGCTCTTTGGAAGCCTCCGCTCCGCCAGCCAGATGCTCGCCTACGAGGTGCCGCTGACGCTCTCCGTGGTATCGGTCGTCCTGCTGGCCGGCTCCTTCAGGCTCAGCGACATCGTCGCCGCCCAACAGAAACTGGGCTGGTATTATCTCTTCCCCGGCATTCTGGCCTTCGGCGTCTACCTCGTTTCGGCCGTGGCCGAGAGCAACCGCGTGCCGTTCGACCTGCCGGAGGGCGAGAGCGAGATCATCGGCTTTCACACCGAGTACTCGGGGATGCGCTTCGCCTGGTACTTCGTGGGCGAGTACGCCAACGTCACGCTGATCAGCGTCCTGGGCACCACGCTCTTTCTGGGCGGCTACGACATACCCTTCGTGAACGACGCGGCGCTCTACGCGGCGCACCCGGAGCTTACCAGCATCCTGGGCGTCTGCGCCTTCGCCGCCAAGGCCGCGCTGTTCGCCGTCTTCTTCATCTGGATCCGCGCCACCTGGCCGCGCTACCGTTACGACCAGCTTTTGAAAATCGGCTGGATCGTGCTTCTTCCGATAGCCCTGGCCAACCTGGTGCTGGTGGCCCTTTTCAAGCTGTGGATTCTGAGGTGACCGAATGAATGCCGTCGCCAGATTCGTCAAGATGGTGACCTTCTGGGAGCTCTTGAAAGGCATGGCCATCACGAGCCGCTTCGTGGCCAAGCCCAAGGTCACTGAACTCTACCCCGACGCGCGCCCGGTTCTTCCCTACAGGACCAAGGGCCGCCTCCACGTCGAGATCGAGACCTGCATCTCCTGCCGCATGTGCGAGAAGGCCTGCCCGGAGGGCTGCATCAAGGTCCTCCAGCCTTCCAAGGAGGTCTTCAAGACCGACAAGCGGCCGGTCGAGTTCTACCTGAGCCAGGAACACTGCCTCCACTGCGGCATGTGCGTGGACGCCTGCCCGACGGGCTCCATCCACCACTCGCATGAGTACGAGATGGCGGTCTACAACCCGGAGGACCTCCTTTTCGACAAGGGGACGCTCCCGTACGACCTGGACATCAAGAAGTTCCGCTGGAACGTGATCGAAAACGTTCCGGTGAAGAAATAGGGTTTCTGCGCGTGGAGAAAAAGAGGGCGCGAGAGGGAACGATGGAGGGCGAGGCAAGGTTCAACCCGCGACCATCCCCACGCCTCGTCACCCCGAGGGCCATTTTAGGAGTAGCGGCATGACGATTCTCTGGATACTTCTCGCCGTGTTCATAGCGGCCTGCGCGCTGGGGGTCGTGCTTTCGAGAAGCCCGATCACCTCGGCGATCTCACTGCTGGTGGGCTTCGTGGGCATCGGCATCCTCTACCTTTGCCTGAAGGCGGAGTTCGTCGCGGCGGTGCAGGTGCTGGTCTACGCCGGCGGAATCATGGTCCTCTACGTCATCGGCGTCATGTTCACCGACAGCGAGGCGCTGAGGCTCAACAGGCAGACCCACATGCAGGCATGGCCGGCCTTCTTCCTGGTGCTGATCCTCTTCGCCTGGATGGGCCACAAGCTCTACCACGCCGAGTACAAGGCGGTCCCGGCGTCCGTCACGGTCGCCATCGCCACCACTCCCGAGGGCGAAGCGAAGAGCAGGCTCGCGCTTGAGGCGAGGGCCGCCCTGGCCAACGACACCAACCCGCGCCAGGTCTCGGTGGCGCTCTTCAGCGATTACCTCTACCCCTTCGAGGCCGCCTCGGTCCTTCTGACCGTGGCCGTTCTTGGAGGAATCTTCCTCGCAAAGAAGGAGGTGTAGGGTGGAGACCTCCGGTTTCGTGCTGCTCGGCTTCCTCCTCTTCTGCCTCGGCATATTCGGCGTTTTGAGCCGCAGGAACTTCATCGTGGTGCTTCTCTCGGCGGAATTGATCTTCGCCGGGGCCGGCATCAATTTCATAGTCTTTTCAAATCTCTGGAAGAACCTGACGGGCCAGGTCTTCACGATCTTCCTCATAGCCGTCGCCGCCGGTGAAGCCGCGATCGGGCTCGGCCTCCTGATAGCTTTGTACCGCGTCAAGCACACTGTGAATGTTGACGCGGCCCGGGAATTGAAAGGGTAGATTATGCAGCCGATTTCGCTTCTCTGGTTAATCCCGGTGCTGCCGCTGTTGGGGGCGGCGGTGAACGGATTTTTCGGGTGGCG
>JBBINO010000098.1:0-5597 GCA_037443845.1 Acidobacteriota bacterium
GTACCGCTCCATTTTGACAAGCTCGGTCTTCGTGTAGAATAGGGCAGGGAAAAGGGGTGTTTTCCAAATTGAGCCGGTTCCGGCGAGGAGGATTCTATGTCCTTGAAGAAGAGTGTCGTCAAAAGCGCACCAGCCCGCGTCAAAAGGCCCCGCTCCATGCGCCCGCTTCATGGGGAGCACTTCGTCCCTTCAGGGGAAGTCGTCAAGGCCGCGAACGTGGGCGACCCCGAAGAACTCCGGAAGAGGGCCACGGAAGACTTGGAATCCTTCTGGGCCGAGAGGGCGGAACGCTTCGAGTGGGCCAAGAAGTGGAGCAAGGTGCTCGACGCCTCCAAGAAGCCCTTCTTCAAGTGGTTCGCCGGCGGCAAGACGAACATCGTCCACAACGCCGTGGATCGTCACGTCAAAACCTGGCGCAGGAACAAGCTCGCCCTCATCTGGGAGGGCGAGGACGGGCAGGTGACCACCTACTCCTATCACGCGCTTCACAGGGAGGTCTGCAAGTTCGCGATTGTCCTGAAGAGCATGGGGGTGAGAAAAGGCGACCGGGTGACGATCTACATGCCGAGGGTCCCAGAGACCGTCTTCGCCATGCTGGCGACGGCCAAGATAGGGGCTATTCACAGCGTCGTCTACGGCGGCTTCTCGGTCGAGGCGCTCCATTCGAGGATAGAGGACAGCGAATCGAGGGTGGTCATCACGGCGGACGGCGGCTACATGAATGGCAAGACCGTCGAGCTGAAGAAGATCGTGGACGAGGCGCTGAAGCGCTGTGGCCACCCGGAACACGTCATAGTGGTCAAGCGCCTCGGGCTGAACGTGGCCATGGAGCCGGGCAGGGACTACTGGTACCACGACCTCATGGCCCTTCCGCTGGGCAAGAACTCCCAGAACGCCTGCGAGACGGAGGTGATGGACTCATCGGACCCGCTCTTCATCCTCTACACGAGCGGTACTACGGGCAAGCCGAAGGCGGTCGTCCACACGCACGGCGGCTACATGGTCGGCGTCGCCTCCACCCTGCACGACGTCTTCGACCTCAAGGAGGAGGACCGCTTCTGGTGCACCGCCGACCCGGGCTGGATCACAGGCCACTCCTACATCGTCTACGGGCCTCTGCTTCTGGGGGCGACCTCCTTCCTTTACGAGGGAGCGCCGACTTTCCCATACCCGGACCGCTGGTGGGCCATGGCCTCGAAGTTCGGCATCACGGTGCTCTACACGACGCCCACGGCGATCCGGGGCCTGATGCGTTTTGGAGAGGCGTGGCCGCACAGGCACGACCTGAGCGGGTTGAGGCTTTTGGGGACGGTGGGCGAGCCGATCAATCCGGAGGCGTGGCGCTGGTACCACCGTGTGATCGGCGGGGGACGATGTCCCATCATGGACACCTGGTGGCAGACCGAGACCGGCGGCTTCGTCATCACCCCGATGCCGGCTATGGCGCTCAAGCCCGGCTCCGCGGCGCTCCCTTATCCGGGCCTCGAAGTGGACGTGGTGGGCGAAGACGGCAGGCCCGTCAAAACCGGCGAGGAGGGGTACCTCGTCCTCAAGAAGCCGTGGCCTTCGATGCTGGCCGGCCTCTACAAGGATCCAGACAGGTACGTCTCCCAGTACTGGTCACGCTTCAAGGGCGTCTACTTCACCGGCGATTCGGCGCGCCGGGACGAGGATGGCTACTTCTGGGTAATCGGCAGGGTGGACGACGTCATCAAGGTCTCCGGCTACCGCCTCGGCACGGCCGAGATCGAATCGGCGCTCGTCAGCCATCCAGCGGTGGCCGAAGCCGCGGCCATCGGGCTTCCCCACGAGATCAAGGGGCAGGCTATCCACGCCTTCGTCATCCTCAGGGCCGGGAACGAGCCCTCCGACGCGCTCAGGGAGGAACTGCGCCAGCACGTCGCCCACGAGCTCGGCCCCATCGCGAAACCCGAGGAGATAGCGTTCACGCCGTCGCTTCCAAAGACGCGCAGCGGCAAAATCATGCGCCGCGTCCTCAAGGCGCGGGCGCTCGGCATGCCTGAGGGGGACGTGAGCACATTGGAGGAGTGACGCGCGGCGGGCCCTATTAAGAGAGCGCTTCGCCGGCGAGCCTGGCGACGAATGGGCCGATTGCCGGGGATGACGTGAGGCCCGGTGATTCGATGCCTATGAGATTGATGAGACCTTCAAGGCCGTTGTCCGCCTCGTGGCGGATGATGAAGTCCCTCGTCGGCTCCCCGGGCCCGTAGCGCTTTGCTTGAAAGCCGCACATGTCGGGAGCGATGTCTTCCATGGAGAGGCTCGGCAGGAACGGCTTGCACGAGCGGAAGATGGTGTCTCGTATGCTCTCGTCCACCGAGTAATCGAGCGTTTCAGCCCAGGTGTCGTGGGGACCCAGGCGCATCCCGCCCCAGAGGTCGGGGCAAGTGTGGGCGCCAACGGTGTGGTCGAGGGGCGGAACCGGATAGACCAGCATTGAAGGTAAACACCCGACGCCGTGCATGACCCTTAAGTAACTTCCCTTCCTGTAGTGGATGCGGTAGTGAAGGGTGTCAACGTCGAGCCCGGCCATCGAGGCCACCTCTCCGGCGCCGAGGCCGGCGCAATTTATAACCAATCTTGCGCCGATTGCAGATTCGTCTCCATTGTCCTGCCTGGCCCTGACGACAAAGCCGCCACCGCTCTTGTCGAGCGCGGTGACGGCGTGGCGGTAGACGAACTGCGCGCCGCCCGCCAGCGCTTTATTGGCGAAGTGTTTCATCAGCCCGTGGGAATCAACGACTCCGGAAGTCGGGCAGTAGATGGCCGCGAGCGCCTTGGCCTTCGGTTCGAGGCGGGCGATCTCCTCCGGGCCGACGATCTTCACGCCCTTCGCGCCGTTTCCTTCGGCCGTCCTGAGCAGGCCGGGAAGACGCTCCTCTTCCTCCTTGGTGACGGCGACTATCAGCTTGCCGCAGTTCCTGCTGGCGACGCCGTGCTTCTGGCAGAGGGCGTACATCCTTTCGTTACCCTCGAGGCAGAGCTTCCCTTTCAGCGAATCCGGCGGATAGTAGATGGAGGCGTGGATCACTTCGCTGTTGCGGCTGGAAGACTCCCGTCCGAAGGAGTCGTGGCGCTCCAGAAGCAAGACGCTGAGTTGGCCATCTGCGAGGCTCGCCGCGACGGAAAGACCGACGACGCCTACGCCGATAATGAGGACGTCCACGTTATCCATCACTCACTCCCGGACGCCATAGGCCATTTCGCCCTTCACCCTTTGCCCTTTTTTCGCGCCGTCCACCCCTCGATATTTTTCTGCTGGACTCGCGATATGGCAAGAGCGCCTGGCGGAACCTCCTTGGTCACCGTGGTTCCCGCGCCTATGTAGGCTCCGTCCCCCACCTTGACCGGAGCGACCAACTGCGTGTCGCTGCCGACGAAGACGCGCTCGCCGAGCACGGTCGGGTGCTTGTGTACCCCGTCGTAGTTGCAGGTGATGGTTCCCGCGCCGATGTTCGACCCCGAGCCAACCGTGGCGTCGCCCAGGTACGACAGGTGGTTCGCCTTGACGCCTTTTCCTAGCGCCGTTTTTTTTGTCTCGACGAAGTTCCCGAGGTGGACCTGTTCATCGAGCGACGTCCCCTCGCGCGTCCTGGCGAAGGGGCCGATTATGCACGAAGGCCCCGTCCTGGTGCCTTCGAGAACGCAGTGCTCCTTGACCAGCGTCCCTTCGCCGAGGACCACGTCGGTCAGGCAGGAATAAGCCCTGACTTCCGCGCCCTCGGCAAGCTCCGTCCGGCCGCAGATGCGCGTGAATGGATGGAGGATGCAGCCGGGCGCGACCGACGCCTCTTCCTCCACCCAGACGGTCTCTGGCATGAAGATCGTCACGCCGGAATCCATGAGCTTCCGCACGACCGCCGCGCGGAGTTGCTCGTTCGCCCTCGCAAGCTCCGCCTGGGAGTTGACGCCAAGCCAGCGTTCCGGATCGTCGGCCTTCCATGAAAGAACGCGCGCGCCGCTCCTGTGGAAAAGTGCGAAGACGTCGGGAAGGTAGTACTCGCCCTGGGCGTTGGAACGGCCGACTTTCGATAGGGCCTCGAACAGTTCCTTCGTCCTGAAAAAGTAGACGCCGGAGTTGACCTCTTTGATGGAAAGCTCCTCGGGCGACGCATCCTTCTGTTCGGCGATCGCCTTGATGGCGCCGCGCCCGTCGCGAACGATTCGGCCGTAGCCGGTTGGATCACCAAGCTCGATGGTCACTATTCCGGCCGCGGCTTTTGAGGCCGAAAACTCCTCCCAACGGGATTTTACATCCAGGGCCGGAAGAAGCGGGACGTCTCCCGCGACCAGAAGCAGCTCCGAAGCGCCGGCCTCCTCGAGCGCCTCCCTGCAACAGAGCAGCGCGTGGCCCGTCCCGAGCTGCGGCTCCTGGGCCACCGTCATCGCGCCCTCCGCCCTCGACATGAAGGCGACCGCCTCCTTCTGGTGGCCGACCGCGACGATGACGGCGGCATCTCCGACCGCCTTCAGTTCTTTCAGAAGGCGCACGAGCATGGGCCTGCCCAGGACAGGATGGAGCACCTTGGCGCGTGGAGATTTCATCCTCGTGCCCTTTCCTGCCGCCAGGACGACTATGGCTCTTCCGTTTTTCTTCTTCATGACCTCTCCACGGCCGTCAGCGCGAGCTTCGCCAGCGCCGCGCGCAGTTTATGGGGGTCGTGGCGCGCGTACTGCCCGGCCTGGAGAAGGTCCTCCTCGGCCACGGCGAGCCCGAGCCCGGAAATCGCCTCCCGGTCAACCGCGACCGGCACCGCCCCCTGTCCCATGTATGATTTTTCCAGCGTTTCGGGAAGAACGGCGTTGTTGCAAAGGACGGTATCGAAAAGCCCCTCTCCACAATGTTCCAACAGCACCCTGGCGTGGCGCGAGGCGGTGAACCCGTCGGTTTCTCCCGGCTGGGTGGCCAGGTTGCAGATGTAAACCTTTCTGGCGCGAGACGCGCGTATCGCACCGGCAAGCTCCTGGACCAACAGGTTCGGAAGCACGGAAGTGAAGAGGGAGCCCGGTCCCAGAAGGATAAGGCTGGCCTTTTCGAGCGCGCGGCACGCTTCCGGCAAGGCGCGCGCCCGCCGCGGTTCGATTCTCAGCCTCTTGATCGCCCGCGGGTCCCTCGTGATGTGCCACTCGCCCGCAAGCTCCTGTCCGTCGGCCATCTCGGCCACGAGTTCCACCGGTTCGAGGGTTGACGGGTAAATGCGGCCTCGAATGGCGAGCACGTCGTGAGTCTGCTTCACGGCTGAAGGAAAATCCCCCGTCACGCCGGCGAGTGCCACCAGAAAGAGGTTGCCGAAGGCATGGCCCTCGAGCTCGCCTGCGGGGAAACGGTATTGAAAGAGCCGCCTCATGGTTTCGGGGGCGTCGGAAAGGGCCACGAGGCAGTTGCGTATGTCGCCCGGGGCGGGGACGCCCATTTCGCGCCTCAGCCTGCCGGAGGAGCCGCCGCTGTCAGCGACGGTGACGACCGCCGTCACTTCGTCGAAAGCGGCCTCGCCGGGCGATGGCTTCAGCGCTTCGAGCAAGGCCGGAAGCCCCGTCCCTCCTCCGAGAGCGACGACCCGCCCAAGATCTCCCAC
>JBBINO010000098.1:5697-8537 GCA_037443845.1 Acidobacteriota bacterium
TGGGAGGGTGGATGGAGTCCGGCCCGAACTGGTCCAAGCTGGGAATGTACATGAACCTGGCCTACTCGTTTCCGGCCACCGTGATGGCGGGGGGCGGCATCGGGTGGCTGTTGGACAGATATCTCGGCTGCGATCCGTGGCTGACCGTCATCGGTTTTCTCCTGGGGCTCGGCGGGGGGTTCCTCCTTCTATTCAGGACGATCCAGTTGATTCAGAAGGGACGCGGCAATGGCTGAGGGCGCCTCTCTCCCCAGCCGTTTGAGGGCGAGGTTTCTGGCCTCCTGCGCGGCGGCCGGGTGGCTGCCAGCGGTCTATTTCGGGATAGAGAAGGGATGGCTGGCGGCCGCGGCCTACCTGGCGACGTTTCTGCTGGTCTGTGGAGACTTCTACTGGATCTCCGCCGGGTTCGGCCCGCTTTTCGCCGAAGGTAGAGTCGGGCGCGGCGTGGCCAAGCGCGTAGTGACGGGCCTAGTTCTGCGGATGGCCTTGCTCATTTTGGGGTTCTATGTTATCCTTCATCTCTTGTCCGGGGGGGCCTCGGCGATAGCCACCGGAATAGTGGTTCCCCTGGCGCTCCTCGCGGGAGCGGGTGTTTCGCTTTATAGGGGGTGAGCTTGCACGAACTTAATTCCCTCTTGACAATGCTCATCGCGAAGCTGGCCGGCGTGGAAGTGCCCGACTACTTCACCATGCTGGTCCTGGTCATGGCGGGAAGCCTCGTAGTCTTCGCCATGATGACGATGCGCCTCTCGGTCGAAAAGCCCAAGACGGGGCAACACGTTCTCGAACTTCTGGTCGAAGGAATCAACAAGTTTCAAGGGGACATCATCGGCCACGACGGCCACAAGTACATCTCCGTCTGCGGGACGTTCTTCGTCATGATCCTCCTCTGCAACCTGATGGCCTTCGTCCCAGGCTTCATGCCGCCGACCGGCCACATCATCGTGACCATCTCGTTCGGCCTGTGTGCGTTCCTCGCCTACAACGCCATCGGGTTTTACAAGCAGGGGATGGGCTACATCAAGCACTTTTTCGGCCCGATGGCGGCGCTGGCCATCCTCTTCTTCCCGATTGAGATCGTCAGCCACATTTCGAGGCCGATGTCCCTGGGCATCCGTCTTTTCGGGAACATTTTCGGCGACCACATGGTGGGAACCATTTTCACGAGCCTCGTCCCCATCGTCATTCCGGTGCCGTTCATTCTGCTTGGCCTTTTCGTATCGTTCATGCAGGCGTTCGTCTTCGCCCTGCTTTCGATGATCTACATCGCCGGGGCCGTCGAACACCACTAGGAAGAGATTTCTTACATAAGGAGGCGTGAGGTGACCAACCGAATCAAGTCAGTCGTTTTTGGAGCTTTGGCCACGATTATGGCCGCGCCGGTTTTCGCGCAGGAAGGCGCCGCGGCCGGCGCCGGTTTGAGCAAGGAGTCGCTGGGAATGCTCGCCGCCGGATTCGCCATGGCCTTCGCTTCGGCCATTTGCGGCCTGGCTCAGGGCAAGGCGATATCGGCTGCCTGCGAAGGCGCCGCCCGCAACCCAGGCGTCGCCGACAAGCTGCAGCTCATGATGATCATCGGCCTCGTCTTCATCGAATCGCTGTCCCTCTATACGCTGCTGATCGTCTTCGTAAAGATGTAGTCGAGAGGGCGGGCTCCGTCATTGGAGCCCGCCCATTCTGCCTTGGGCGCCAGCCGGTACAGGCGCGTCAGAACCGCGCTTGCAAGTCCCGTGTTCCTGGACGATGACTCGTTGTCCGGCGCGGCGGCCTTCCTCAAGTCCTCTTTTCCGTCAAGCAGGCCCGTTCTAGTCATCCAGCAGGGGTTGGAAAATCTGCTCGGAGGAGAGGTCTCCTCCTTGAGAGACCGGCTGCCTGGCCTGCAGACGCTTATCGCTCGAAAAGGCGAGGGCAACAAGAGCCGCCGCGAAAAGGAGCTGCTGGAAGACGCGCTCTTCGCCGCCGGCTTCGGCCGTGACGCGATCATAATCGCCTTGGGAGGCGGCACCCTTACCGACTTGGCCGGTTTCACCGCCGGCACATTCACTAGGGGCGTTCCGTGGATCGCCGTTCCGTCAACTCTTCTGGCCATGGTGGACGCGGCGATCGGCGGGAAGACGGGCGTAAACGCCCCGGCCGGCAAAAACCTGATCGGCCTCTTTCACTCGCCCGCGGCCGTCTTCGAGTCGTTAGGCCTGCTGTCATCGCTCCCGGTGAAAGAGTGGCGCAACGGCCTCGCGGAGTGCCTCAAGCATGGGCTAATCGCCGACCCCGCCTATTTTCACACCGCGGCCCGAGTGCCGATGAGCATTCTGCGCCGCGAAATATCCTTGCAGGAAGGTCTCGTGGCGAGGTCCGTGCAGATAAAGGGGGACATCGTCGCGTCCGATCCTTTCGAAAGGAGCGGCGCGCGTAACCTCCTGAACGCGGGCCATACGGTGGGCCACGCCATAGAGCTTCTCTCGAAGTGGCGGATCGCTCATGGAAGTGCCGTGGCGGCAGGCCTTTGCTGGGAAGCCGCTTGTTCGCGCGCCCAGGGTTTTCTGCCTCGCGCCGAGTTAAAAGAAATTGTTGATGCTTTCGCCGCGCGTGGTTTCACGCCCCTCTGGAACCGCTTCTCTGCGCCGGAAGTGCTGAAAGCCGCGCTGGCCGACAAGAAAAACAGGGGCGGAAAGGTAATGTACGTCCCGCTTTCCGCCATTGGCCGCCCCGCCTTGGAGCCCCCGTACACGGCGGCTCTCGCCTCCAAGGAGCTGTCCGCAGGCCTCCGTCTTTTGTCAGGCTTGTGAGAAAGGGCGCGTGGGCCGGTCGCGGCTTGCCGTCCGTCCGGCATAAGCTGGTAT
>JBBINO010000099.1:0-8410 GCA_037443845.1 Acidobacteriota bacterium
GACGGCCGCACTTCGTGCGGCGGGCAAGTTATCTTCACAGGTCAAGACGCCAAGACGCTTAGATAACCAGGGATGGTGGGAGCAGGGAGTGGGCGCCGTGCCCTCCCGTAGCGGCCTTCGCCTGCAAAGGCCGGCGCGAAAATCCACGCGACGCACGGGTCCCACTTTTGCCCCGCCGGCGTTTGACAAAAAAGGGCGTCAAGAATAACCTAGAGTGGCACAGGAACCATCGCATGAACCAGGCCTCAGGGGAGTGGTGGCGACGGTATGTACTCCGACGCGTGTTCAAGAAAACAGGGAAGTGGAATGAGGGTTGGCGAATCTCCGACGACGATAGACTGGAACCGGACCTTGTCCCTGCTCCTGGCACTCGCGTATCTCATCGCAGCAGGGATTCTCGGAGGTGGCGGATTTTTCTTTCGGACGCTCGCTTTTCTCGTTCTTCCGATGGCCTGCATCTGGTACGGAGAGGCGATGGGCGACATCACCGGGCCCGGTACCTCGTTTCTCTCGGGCGGCCCGGCGATTACGGATGCTTCCCCCGGATGCATGGTGAAGGCGGCCGGGTGGCTCGTGCTCTCCCTCCCCCTTGTGATCATGTTTATCCTGTGGGTACAATCTTGAATTGTCCGCGCGGCGCATAGCCTTGGCGCGCCGGCGCGAAGGAGCAGGGCTGAGGTCTTTTTCGCCGGTTGAATCCGTTGTCCCGGCGCACGGCTCTTGAAATGAGAAGGGCTGGGGTCGCAGAGGGCTAGGGGCACATCTCGCTTTCTGGCAGCCCATTGCCCGCAGCTCGGGCGCAAAGGCCTCGCGCCCCCGGGTTTCGTTTCGTCGGTTGAAGACATTTACTAACCCGCAGAGAATGTATGCGTGGCGCAATCAAGCTCGCCTCCGTTGCCAGGGCACCATGTGAACCAAGGCCGGTGCAAACCCAGGGCGGGCTCACGAGACACCAGACGCAAGACATCAAGCGCTTCTTTTCCTCCCCGCCGCTCCCGCCTTCCTTCCCCAAGGCGCAAAAAAGAGGGGCCTTGCGGCCCCTCCGGCGTTGCGAACGTTTGATGCGGTGATTACTTCGCGGCCTGCGCCTTGAACCAGGCGGTCGGCATTGACTTCGGGCGCTCAATGGCTTCGCCCCAGGCGCGCGCTACTACGAGCTGCGAGGCCATACCCATGGTGCGGCTGACGGAGAAGAGCACCGTGTAGTAGCTGAACTCCTTCATGCCGAAGTGGTAAAGCAGGCAGCCGGAAGCCGCGTCCACGTTCGGCCACGGATCCTTGATCTTCTGAACCTGCTTGAGAACCTCGGGGACGACCTTGAACACTCGGGCCATCGTCTGGTAGGTGGGATCGGTCGGGCAGACCTTGGCGCCGAAGGCGTGAAAGGCGTCAAAGCGCGGGTCGGTGATCCTGAGGACGGCGTGGCCGTATCCGGGCACGACCTTGCCGGAGTTCAGCGTGTCCTGGGCGTACTTGGAAAGCTGCTCTTCGGTGGGCGCGCCGCCGAATTTCTCCATCGTTTCGAGAATCCAGCCGAGGCACTCCTGGTTGGCAAGGCCGTGGAGAGGGCCAGCCAGGCCGTTGAGGCCGGCGGAGACCGAATAGTAAGCGTCGGATAGAGCCGAACCCACGCAGTGGCAGGTGTGAGCAGAGACGTTGCCGCCCTCGTGGTCGCTGTGCAGGGTCAAATAGAGGCGCATGAGGTTCTTGAACTCGCCGGTTGGATCGGGAATGCCCAGCATGTGGGCGTAGTTGCCGCCCCAATCCAGGTTCGGATCGGCGGGAATGCGCGGACCCTTGTTGAAGCTCTTGCGGTAGATGTAAGCCGCGATCTCGGGCATCCAGGCCATGATGTTGAGGGAGTCTTCCAGCATGGGCACCCAATAATTGTCCTTCTTCATTCCTTCGGTGTACTTGGCGCGGAACTGTGATTCGCGTTCGAGCACCAGAACGGCCGTGTCGAGCTGGCACATCGGGTGCGAGTCTTTGGGCATGGCGTCGAGAACGTCGAAGACGTACTTCGGAAGCTTCTTGGCCCGGGCCTTAAGGTCGTCCTGAAGATCCTTCAGCTCAGCGGCGCTGGGCAGCGTTCCAACGCACAAAAGCCAGAAAATCTCTTCCGGCAGCTTGCCGGTGAGCTGCGCGATGGGAATGCCGCGGATGATGAGGCCCTTGTCCGGGGGGACTTCGGACGTGTCACAGACCATCGCTTTCAGGCCGCGCATGCCGCCGAAAGCCGCTCCGATGGTCAGTTCTCCGATCACCTTGGCCCCGTGTTCTTTCACGAACGCCTTGATGTCGTTGCGCATTTCGGGAATCTGCTTTTCAAGCACCTTCTCGAGCATTGACATGGTGAACCTCCTCTTTTCGTTTCTGGAACCAGCCGTTTTCGTTGCCCCCCGGCGGGGCGGCGCGCCGTTTTGCCTGCCGCGAGCCTCCCGCTAGGATCTAGCGTCTCTGTTGCCATGGTTGCAACAGGGGAAAGTGTAGGGCCACTTAAAAGGGGTGTCAAGAGGACGCAAGGCTTTTATCGCATGTGGGGGAAATGGCGCGGAAGGACGGTTGGAAGGTTGGTTCCTCGGCGAGATAAAAGGAGAGAAGGCCTCCTGGACCGATATATCCATCCGCTTGTCCACGGTCTTGCCGGTGGCCTTTTCCATCGCCCTCCGAAGGTGTAAACTCATCTCCCGTAGGGGGCAAAGATGGCCAGCGAGAACGAACACCAGTTAGGGGACTTCGTCAAAGGGAGATTCCTCTTCATTGAGGAGACGTGCAAAAAGAGCGGGCGGGACCCCGGCGAGGCCATTTCCGAAATCAGGAGCGAATGCCTGCGGCTGGCGGCCACGCCGGAGAAGCGCGAGGTTATCGAGAAGAAGCTTTTTAGCGGGGCGATTCTTGCCAGTTCCATCCTGCCGGACTGGGTGGACAAGGTATTTCTGGAAGCGATGAGCCGGGTGCTCAGCGCGCCGGGAGCGAGCCCGGTCACGAACTCGTCGAAAAATCCATGCCTCGCCTTTGAAGCGGGGAGATTCAACGCCAAGCGGCAGGCCGCTTCGGTCTTCCGTCCCTTCTTCGCCGGGAAGAGGCCCGGCGAATGGCTGACGAAAGATTTTCCCATCATCTACCGCCAGTGTTACGGCCCCGAGGCCGCGAAGTCGCTCAAAGTGGAGGATCTCGTCCCGGGGCGATGCCGCGTCACGATGAACAACAGCGGCCTCGAAAAGGCGAGCGCGCTGGATTGTTCGACGGCGGTGGGTTATCTTTTCGGGGCGCTCGAAGCCGTAGGCGCTAAGGAGCCCGCCGTCACCCACACTACGTGTGGCGTCCTCGCCGGCGGAAGGACCCGGGGGCCTTGTATCTTCGAACTCTCGTGGCGCGAAGAGGGCGGGGCAAGATGAGCCGCCCCATAGGGACGATTCTCTCATCCCTTATGCGGACGAAGCCCCTCGGCCAGTTGATGGCCGAGACGGAGACGGAGGGCAAGCGGCTCAAGAAGACGCTTCGGGTTTGGGACCTGATAGCTATCGGCATCGGCTGCATCATCGGCGTGGGAATCTTCGTGCTCCCGGGCGTGCAGGCGGCCAAGAACGCGGGGCCTGGAATCATGCTCTCCTTCGCCATCGCGGCCGCGGCGTGCGCCTGCTCGGCGCTCTGCTACGCTGAACTGGCGGCCATGATCCCCGTCGCCGGGAGCGCTTACACTTACGGCTACGCGACCCTCGGCGAAATTTTCGCGTGGGTGATAGGGTGGGACCTCATCCTTGAATACATGGTGGCCGCCATCCTCGTATCAACCGGCTGGTCGGCCTACTTCGTCAACCTGGTTCAGAATGCCTTTGGCTGGACGCTTCCGCCCGAATTGACGGCTTCGCCATGGGACAAGGCGCCAGGGTGGTTCAACCTTCCGGCCGTCGCCATCGTTCTGCTCTTGATGTTGCTGTTGGTGCGAGGCGTCAAGGAAAGCTCGCGGGTCAACCTGGGAATAGTCGTAGTGAAGCTGGCCGTGATCCTCTTCTTCATCGTCGCGGCTTTCGGCCACGTTGACCCGGCGAAGTGGCACCCCTTCATGCCTTTTGGATTCGGCGGCGTGATGCGCGCCGCGGCAATCGTATTTCTGGCCTACGTCGGCTTCGATGCGGTCTCGACGACGGCGGAAGAGGCGGTCAACCCCCAGCGGGACATGCCCCTGGGCATCATGGGCTCTCTCGCGATCGCCACGGTGCTCTACATGGCGGTCGCCGCGATCATGACGGGCGTCGTTCCGTACGCGCAGCTCGGCGTGGCCGACCCGATCGCTCTGGTGCTGAATGTCCTCAAGATGCCTTGGGCATCGGCCGTAATAAGCGTCGGGGCTCTCGCCGGCATTACGAGCGTCTTGCTTGTATTGATGATGGGCCAGCCGAGGATAATTTTTTCGATGTCGCGCGACGGGCTTCTGCCATCGGCCTTGTCGAGGGTCCATTCCCGTTTCGGCACGCCGTACCTGAGCACGCTGATGACCGGCATGGTCGTCGCGGCGGCCGCGGCCTTCACGCCGATAGACGTCTCGTCGGAGCTGTGCTCCATAGGGACGCTCTTCGCCTTCATCATCGTCTGCGCGGGCGTGATCGTCCTCAGGTATACGAGGAGGGATTTGCAGCGCCCATTCAAAGTGCCGCTATTTCCCGTGCTTCCAGCGCTCGGGATCATTCTTTGCGGCTACCTGATGATAAGCCTTCCCGGCACCGCGTGGCTGAGGTTCGTCATCTGGCTCGGGATCGGTCTCGTGATTTACGCCGCCTACGGTTTCGGAAACAACAGGCTCGCCAAGGCCGGCTAACCGGCGAAGGAAAGCAGGGGCTCGGTGGTCTTCCGCCAGAGCTTTTCGAGAGCGCCGGGGTTTGAGACGGCCAGATTCACGGCGGCGACCACGCTTCCCACCTCCAGGCGGCTTATCTTCAGCTTCTCGTTTTGTATGACCAGACGGCCCGGATTTTCGGCCACGAGCGCCAGGGTCTTCGCGGCGAAGAAGAGGCTGTAGCCGAGGAAGAGCCTTATCTCCCTCTCTTCAACCACCATTTTTGTCAGGTATATCCACCCGCGCTCAAGGTTGTTCGCCGCCGAGCGGAGAACCGGCCGGACCGCTTGGTATACTTCCGCTCCCTTCGATTCGTCGGCAAGGTCCTTCGGTTCGAGCCCAGCCTCGGCGAGCAGATCGCCGGGGATGAAGCACCAGCCTCTGTGGAAGTCCTCTCCCATATCCTTAATGATGTTGACCTTTTGAAGGGCGAGCCCGAAGTCCAGGGCGTCCTCCTGCAGCTGGTAGAAGAGAGGCTGGCCGATCAGGCCGGAATGGATATAGAAAAGGTCGGTCAGAAGATACCCTACGGTGCCCGCGATGTAGTAGCAGTAACGGTCCAAGGAGGCCATTGAGGGAATTGACTTCAGGCCGTTTTCGCCCATGCGCCCGCTGTAAGCGACCATCCCCCATCCCATTTCGGAGACCCATCGGCGCGTCGCTATGCGGGCGGGCTCGCCTTGTGACCACAGGCAGCGGAGCACCTCCTCCGAATGGGCCACCAGCTCGGCGTCGTTTTGCGACGAGGCGTCACGGAGGGAATCCGCCGCCCGTTCGCGCCAGGATGGAGGGGGAAGCTTGCCCGAGTTCATGTCGTCGAGGAAGGGGAAGATGAGATCGCCCTGCTCGCTTGGCGAAAGGCCGGGCGCGTCCTCGAAGGTGTCGAGGATGCGGCAGAGAAGGTAGGCGACGCAGACGGCGCCGCGAAGCGGCTCTTTCAATCCGGCTATCGCTATCGCGAAAGTGCGCGAGACGCCAGGAAGGAGGCGGTAACAAGTCTCCCAATCGCTCTTCATGTCTTGATCCGTTCCGTTGACCCGGGCCATGCGGCTCCCCTGGCCATTGTCGCAAAGAGATGGAGCGGGCGCAAGTGACGGGCGCCTTCTGGCCTTTGCCAAAGCCGTCGCGATGGAGTAAATTCATCGCTGGCGCGCTGGAAACGGCGCAAGGCAGTCATTCCTCGCGCTGAAGAGGGAGGCGGGTTTTCTAAATGTTCGGGTTGTTTCATCTGATAGTTTTTTTGCTCTCGGCGCTTTTATGGATGCTCCAGGCCGCCTGGAACACGCGAGCCGCGGCTTGGGGGATGTCTCCGCTCTTCATCGGCTTTTTGAACTTCGCCTCGTACATCTTCTATGTGGCTTCGGCCATCCTGGTCGCGCCGCGCACGGACAAGTTGGGGGCGAAGAGGCCGATGGCCGCAGGGCTCGCGCTGTTCGCGGTGGCGCTCCTGACGGGGCTTTTCTGGTCATCGCCAGCATGGCTCTTCGTGACGGCTGGCCTTTCGACGCTTTTTTACGGCTTCTTTTTTCCGTGTGCGGAGGGGCTCTTTTCCCGCATGGAGGCCATGGAGGGAGCCGATCCTGCCGGAACGACTTCGCGTTTTTCCCTCTCGTACAGCGCCGGAAATATTTTCGGGATGGTTTCCGGCCCGGCGCTTATCACCGCGCACCCGTCGTGGATGTTCGCCGGCGGGACCGCGCTCTGCCTTGTGCTCTCGGCCTCGGTCGCGCTTCACTTCAAGCGCCACGGTGAGAGGCTTCCAGGCTCTTACGGCAAGGCTTACGGCGCGGAAGGCGGTGGAGGCGGCGAGGCGGCAATCACCGCCCGCAGGCTCAGAGGGGCCGCCAGGGCAGGCCTTTTCATAGCTACGCTCGCATTCTTCGGCATGATGTTCCTCTACCCGAAGATAATGTTGTCTCAAGGGTTCCCGGCCGGAAGCGTCGGGCTCTACGCCGCATGGGGAAACCTCGCGGTCTTCTCGGTATTTCTGGTGATGGCACGAGCCCGGTTCTGGATCGGGCGCCCGGCGATCACTTCGGCCTTGAGCGCTCTGGCGCTGGCCGTCTTCGCGGCCGCTTTCGTCCTTCCGGCATCCGCGTTTGTTTTCGCTTTGATCCCAGCGCTGGGAGGAATCGCCTACGCCGTGGCTTACACCTTCGCGATTTACTACGGCCTGCACACTCCGGACGCCGACAACGCCAAGCAGGGGGCGATTCATGAAACCCTCATAGGCCTGGGCATAGGCGCCGGGCCCCTCGCCGCAGGAGCGCTGATGGGATTCTGCGGCTCGTGGCGGGTACTGGGCCTCCTATGCGCCCTCCTCGCCGCGGCTTCGTGGGCCGCCCAGACGGTGCTCGCGAAGCGCGGCGAGCGGGCGGCCTCGCAATCAAGCGGCGTCTGATTTTCATTGGCCGTTGGCCGGTCCGGCAAGGCCGTGGCGCGGGGCTTCGGCTCCTTCCTCCAAAGAGGTTTCCTCTAAATACGCTTGACAATGGGCCCTAACTGTTGTAAACTTCGGTTTCGCGCCTTGGGAAGAGCGGAAAGCTCACGCCCCGGGAAGCTCCGGCCGGAAGGGCCAAGAGGGCTTGACAAGCGAAGAAGAAAGTTTTATAATTTCTAATTGCCGCCCCGAAGGGGGCAAAGGCGACGGCTCTTTGAAAACTGGGTAGCGCAAACGGTCACAGCCTTGTATGGGACCGAAAGGTTCCAGACCGGATTCGAACGTTTTTAGGACAACTCATCCAATTAACTGGAGAGTTTGATCCTGGCTCAGAACGAACGCTGGCGGCGCGCTTAACACATGCAAGTCGTACGCGAAAGGGGGCAACCCCGAGTAGAGTGGCGCACGGGTGAGTAACACGTGGGTAATCTGCCTTTGAGTGGGGGATAACGTCCCGAAAGGGGCGCTAATACCGCATAACCCCCCGGGGACTCTGGTTCCTGGGGGCAAAGATGGCCTCTGCTTGCAAGCTATCGCTTAAAGAGGAGCCCGCGCCCCATTAGGTAGTTGGTGAGGTAACGGCCCACCAAGCCTACGATGGGTAGCCGGCCTGAGAGGGTGGCCGGCCACACTGGCACTGAGATACGGGCCAGACTCCTACGGGAGGCAGCAGTGAGGAATCTTGGGCAATGGGCGAAAGCCTGACCCAGCGACGCCGCGTGGGTGATGAAGGCCTTCGGGTCGTAAAACCCTGTGAGCCGGGAAGAAGCCCTGCCGTGCTAATATCACGGCGGGGTGACAGTACCGGCAGAGGAAGCCCCGGCTAACTACGTGCCAGCAGCCGCGGTAAAACGTAGGGGGCTAGCGTTGTTCGGAATTACTGGGCGTAAAGCGCGTGTAGGCGGTTTGGCAAGTCGGAAGTGAAAGCCCCAGGCTCAACCTGGGAACTGCTTTCGAAACTGCCAGGCTTGAGTGTGGGAGGGGAGAGCGGAATTCCAGGTGTAGCGGTGAAATGCGTAGATATCTGGAAGAACACCGGTGGCGAAGGCGGCTCTCTGGACCACTTCTGACGCTGAGACGCGAAAGCGTGGGGAGCAAACAGGATTAGATACCCTGGTAGTCCACGCCCTAAA
>JBBINO010000100.1:0-8331 GCA_037443845.1 Acidobacteriota bacterium
ATCCTCCGGCGCGCTCCACCGTCGAGGTGGCGAGGCTTCCCAAGGACGTCCTCGTAGAGATAGAAGCCGTGGCGCTGGTGCGATGAACGATAGCATGATGCCCGCAGGGGCTAGGGGCAATCGCGAAGAAGGCTCCGTTTTTCGGCTTGGACGTTTGACATGAAATGTGATGGCCCATCAATTGATGACGTGTTCCGGCTCGTTTCGCCGCTGGTGCGCTCCAGAGCTTGCCAGGATATCAATCAGTTCGATGGCCGCATCACGGCACACCAGTACCGTAGGGCTTATGATCTCTGCCATCGCGAGATCCTTCCGGATAGCAAAGTCCTGGACTGGGGATGCGGGAACGGCCATTTTTCATTTTTTCTGGCGTTGTGCGGCCATCGAGTGACATCGTTTTCGTTTGACGCAAAGCCGTGTATGTTTAAACATCTCGATGGATTACAGACCAGGCCGCTGGTGTTCGTTCAAGGCACTGACAACGAGCCAACTCGCCTTCCTTTTGGCAATGAGGATTTCGACGCGATATTCAGTATAGGCGTGCTCGAACATGTGGCGGAAACAGGCGGAGATGACGAGGCGAGCCTGAAAGAAATCCGCAGGACACTTAAACCTGGCGGCCTATTCATCTGTTTCCATTTGCCCAACGAATACAGCTTGATTGAGGCATTGAGCCGGCACGCATGGAGCCCTAGCGGCCATTTCCACAAGCATCGCTACACCGCAAAAAAAATAAAGTCTCTTTGCGCCGCAGCGAACATGCATCTGCTGGGTTGCCGGCGGTATGGCATCTTGCCACGCAATATTTGCGTGAGCTTTCCCTCCTTCGTGAAGGACAACGCCGCCTTGACGGCTTGTTTCGATGCTATGGATGGCATTCTGGAAAGAATTGCCTCCCCGGTAGCCCAGAATTACTGCTTCTGGGCGAGAAAGTAACCTAGCAAGTCTCTAGCCCAAATACGCTCTCCGTGGTTGGCTATCTGCAGTTGGTCATGATGGCCTTGTACTCTGCCGAAGAGAGCAGCCCGTTGATGACGTCAACGCGCTTGGTCTTCTTCTTTTGCAGCTTCGCGAGCATGAGTTGCATGCCGGCCTCGTCAGGTTCCCTTCCAAGCACCGCCTGGTAGGCGTCACGGACGAACTGCCGGTCGCTCTTGTTCCTTGCAACGTATTCCTGCGAGGAGAAAAACTGCCTGTAGATGTCTTCTCTCGTCGTGTTGGAACCCATTTTCCCAAGCCACATCGCCATGCCGCCCTGGTCCGGTTGTCTTTCCAGGACGCTCTGGTAGAGGCCGGTGACGAACTGCTCGTTGTTGCCGCACGGCTTGCCGAAAGCGTTTTCCAGATTGACCGCCTCTGGGATGGCCGGCTTCGGCGCTTCGGCTGGCGGCTCTGTCGCCACGGGAGCTTGGGCCGTCTCGGTGGAAGAAGGCTTAGGAGTTTCCGTCGGAGGCGGAGTTGCTTTCGGCTGCTTCGGCGTCTTTTTCACGGGGGCCGGTTCGGCTGGCGGGTTTGCCGCCTGTTCGCTTGGCTCCGCCGTTGGCGCGGAAGGCTCGGCCTGCGGCTCAACGGTTTGCGAAGGTTGCTCCTGTGTCGTGGAGGGCTGGTTTTCAGGCTGCGCCTCCTGTGCCTGCTGCTCGGCCATCGCTGCTTCCTGCTGGGCCATCCGCGCCTGCTGTAGCGCCACTTTCTGCCTGTGCTTCCACCAGAAAAATCCTCCGACGCCCGCGGCGGCCATCAGCAAGAAGACGAAAACGGCGCCTATCAGGAGGAACATGAGAAGGCCTGATGACTTCTTCGGAGGCTTTGGCGCCGCCTGCCCGGCTGCTGCAGTGGTGGCCTGCACTGGCGCGGGCGGCTGCGTCCTGGCTGCGGGCGGTTGTGGCGGCGCGGCTTGCGTCTTTGCGGCCGGAGGCGTGGCGGGCGTCTGGGTCCTGGCCGCCGGTGGCGCTGGAGAACTCGGCGCCGGAGCCGCCGTTGGGGCCGGTTTCACGGCCGGGATTGGGATGGTCGGAGGCATCTCCCTCGCTGGCGCGCCCGTCTCGTTTTTCCATCCGCAATTCGGACAAACTGCCGCTCCCTCTTGCATCGGTGTTCCGCACTCTGAGCAAAATGCCATCTTGTCCTCCCGTCACGCCGAACGTTTCCATATCATCCACGCCTGTTCGGCTCCGTTTCCACTTATAACCCGATAGCGCGGGATCAGTCAAGGAGTCCTGCGGCCAAGCCAAAACAGCCCGACAATCTGTTATCATACGGGCGGCCTGGTTCATCGGGCCGCCAATGGAGAGCCGAGTGTCAGGCAAGGGCAGAATAGTGATAATTGGCGCTGGGTTCGCGGGGGCCGCCACGGCGTGGTGGCTCAAGGAGCTCGGCGCCGGTGGCCCGCTGATTTTGGAGCAGGAGGACTTCCCCGGAGTGCACGCGTCTGGCAAAAACGCGGGGATCGCCCGCCAGGCCGAGCGCGACCTGCCCACGTCAAAGCTTTGCTCGCTGGGAGCAGTCTTCCTGAGGAATCCGCCCCATGGCTTCTGTGAAACGCCCTTGATCGAAGTGACCGGGGGCTTTCTCTACGACGCGTCCGGCAAGTGGGCGCCGTTGCTGGACGAAATTCACCGGACCGCGCTTCAAGCTGGGGCCGAGGCGCTAATGGTGGACAGGCGGTCGGCCATCAAGATGGCCCCGGTTTTCGACGGGGCACCGTTTGAAAGGGCGCTCTTCTGTCCGGCGGACGGCTTGGTGGACATTCATGCCCTGCTCACCTCGTACCTGCGGGGCCAGGAGGTTCTTACCGGGAAGAGGGTCACGGGGTTCGAGCGCTCTGGTTCGAGGATCGCCGGCGTCGTGACCAGCTCGGGCCGTTTCGAAGCGAGTACGGTCGTCATCGCGGCGGGGGCGTGGGCGCGTGGTTTGGCGCGGCTGGCGGGCGCGGCGGACCTGAAGCTCACGCCGAGGCGGCGCCACCTTTTTCACACGGGAGCGATGCCCGGCTTGAACCCTCGCGCTCCCTACCTCTGGTCGCTCAATCCCGAAGTTTACGTCAGGCCGGAAAGCGGCGGGTGGCTCATGTGCCCGTGCGACGAAGCCGTCTTTCCGCCGTGCGTGCCGCCCATGGATGAAGAGGCGGCAAGGGAGCTGGCGGTCCGCCTGAAGTCGGCCCTGCCTTCGCTCGCCTCGTCGCCGGTTGCGCGGGGCTGGGCGGCGCTCAGGACCTTCTCGGCCGACGGCGGCTTCGTCATTGGCAGGGATCCTCTGATTAGCAACCTCTTTTGGGTCGCGGCGCTCGGAGGCCACGGCATGACCTCATCGGCCGCGGTAGGCCAGCTTGCCGCAAGCTTGATCCTGGACCTTGTCCCGCCAGTTGATCCCGGTCCGTTCAACCCAGCCAGATTTGCCTAGCGACGCTAGTTGGCGGAGCGTTGAGGCAATCATAATCGTCCCTCATCCTTCGTCCGTTCTGGCTTTTGCCTCTGCTATGGGATAGAATACTGGCGGACGCGGGACTTTTGCCTAAGGAGCGCTAGCCATGGGGACAGAAACAGCCAAAACGGAGCGGATAGCTCTTTTCATAGATTTCTACAACGGACAGTTGGACATCGAGACGATACTCGACGCCTTGAGGGAGCGCGGTATCATCCTTTTGAAGAAGGCTTACGGCGACTGGCAGAAGTTCGCGCAATTCCGCCGGGCGCTCGCGGAACACGGCGTCGAGCTAGTGGAGAGGCCCAGCATATACGCCGGAGGCGACAAGAACGGCGCTGACATTCAACTGGCGCTCGACGCGCTGGAGGCGTGCCTGACGAACCCGCACATAGACGCATTCGCCATCGTTTCGGGCGACAGCGACTTTCTGCCGCTCATAACGAGGCTCCAGAATTTCAACAAGCGGGTCGTGATCCTCGGGATGCGCAAGGCGACGTCTCCGGCCGTAATGCGTAATTGCAACGAGTACCTTGCTTACGAAAATCTTCAGGCGGCGGCAAAAGCGAAGCAGGTCAAGCCCGTCCGCCAGCCGGCCAAGGCGCAGGGCGCGGCGGCCGTTGAAGAGGCGAAAGGGCTGGACGAAGCCTTCGCGCTTCTGGGGCGAGCAATGGCGCTTCTTGAAGACGAGGACCGCGCCGTCAACTCGTCCGTCCTCAAGCAGAAGATGGTCCAGCTTGATCCGGCTTTTGACGAAAAGACGTATGGCTTCGGCCAGTTCAAGGCTTTCCTGGCCGCCGCCCAGAAGTCGAAGATCATCCACATTGGGAAGAAAGAGGCGGGCGTGTATCCCATTTCTCTCGGCCGCAAGGGCCGCGAGCTCGAAGAGGAAGAGGAGTGACGCTCAAGGCGCCGGGCTCCTGAATAGCAGGCAGGACAGGAAGAAAAATGTACAAAAGACTGATGATCAACCAGCTCCCATCCCGCATCGGCGACACCGTAACTCTGCACGGCTGGGTTTACAACAAGCGCTCGTCGGGCAAGGTGCGGTTTCTCATCCTCAGGGACGGCACCGGCTATTTGCAGTGCGTCGCCTTCGTGAACGACGTCCCGGCCGAGCTGTTCGAGCTAGTGGACGTGATCAGCCTGGAATCTTCCGTCACGGTGACGGGCGTCATCCGGGCCGACAAGCGCGCGCCTGGCGGCGTGGAACTCGGCATCACGGACATCAAGCTGATCCACATGGCCGAGGAGTACCCCATCGGCAAGAAGGAGCACGGCACCGGCTTTCTAATGGAGAACCGCCACCTCTGGCTGCGCTCGTCGCGCCAGGCGGCCATCCTGCGCTGCCGCTCCGAGATCGCCCAGTCGTTCAGGGATTTCTTCTATGAGCACGGCTTCACGCTCGTTGACAGCCCGATCCTCACGCCGGCGGCCTGCGAGGGCACGACGACCCTTTTTGAGACCGACTACTTCGGCGAGAAGGCCTTCCTCTCGCAGTCGGGCCAGCTTTATCTGGAACCGGCCTGCATGGCGCTCGGCAAGGTTTACTGCTTCGGTCCCACGTTCAGGGCCGAGAAGAGCAAGACGCGCCGCCACCTCATGGAATTCTGGATGCTCGAACCCGAAGTCGCCTTCGCCGGGCTCGACGACGTGATGAACCTCGCCGAGGAGTTCCTGGTTTACGTCGTAGGGCGCGTCCTCGAACGCTGCCCCGAGGAACTGAAGATTCTTGAGCGCGACCTGTCGAAGCTTGAGAACATCCAGAAGCCGTTCCCGCGGGTCCCTTACAAGGAGGCCGTCGAGAAGCTTCATTCCCTCGGTTCGGACGTTAAATTCGGGGATGACTTCGGCGGCGATGACGAAACCATTCTTACCCAGCAGTATGACAGGCCCATCATGGTCCACCGCTATCCGTCGGCCGTCAAGGCCTTTTACATGGAACCGGACCCGCAAGACCCGAGCCTCGCCCTTTGCGTTGACGTTCTCGCGCCGGAAGGCTACGGCGAGATCATCGGGGGGTCGGAGCGCATTCACGATCACGACCTGCTGTTACAGAGGATCAAAGAGCACGGCCTGCCGCAGAAGGCTTTTCAGTGGTACCTGGACATCCGCAAATATGGGACGGTTCAACACGGCGGGTTCGGCATCGGCCTCGAACGAACCGTTGCGTGGATATGCGGCCTGCCCCACGTCAGAGAGACGATCCCGTACCCCAGGATGCTCTATCAATTGTACCCTTAAGACAGGTGAAGCGTGAAGAGTGAAGAAGTGAAGGGTGCTTCTTATCCCTAAACCCTTTACCCTTCACCTTTTACTCTTTACCGTTCACCCGAGAGGTCCCAATGATCTTCGGTCTGGTGCTGATTCTCGTCGCGGTGCTGGTCCTGCCGTTTCTCTTTCAACACGTAGAGCGCAACATCGAGGTATTTCTCTTCGTCATGGGGATAGCGGCGGCCGTGCTTGGCGGCGCGCTCAACGGCGGGCTTATCCGCGAGGCGCTCCTGCACCCTTTGCCCATAACGGGTGCCGTGCTCGTCATGGGGTTCGCCTTCAAGTGGGGACGGCGCCCTCTCGAAAAGCTCATCGGACCGGCGCTAGAAAAACTCGGCCCCCGCTGGCTGACGTTTTTCGTGATTCTCGGGTTGGGAATGCTTTCCAGCGTAATCACCGTCATAATCGCGGCGCTGCTTTTGGTCGAATACGTCTCGGTGCTAAGGCTTGAGCGCAATGCGGAAATAAAGATCGTCGTCACCGCCTGCTTCGCGCTCGGCCTGGGTGCCGGCCTGACGCCGCTCGGCGAACCCTTGAGCACCATCACGATTGCGAAGCTTGCCGGGCAGCCGTATCACGCAGGTTTCTGGTTTCTGGTCGTGCGCCTCGGGCCGTGGATCGTTCCGGGCGTCATCGCGTTCGCCGTGATGAGCCTTTTTCTTCACGAGCCGCAGGCCGCTTCGGCGGCGGAGAGCCTCGTGGAACCGGAAGCCGAGGCGCGCGCCGACGAAAGTTACCGGGACGTCTTCATGCGCGCCTTTAAGGTCTTTCTCTTCGTGATGGCGCTCGTCTTCCTTGGCGAAGGGTTCAAGCCGCTCGTGGATGAGTTTGTTTTGAAGATGAGCCCTTCGGTGCTCTATTGGGCCAACAGCGCGAGCGCGGTGCTCGACAACGCGACGCTCGCCGCCGCCGAAGTCTCGCCGGGCATGAGCATGAGCCAGCTTCGCGACGTGCTCCTCGGCCTTCTGATCGCGGGCGGAATGCTGATCCCCGGGAACATTCCAAACATCATTGCGGCGTCGAAGCTCGGCATCTCAATGAAGGAGTGGGCCCGCTTCGGCGTTCCCCTCGGCTTCGCCGCGATGACTATCTATTTCGTCCTCCTGCTGCTGGCGTGACGCTCGCCGCGAAAGGGCGGACGGGAGGACGCGGCGGCCGCGTCATTCCGGCTTGTCCGGAATCGGACGGCCACGCTGTCATTGCGAGCGGGGAGTGGGAAGACGTGAGACGTGAGAAGTGAGACGGCAGCCAAGAGACGCGCGCTTGATGGACTGCTAGAAAGCAAGATTTGACCCCCGATGTTACGGCCTTTAGCTCTTGAAGAACCATTTTCATGATTTCGCCAACGCGGGCCAACGTCATTTTGGTGGACATAGAAGTCTCCCTTCGCTTCCTTTAACAAAGACCCCGGCACTATTGATGCTGACCTACCATATCTTTGACCTCTTTGACCACTTGCATCGTAATTGGTTGTGGGGCACTGGCGCCGCTTTCCTTGCCAAGAAAACCGGAAGATTCGAAATGGACAAGACCTTCGACGATGCTCTTCATCCATTCGGCGCGCAACTTGTCATCCTTCTCCGTATCGCTCATCCACACAAAGGCCTTGGCAATGCTTGCCTTATGCTCAAACACGCTATGGAGATGCGCATGTGCCGCCGCTCTTTTTGCGCATAAATTTACCGCGCCCAATAGCGCAAGCAGCGGCAGGAGAAGAAGGGCAAAAGCAAGCGTTGGCTGCCAGTGGTTTGGACTTAAAAAGGACTTGATTCCTTGTTCAGGGATGAGCCAGAACATGAAAAGCGCCACCCCCATAAGACCCGCCGTGCTACCAAGCGCCCCATAGAGCCAGTGTTTATTGGCGGCAAAGTGCGAATCAGCTTGCGCTTTGTAGATACCTGCAAGCTGCGATACTTTGCCTTGCTGGGCGAAGGTCTTGGCTTCGTTGAGAATCGCTATTACCTTCTCCCGCTCAACTCCTAGCTTTTCGTTTTCGCTTTGGAGGCACTCTTCGATTTCTTTCTTCTTTGCATCGATAGCGGACACTTTCTCCTTTAGCAGTTCTTCAACATTCTTTTGCTCTTTGAGAAGGCTGTCGCAAGTAGATTGCACAGAGAAAATATCGGCCCAAAGCATCATCTCAGGGAAGCCCTGTTTCAAACCTTGAATACAACTATGGACTTGGTCCTTATATCCGGGCTCTTCAAAGCGTCTCGTAACCCAATCAACAATTTGCCTTGCAAGCTCTGCTGCCCGCTTGAAGGGATAATCTTGGTCCAGTACCAGCTTTGGCAAGTGGTCGCCATATGTTGAACATTTTCTCCCCAGTTGCTCCTGCATCTCCTTCAGCGTATTCGCGTCATCCGTAAGGGCGGCTTTCCCGTGATCGAGCTTGCAGACCTTATTGATATCTATGCTAAGTATAGCCTGAAAAGCTCCATGCATCTTAGGCTCCCTCTATAAGCTTGATTTCATCCAACGATAGGGCAAACAGTTTATAGACCTCTTGATTGAGCTTCCTTTCAAGAGTCGCTATTTGATTATCAAACGTCTGGATGGCGTTGCGCTGGGTTTCGAGTTCTTTTTCCCAATAGGCGCGGTCTTGCGGGGCTATCTGACGCTTGAAGAGGCGGAAGA
>JBBINO010000101.1:0-8084 GCA_037443845.1 Acidobacteriota bacterium
CCATGGCCTCCATGAAGACCTGCCCCCACGAGAGCAAGGCCGTCATTGACGACGAGGGCAACTACAAGGGCGGCGCGAGGCTGCTGCTTTCAGGCACGCTCCTGCGCAAACTCATGAGTGAAGGCAAGCCGGTGCCGAAGGAGTTCTCGAAGCCCGAGGTCATCGCCGTCCTCAAGGAGTACTACGACCACCTGGAGAACAAGGTGGAAGTCAAGCTCCACGGCGCTGCCACGGGAGACGTCAAGAAGAAATAAAATCTTTCCAATGAAGCAGAAGAAGGGGCCCTTCGAGGGCCCCTTCTTTTGATACGCGGGTCGTTTTTTCTCACGAGGCGACCGCCGCGTTCACCCTTTTCAGAACGACGCCGAGCAGGAGCGCGGCGAAAAGGCTGCTGGCGGTCAGGAAGAAGAAGAAGCTCGAGTGGGGCCAGCGGTCCCAGAGGAATTCGATCCCTCCGGCGAGATAATTGCCGCACGCGGTCGCCCCGAACCAGAGCCCCATCATCAGCCCTCTGAACCTGGGCGGCGCGACCTTCGAGCAGAAAGCGAGGCCCATTGGGCTTAAATTCAGCTCGCCCAGCGTCACCGCGGCGTAGGCGGCGATCAGCCATAGCGGCGAGACCCTGCCAGCGTCGCCGCCCATCGTTCCAGCCAGCCCCATAATGGCGAAGGCGGCGCCCGTGAGAATCATGCCGATGCCCATCTTGCCAGGCGTCGAAAGCTCCAACTGGCGCTTCCTTAGCTTGCTCCAGAACCAGACCACCAGCGGCGTCAGCGTGACGACGAAGAACGCGTTGGCGGCGCCGAAGGTCTCGGGAGGAATGTGGAGGCCGAAGATCGGGCCGGTCGAGTCGCGGGCCCAAAGGGTCATCGTGAATCCGTTCTGGTGGAAGGCCATCCAGAACAGGACGACGATGGCGTAGATGGCAAGAAGAGCGAGGATCCGGCTTTTCTCCTGAGCCCATGAAAGCTCCGCGCCCTGGACTATGGAGCCAGAGCCGTGAGCGATTTCCGCGTGCGCGACGTGCTTTTGGAAAAGCGTGAAAATGGCAAGCCCAACGAGCATTCCAGCGGCGGCGGCTCCAAAAGCCCACCACCAGCCTAGCGTGTTTCTGAGCGCGGCGGCGGCCAGCGGCGCGAAGAAGGCACCGATGTTGATTCCCATATAGAAGATGTTGAACGCCGAATCCTTCAGAGGGTTGCCCTCCTCATAGAGGTTGCCGACCATGACCGAGATGTTCGGCTTGAAGAGGCCGTTTCCCACCACGAGGACCAAAAGGGCCAGAAACAGGAGGGGCCGTCCGGCGGTTCTCTCCGGCCCGTCGTACCTTGGCTGGAGCGCCTCGAAAGGCCGGCCGGCCGCCTTGGCGGCCTCCCCCTGTTTTTGCCACTCTGAAAATGCCTGAGAGTAGGCCTTCTCCGCCGCGGCGACCCGCTGCTCGACGGCCGGCTTGTCGTTGACCTTCACCGCCATTATGGCGTACCCCGCCGCGAGAAGGATGGCGCCCAGGACTATCGTCTTTCGAAAACCGAGCAGCCTGTCTGCCACCCATCCCCCGGCTATCGGGGTGAAGTAGACTAGGGCGAGGTAGGCTCCGTAAATTTCCCCGGGATGGCGGAAGTGGAAGTGCTCGTCGAGGTAGAGCGTAAAGATGAAGAGCATCGTGTAGAAGCCGAACCGCTCCCACATCTCGGTGAAGAAGAGTACGTACAATCCCTTCGGGTGTCTGGGTTTTTCCTCCTGGCCGTTCATTCTCCCTCCCTTTGGGTCACTTCGCGAGACGTTTTCTGACGTACGGAACAAGCCCTCCGGCGTATATGATCTCGCCGATCTCGGGCGGAAACGGCGTCGCCTGGTAAGATAGGCCCGTCGTGACGTTAGTTACCACGCCGGCGCCGAGATCTATTTGAAAGACGTTGCCCTCTTTTGAGTTCGCTGCGGCCCCGTCGGCCTCCGCTATGGGCAGGCCCACGTTTATTGCGTTCCTGAAGAATATCCTGGCGAACGACGAGGCAACGACCGCGCCGATTCCCGCGCCCTGCAAGGCCAAAGGAGCGGTTTCGCGGCTGCTGCCGCAGCCGAAGTTGTCGCCGGCAACGATGATGTCTCCAGGAATGACCCTCGCGGCGAAGCCCTCGTCCAGTCCAGCCATGGCGTGCCGCCCAAGCTCCTTGGCGTCTAGCGTCGCGCAGAACTTCGCCGGAATGATGACGTCGGTGTCAACGTCGTTGCCAAAAATCCACGCCTTTCCGCTGATTGGCCTCACTCGAGCTCCTCCGGATGGCAGATGGTTCCGGCCACTGCCGTCGCGGCGGCGACGTACGGGTTGGAGAGATAGACCTTCGAGGTCGGGTCTCCCATCCTTCCACGAAAATTCCGGTTGGTCGTCGCGAGGGCGGTTTCGTTCTTGCCCAGCACGCCTCCGTGGCCGCCCAGGCAGGCGCCGCACGAAGGCGCGGTTACCGCTGCCCCCGCTTCCGCTAGGTCGTGAAGCACGCCCTCGGCGGCGGCCTTGATGAAAACCTCCTGCGTCGCCGGAGTGACTATCAGCCGCAACCCCCCCGCCACTTTCCGCCCCCGCAGGATCTCGGCGGCGGCGCGCAAATCCTCGATCTGGCCATTGGTGCAGGAACCTATGAAAACCTGGTCAACCTTGACGTTTCTCAACGCGGCCACCGGCTTGACTTTTTCGGGGCTGAAAGGTTCGGCCACCAGAGGGCCGAGCGAGGACGCGTCCAACGCCTCCGTTCGCGAGTAGCGGGCCCCTTCATCGGGTAGCGGCGAGCGCTCGATGGCGAGGCCCTTTTCGGCGAAAAAGGCCTCGGTCACATTGTCGGGCGGAACGAGGGCCGTTTTCGCGCCCATTTCCGCCGCCATGTTGCAGAGCGTCAGCCGCTCGTTCACCGGCATCGCCGCGAGCAGGTCGCCTCCAAATTCCACCGCCTTGTAACGCGCCCCGGCGAGGCCCAAAAGGCCGACAAGATGAAGGACGACGTCCTTCGCCGTGACGTACCTGCGCAAACGGCCCGTGAGCACCACGCGCACCGTCTCGGGCACCTTGAGCCATATCTCTCCGAGCGCCCAGACTCCGGCGAGGTCCGTGCTGCCGACGCCCGTCGCGAAAGCTCCCAGCGCGCCTATGGTGCACGTATGTGAATCGGCGCCGACGAAAAGCTCCCCAGGCAGAGCGAGCCTTTTTTCGGCGACGAGCGCGTGGCAAATCCCGGAGCGTCCCACTTCAAAATAGTTCTTGATCTTCTGAGCGTTCGCGAAAGCCCTCATGGCCGCGGAGAAGTCTGCCGCCACGGAGTCCCTGGCCGGGACGAAATGGTCGTTGACGAGGATGCAGGCGCCTGGATCGAAAACCCGTCCGGCCCCCATTTTTCGGAAGACTTCAATTGACAGCGGCGCCGTAATGTCGGTAGCCATCGCCTTGTCAACGCGGCAGGTTACCAGTTGGCCTGGCGCGACCTCTCGGTTTCCGGAGGCCCTGGCGAGAATTTTTTCGGCTAACGTCATGCCCATCGGCTCTTCCTAAAAGGCTTCGATCCGGTCCCGGATGGCTTTGCCCATTTCGCTGGTAGAGAGCGTTCCGCCCGCGTCGAGAGTCCGAGCGCCACTGGCGAGCGCCGCACCTACCGCCTTTTCAACGGCGGTGGCCGCCCCGGCCTCGCCGATGTGCCTGAGCATCATGGCGCAGGCGAGCATGGCGGCGCACGGATTGGCGATGCCCTTGCCGGCGATATCTGGGGCGGAGCCGTGGACCGGCTCGAACATTCCCTTGCCTGTTTCTGGATTGACGTTGGCGGAGGGCGCGAAGCCGAGCCCACCCGCGAGAGCGGCGCCCAGATCGCCGAGGATGTCCCCGAAAAGATTGTCCGCGGCTATGACGCTGAAATGGCCCGGATTGAGAACCATCTCGGCGCACGCCGCGTCAACGTAGCGGTGTTCGGCGGCGACGGAGGGGAAGGCTTCGGCCACCTCGCGAAACGCCCTGTACCACAGGTCGCCGGAGAAGCTAAGGGCGTTATGCTTGTCAACGAGAGTTAGCTTCTTCGCCCTTTTCGAAGCTGCCAGGGCGAATGCGTGGCGCAGAAAGCGCTCTATCCCGGCTCGGGTGTCAACGCTCGTCTGGACCGCGGTCTCTGCTGGCGTTCCTTTGTGAAGGAAGCCGCCGGCGTGGGCGTAGAGTCCTTCGGTGTTTTCTCTCAGGACGACGAAATCAATCTCCGGGCGCTCCTTGCCCTTCAATGGAGTCAATTCTTCAAGCAGAAGCCTTATGGGCCTCACGTTTACGTAAAGGTCCAGTTCCTGCCGCAAACCCAGAACCACTTCCCGGCCGTGCGCCATGTCTGGAATGCGTTGGTCGCCGAAAGCACCGAGGAGTATGGCGTCGTAACCGGCGAGTTCGCCGATGGCCCCCTGCGGCATGGCGCGTCCGTCGCGCAAGAAGGTCCGCGCGCTATAGGGGAAAATGTCCCAGGAGAGCGGGCGGCCGGAGGAGCGAAGAAGTTCCAGCACCTTGACCGCTTCGTCAATGACCTCCGGGCCTATGCCATCCCCTGGTATTACGGCTATTCGCTTCACTCTCCCTCCAGGCGCTCATTTTACACCATTTTCTGTGGCATACTTCCAGGCGCCGGGTTGCAATGGCGGTGGTCACGCCGCCTGTGCGCCCGGCCGTGGAAGAAAGGCGTGGCGTTGGCCGTTCTTGAATCGGGGCGTCCGCCCCTCGCGCGGAGGAATCAGATGGCCGAATTGGCTCGGGAGCAATGTCTGGAGGCGCTTGGCAAAGTGATTGACCCGGAACTGGGGCTTGACGCCGTCAGCCTCGGACTCATCTACAAGGTGGAAGTCCGGGACGGAGAAGTGGTCGTTGACATGACGATGACCTCCCCGGGGTGCCCGCTCGCCGACCAGATGATTTTTCAGGCGAACAACGAGCTTCTCAAAGTCCAGGGCGTCGAGAGGGCCAACGTGAATTTGGTGTGGGACCCGCCATGGACTCCGGAGCGGATGACCGAAGAGGCCAAGATGACGCTCGGCTTCGCCTGAGCCCTATTGCGGCCCCGGCTTGCGCGGTTGCAGTCGCTTGGCGTTCATTCTAGAATAGCCGCGATGGATGCCACGTGGGGAATTCTTATCGTTGACGACGACCAGGACGCGCTGAAGATATGCGCCAAGTACCTGGAGGACAAGAAGTACAGGATCGTGACGGCGCGGGATGGCAACGAGGCGCTCTCGCTGTTTGAAGAGGACCTATTCCACGCCGTCATAACAGACATGGTGATGCCCGGCCTCGATGGAATGGGGTTAATCCGCGAGATCAAGAAGAGAAACCAGCGCGCGGCCGTCATAATGATGACGGCCTTCGCCTCCATAAATACCGCTGTTGAAGCCATGAAGGCCGGAGCGGCCGACTATATCTCCAAGCCCGTGAACCCCGACGAACTGAGGGTCAAGGTTGCCAAGGCGCTCCAACAGTACAGCATGGACGAAGAGTTCCAACTCCTCAAGCTGAAAGCCGTCTCCCAAGGCACGGAGGAGATCATCGGGGAGAGCGCGGCTCTCAGAAAGACGCTCAACTTGATTACGCTGGTGGCGCCAAGGGACGTGCCGGTCGTGTTAGCCGGCGAGAGCGGAACGGGCAAGGACCTTGCGGCCAAGGCGATTCACAAAGCCAGTTCCAGGGCGCGCGGCCCGTTCGTGGCCATCAACTGCGCCGCGGTGCCAGAGACCCTGCTTGAGAGCGAGCTCTTCGGCTACGCCAAAGGCGCATTCACCGGCGCGTATGGCGCCAAGAAAGGGCTCTTTGAAGAGGCCACTGGCGGCACCTTGCTTCTGGACGAAATCGTTGACGCGCCGCCTTCGATTCAGGGGAAACTCCTTAGAGTGTTGCAGGATGGGGAGATCCGCAGGCTGGGCAGCACCAAGAGCACGCCGGTTGACGTGCGCGTCCTGGCCGCCACCAACAGGGATCTCAGGCAGGCGATCGCCTCGGGGCAGTTCAGGGAGGACCTCTTCTACCGCTTGAGCGTCGTCACCATTCCTTTCCCGCCGCTGAGGGAAAGGAAGGAGGACATCCTTCTGCTGGCCGACCATTTCATAAAAAAACACGGACCCTCGATCAACCCGCTCGTGCGCGGCATCATGCCCGAGGCCAGCGAGAAGCTGACTGGCCACTCCTGGCCTGGCAACGTCCGCGAGCTGGAGAACTGCATGAAGCAGGCACTGGTCGTCGCCATGGGAAGCGTCGTGGCGGCGGAGGACATCAGGCTGGCCAGTGTTCCTTCAGGGCAGGCCATGACAGAATCAAGCGGCGATCTGACAGCGCTCGGGCGGGCCGAGGCGGATTTCTACAGGGACTATTTCGAAAGGGTGATGCGCCGCGCCGGAGGCAACGTGACCGTGGCGGCCGCCATAGCTGGGATCAGCCGGAAAAATGTTTACGAACACCTGCGCCGCACCGGCCTCGACCCGGCTGGTTTCAGGAGAGGTGAGTGAAAGGTTCCGACGAGCGGCTTTTCTTCGAGCACGACCTGGCCACGCCCTTCAACAACCTGGAAGGCGCCAAATACCTCTTGGAACGGCTGGCGCAAGACCAAGGTGGTGATGCCGCCGAGGCACTCGAAATCATTGGGCGCTCTTCGAGGACTTTGCAGAAGATGCTCTACTGGTACTGGGAGATACGCAAAGTGGAGGAGAGCTACGAGCCATCGCCTCCCTGGAGCGCGAGGCGGCTTCACGAAGCGGCCTGCAAGGAGATAGCGGGCAACTCCCTGCCTCTTCAAGAGCCGGCCAGCCGCGGCCCCATCGAGGCCGTCACGCTGAGTGCGCCCGAGAACGATCTTGTGGTGGCGCTCATAGGGGCAGGCTTGAGCTTCCAGGCGGCATCGGGAATGGAGGCCGCGTGGGAGATCTGCGCCGTGGGAGGCGTGATCCGCGTATCATTTAAGGTGGAGGGCGCCGCTAGCGAACTCGACCCCGCCTCTTTTTTCCGGAAGGCTTACCACCCTCGAAAAGAGGAGATCAGAGGCCGTTTCGACGCCGGGCTGCCTTACCTCACGGCGATACTTTCCAAGAGCGGCGGGGGGAGGGAACTGGCATGGAGCGGGAACGAGACGCGCCTTGAGATTTGGCTGGGATGACAAGAGTCCTCGTCGTGGAAGATGACCCCAATTTAAGAAGGCTGTTCAGGCTGATCTTCGCCCAAGCCGGGCTTGATGTCACCGAAGCCTCCGATGGCCGGGAAGGGCTGTGCAGCGCGCTCGATAATCCTCCCGATTGCATCGTTGCCGACTCGATGATGCCGGTGATGAGCGGAATGGAGATGCTCATCGAGTTGAACAGGCGCCTTCCCGAAGCGCCACCCGCCATTCTGGTGACCGCCGCGGCCGAATTCCCGCCAGAGGAAGAAATGAGAGAAGCTGGTATAGTTGAGGCCGTCGCGAAGCCGTTCGATTTTGGCCGGGTTGTCGCATTGGTAAAAAGCTTGACGGAAAACCGGCATTAGAGTTCCAAAAAGTCCCCCCGATTGCCTGCTGTGGCCGAGTTGCGGGCTTTGCCCGAACTCTAGGCCAACGTTGCGCGAGGAGTTCAGCGTAACGAAGCGAAGCGAAGTGAAGCGTCAAGAGGGGGGCGGAGCCTCCCTCTTGAAAAATGGCCGAGTTACGGGCTTCGCCCAACGTATCTTCTTTATGCGAAGGACTTCTTCGAAGAAGGGGTGGGTGGGCAGCGAGGCCGAAGCCGCAGGATTTCCTTCGAAACCATCCCTCTGCGGTGGGCTATGCCCAGCCGAGCGTTGGAGCGGGAGGGGAAGTCCCTCCCGCCCAAAAAGTAAAAGGGGGTTCAGCGAGGCGAAGCCGAGCACCTAAGGGGGACGGAGTCCCACTTGGGATTATCGGCCGAGTGACGGGCTTTGCCCGCACTCTAGGCCAACCTTGCCCGAGGAGTTCAGCGTAACGAAGCGAAGCGAAGTGAAGCGTCAAGAGGGGGGCGGAGCCTCCCTCTTGATAAATGGAGCGGGCGACGGGTCTCGAACGCAACGGCTGCGGCAGCCTCGCGCCTCTCGGGTCTCGGCGCTG
>JBBINO010000102.1:0-7847 GCA_037443845.1 Acidobacteriota bacterium
TTAGTGGCCAAGGCCCGAGCCTATGTTGCCGTGATTTTCGGAGGGAGGCGGGTCGAACTCCATGCGAGGAGGGCCGTTTCCCCGCCCGTGGGCTTTGGCAGGCTCGTCCCGCTCCGGCTTCTTGCCAGTAATCTCAGAACGCGGCATCGCCTCCATCAGAAGGGCTTCAAACTCTTTTCCCTCCCTAAGGTCGCGGGCGATGGAGGACGGGGCCTTCCCGGTCAGCCGCTCAAGGGTCATCACCTTTGCGAGCTCGATCAAGCGCCGGTCTCCGCCGGCGGCATCTTTGCTTGAAGCGGCGCCGGCGAGCGGCTCGAAGCGATACCTGGCGCTTCCCATAAAGACGATGTCGTAGAGGTAGCCTCCCTGATTCCTGACCACCTCTGCCCAAGAACCAAGCTTGCGCTTGGCCTCTTGGACCTCCGAAAGCGGCTTGCCATATGCGTGGCTGATCATCGCCGCAACCGCGAACTCGCCGAGGGTCGAAAATGAAGAGGCGGCCTGGTCAAAGTCACGTTCCGGAACCAGCCACGCGCGCCGTACCGCCGAAAATGCCGGCGGCGGGCTGGGCTGGGGGGCCAGCGGTGAAGGCTCCTGCGCCGTCACCTTGGATAAAACCACGAGCAGGGCCGCGGCGAGAACCCCAATCAGAAACGGCCTCATACCATTCTCCTCATCCAGCGGCGTGAAGGGCGGTGGCCGGTTCGAGGCGCGCCGCCTTCATAGCCGGATACAGGCCGAAGGCGACGCCCATCGCCATCGAAAGCACCACGGCAAAAAGGGTCGCGTTCCATGGCCACACGAGGGGCCACTTCAGCATGTGGCACGTTATCAAGTTGCCAGCCAGGCCAATCACGATTCCGGCGAGTCCGCCCATGCCGGAGAGCGACCCCGCTTCGAGGATGAACTGGGTCATTATGTCCCTGCGGCGCCCGCCGATGGCCCTTCTCAGCCCGATTTCGCGCGTGCGCTCGCGGATAGAGATCAGCATGACCGCCAGAATGCCCACGCCTCCGGTGAAGAGCGACACTCCCGCGACGCTGCCGACGAGGAGCGTGAAGGCCTGGCTCGTGTCCTTCTCGGACTGCATGAGCTGGGACTGGTCCTGGAAGGAGAAGTCGTCGTCCTTCCCTTCTTTCAGCCTGTGGGTCTTTCTCAGGACGGGTGTGATCTCGCCTGGCAGAGTGCTCAGCACCTCCTGGCTCACGGCTTGAATGAATATGCTCTGGATATAGTTCATGTGGAAAACGCGCACCATGGCAGTCGAGAGTGGCGAGTAGATCACGTCGTCCTGGTCGTTGCCTCCGAGATCCTGCCCCCTTGGAGAGGCGACGCCGATCACCTTGAATAGGGTCTTGTTTATTTCCAGGGTTCGTCCGACCGGGTCGGAGCCGTTGAAAACGTTAGTCACGACCGTTGGGCCTACGACGGCGACGCGCTGTAGGGAGCGCTCTTCGGCGTTGGTATAGAGGCGGCCGCTTGTTGCCGTCATGCCCCTGATCGAGAAGATCGCGGGTTGCGCTCCAGCGAGCATTGTTCGCGTCCGAACCCCCTCGTACCTGGCCACGACGCCGCCTTGGACGAACCCGGCCGCCGCGGCAATGTCGGGAAGCTGGCGGGACAGCGTTTCGACGTCCCTAGGCGTCATGGTGGTGTAGGTGGCGACCTGGTGCGAGTGGCCGCCGAAGCTCCTGAACCGCCCAGCCTGAACGACGACGAGGTTCGTTCCCATCGCCCTGACTTTCCCAACGACGTCCTGCTCGGCAGCCTGGCCGGCGCCGACCATCAGGACGACGGCGGCGACCCCGATCGCTATGCCGGAGCTGGAGAGGAGCGTCCGCAGCCTGTGGCCCATCAGCACCTCAATCGAAATCGTCAGCGTGCGCGCCAGATTCATAGGGATGGTTGATAGGTTGAAAGGTACATGGGTTGATTATGATCGCCGCTCATTGTCTCTCCTTCTTGAGGACCTGAGTTGCATGCAGGGAGTTCAACATTCTAGCGACCCGTTCCGCCTGGGCCCGGATGGCCGAGAAGTTCGCCTCTGAAATAAACCCCAGGTCGCGTGATATATCACACTGGCACAATACCTCCATCAATGATCCATATGCGATTTGGCTGAAGTGGGCCTGTTCCGGCCGGCTTAGCCTTCCGCAGCCTTCCGCGATATTCGATGCAACCGAGATCGCAGCTCGGCAAAGCTGCGAAGTCATCCCGAACTGCTCCTTTGCTGGAAACCTCTTAGTAGACTCGTAGACCATGAGCACTAGCTGTTTCGCTTGGGAGTAGACATTGAGCCTCTCGAACGGGAACTGATAGCCTGTCTTCCCAGAGCTCGATTCCATTTCTTGTCCTTTCACCCAATCAACCTATCACCCCATCAACTACCTAAGCGCCTCCACGGGCTTTAGTTTGGCGGCCCTGCGCGCGGGCTGGACTCCGAAGAAGAGCCCGACGACCGTCGAAAAGAGGGCGGCGTAGGCGAAGGTCCTCCACGTGACGGCCATCGGCATCATCGGCATGACGCGCGGGATGACTATCACCGGTATCAGGCCAAGGAGCACGCCCACCGCCATTCCGCAAAGGCTGACGATGACCGACTCGGCGACGAACTCGGAGAATATGTCGCGTTGCCTGGCCCCCAGCGCGCGCTTCAGTCCAATTTCAGGGACGCGCTCGCTCACCGACAGGAGCAGGATGTTCATGAGGACCACGCCGCCCACGATGAGGGCGACGGCGGCCAACGCCCCGCCCACCAGTTCCGTGGTGCGCGACATGCTGCGCACCCGCTGGGCGATGAAGTCGGGCGTGCGAAGCCTGAAGTCGTCCTCCTCGCTCGGCGCTATGCGGTGGCGTTCCCTTAAAAGCTGGGACGCCTCGTCCGCGACTTTGGTCGTGTCATAGTCCTCGCGCACCTTGAGCCTGATGAACCTGATGTAGTTCTGGTGAAAGACTCGCGACATGCCGGTTGACAGCGGGATCCAGGCCCTGTCGTCCATGTCAAATCCCATCGCGCTGGTGCCCTTGGAGCTCAAGAGCCCCTTCACGGTGAAAGCGACCCGGTTCAGAAATATCCTCTGGCCTATGGGGTCTTCGTCACCGAAGAGGTTCTTCGCCGTCGTGGTGCCCAGGACGCAGACCCTTGCCATCGAGCGCTCGTCGTCATCGTCTATCGGCGCCCCCTCCTGGACGTACCAGTCGAAGGCCTCGGAGTAAGACGGTGTGACGCACATGACGTCGGTTTGCGTCGCCGCGCTTCCGGCCTTCAGCGGGGTGTCGTCGGAGCCGAAGCCCCACGCCACGACGGCCTTGTTGGCGAGCCGGTCTCTCAGGGCTTCCGCGTCCTGCACCTTGAGCGTCGCGAATGATTGGCCGCGGCCGCCCGCTCCCCTCAACTGCCCGCCGCCCGAAAATATGATGATCGAGCGCGGGCCGAAGAATGACGTGATCTGAGAGATGCGCCGTTCGACGCCCTGGCTCAATCCCACGACGGCGGTGAGAAGCATGATGCCGACGGCGGTGCCTATCATCATGAGAAACGCCTTGCTCTTCTGGCCCCAAAGCGCTCCGGCGGCGTGGCGGCTTAGACGAAGTATTCTCATTGGTCCTCACTACTGAGGCGCGAAGGCACGAAGCAAAGTTCCGTGGACTGCGAGCGGCTCATGTCTGATTTCTCACGTCCGAGGCAATGCGGCCGTCCTTCAACGTCACGACCCGGCTTGCATGCGCCGCGACGTCCTGCTCGTGGGTCACCATGACGATCGTACGCCCCTGCGCGTGAATACGGTCGAATATTTCGAGGATTTCACCGCTCGCCACCGAGTCGAGATTGCCGGTAGGCTCGTCGGCAAGCAGCACGGCGGGCTCGTTCACGAGCGCCCTGGCGATGGCCACGCGCTGCTGCTGTCCGCCCGACAGGGCGTTCGGCTTGAAGTTCATCCTCTCGCCGAGGCCGACCATCTGCAAGAGCCAGATGGCCCTTTCCCTGGCGTCGCCGGGGTAGGGTTCGGTGTAGAGAAAAGGCAAAAGGACGTTCTGCAGGACGCTCACCCGGGGGAGGAGGTGAAACAGTTGGAAGACAAAACCGAGCCTGCGGTTTCTTATCGCGCTCAGCTGGTTGTCGTCGAGAGAGGTGAGGTCCTGGCCCGCCAGCGTGTAGGTGCCGCCGGTAGGGCGGTCCAGAAGCCCGAGTATGTTCATCAGCGTGCTCTTGCCCGTGCCAGAAGGCCCCATGAGGGCGACGAACTCGCCTTCCTCGATGAAAAGGTTCACGTCGTGGAGCACCGGCGTGGCGATGCCTCCGGTGTGGTACGTTTTTTCCAAGCCCTTGAGCTCGATCATGGCGCCATGTCCGATGAGCCGTTGCTGTTGCCCGGCTGTAGGATTTTATCCCCCTGGCTCAAGCCAGCCTTCACCTGGACGTAATCTCCCGATTCACGCCCCAGAGTGATCGGGCGCTGCACCATCTGCTTTCCTTCCGGCACCATGACGAACGCCTTGCCGTTCTCGCGCTTCACGGCTCTCAGCGGGACGGCGAGGACGCCGCTTAGCGTGTTTAGCGTGATGGTCACGTTGGCGGTCATCGTGGGCCTCAGTATCCCTTCAAAAGGATCGGTGATTCCGATGATCACGTCGTAGTTGACGACGTTGTCCTGGATGACCGCCTGAGGATGAATCGCCTCGACCGTGCCGTGGAAGGTCTTGTTCGGGTATGCGTCCACGGTGAACGTGGCCTGCTGGCCGACCTTCACGCCGCCGATGTCAACCTCGTCCACGTAGGCGTCCACCTCGAGCCGCTTGAGATCAATGATGGTGACGAAGGTCGGAGCGTTGAAGCTCGCGGCTACGGTGGAGCCCTCCTGCGTCGCGACAGACTCGACCATGCCGTCAATCGGGGACTTGACCGTGGCGTACGAGTACTGCACCTTCGAGTAGTCGAGCTGCGCCTGGGCCTTCTTCACGCTGGCGTCCGCCGAATCGAGATTCTGCTTAGCCACGTCCACCTGGTCCTGCGAGACGTATCCCTTGGGCAAAAGTGCCACGAGGCGGTCGTAGTTTGCCTTCGCGTATATTTCGGCCGCCTTGGCCGAGGCGAGGGAGGCTTCGGCGCTGTGGACGTTGGCCTCGAGGTCTTTCTCTTCGAGGATTCCGAGCACCTGGCCCTTCTTTACGGTGTCCCCGATTTGGACGTAGAGCTTCTTCAGGGTGCCCGAGACCCGCGGGCCGACGGGCACCTCGGCGCCCACTCTCGCGCTCACCGTGCCGGTGGCCACTACCTGGGCCGGAAGGTTCATGGTCTTTACCTCGACGAGAGTCCCTTTGGTGGCCGGGTTTGCGCCACGCTTGCAGGCGAATGAAAAGACGAGGGCCATCGCGCAAACTGCCGCGAGCGTCAGTTTAGTGGCTTTCATTTTTCGCTTCTCCATCTTTTTCGGAGGGCGCCGAAGTGGCTGGAAGAGATATCCCCTCTAGCATGTCGAGCCCCGTTGTCCTGTTCCAGGCGGCCAGCGCCGTGAGGCTTGAAAGGCGGGCCGAGACGACTTGCAGCTTCGCGTTGTTGAGCGCCGTCGTCGCGTCAACGACGTTGGTCATCGAACCGAGGCCGTTCTTGTACTGTCCTTCCGCGACGTCGGAATTCTCCTTGGCGCTTCGCACCAGGGCTTCGGCGGCGTCTACCGACTTCAGCGCGGTCTGCAACTGCGTTCGCGCGTCGTACGCGGCCTTCTCCGAGGCGAGCTTCGTTGATTCGAGGCTCATCTTGGACCCTTCCCATGCCTCGGTGGCCTCGATCACCTGGTACTTTCTTGCGAAGCCCGTGAATACCGGAACGTGGAAAGTGAAGCCTAGGCTCCAGTCTTCGAGGTTCGGCCAGCTTCCAGCGTCCTGGCGGCCGTAGCTGCCGTCGAGGGTGACAGAAGGAAGATATGAGGCCTTGACCTGCCTCAGGCTGTATCGCAGCGCCTCGGAATTCTGAAACGCGGCCTCGATCTCCGGCAGGTTCTTCATCGCCCTGTCTTTGCCCGAGGCCCAGTCCGGCAGGGACGGCAGCGGCGCGGACGTGTCCATCCTCTCTATCTCGAAATCGGCGTCGGCCGGCCAGCCCATTAGGATCGCGAGTCCAGCCTTGTTGGAGGTGACGGAGCTTTCCGCCTGGATTGCGGCGAGGGCGGCGTTCGCGTCGGCCGTCTCGGCCTGCAAGACGTCGGACATCGGGACCAGCCCCACCTTGTTTTGCGCCCGCGCCATGTCGAGGTGGAACTGCGTCTGCTTCCGCGTCTCCTGGGCGACCTGGTAGTTCCACATCGCCCCTTCCAGCGCGTAATAGGCCGACTCGACCTGAAGGGCGAGGTCCTGCGCGGTCGCCCTGTAGGTGGCGTCCGAAGCCTTGTACGAAGCCTCGGCCGAACCGACGGACGATTTTCTGACTCCCGAGTCCCAGAGCGTGTACTGGCCCTGAAGCTGGGCGTAGTCGCTCGTATAGGGCGAATTGGGGCCGAGAAGGGCCTTGTTGGAAGACTCGGCGTAGCTCCTCGTCATGCCTCCGTTCAGTGAAAGGCTCGGCCAGTAGGCCGACTTGTTGCCGCCGATCCTGGCCATCGCGCCACGTCCGGAGTGAAGGAACGCTTGAAGGTTGGGGTTAGAGCCGAGCGCTATTTTCAGGCACTGCTCCAGGGAGAGCGGGGCGCCTCCCGGTGGCGGGCCGCTCGTACCGGCCGCGGCCGTCATCAGCGACATCGCGCCGGCCAATGCAAAAGCAATCAGCGATCTTGATCTCACTAGTGTCTCTCCTTGCTATTGGTTGGATCGGGGCCTCCTGGCTGAACGTGCCGTCTTATGCGGCTGAAAAAGACCTTCGCTTCTTCTGGCGTCAGCAGATTCTTCTGCCCGAGGAGGTGTTCCGTCGCCGCGTCGAGCGCCTTGGCCATGACCGCCACGACGCGCTCCTCCTGGGACTTAATCTGCTCGGGCGTCGCGCCGTCCGATTCCACCAGGTCCATCAGCTTGCCGCGCTGCGCGGCAAGCTCCTGGTGCAAAGGTGTCATGCGGGCCTTGAAGGCCGCGAAATTGGCTTCGAGCTTCGCCCTGACGGCCGGGTCGGCCGCGGCCTCGTCGGGGCGCGGCTCGTGATGCCTCGACCTGAAGCCGTGCGCCGCCATCGCCGAGATGAAGCCGAGGTTGAGACAGAGAGAGGCGGCAAGAAGCAGGTTCCACCATCGTTTTCTCATTTTCTCGCCTCCGCGGCGTAAGTGACGGCGCCGCCCGAATTGGAATCGAGCGCGGCCAGCTCCACCGAACCCGACGGCATTCCGGAGAGGGCCTCCTTGTACGCCGCCGCTTGCCCCTCGCCGCTTGGAGCCGAAGAGCCATTAAGGCCGAGGATGTAGCCCAGCAGAAGCGCTCCAAGCGCGATGGCCGCCGCGGCGGCCCACCGCAGGCGCGGCGCGGCTGCGGCCCGCCTGTCGTCTATGAGCGCCATCACCCCCGGCGTGACGTCGCCGAACCGCACTGGCTCTTCCCTTAAGGCGAGCATATCAAGGAGCGCGGCGTTGCTCCGCCACTGCCCGGCGCAGCCGGGGCACAGCCTGATATGGTCCGACAGGAGGGGATTAAGCCCGAGGTCCTCCTTCCGGCCCAGCTTCGAGATTTCTTGAAGCGCCACTTTGCAGCGCATCTCGGCCTCCAGACCATGCTTAACGAGTGAGCGCGCAAAATCCTTCGCCCGCCTCCCGCCTGCGCGAAAAGCCCTCTCATACAAGGACACCAAGGGCGGGAAGGGAAAGATTGAACCACGGAGATGGGATGAGGAGGCCGGCTCCAGCGGAGTCCATTAAAATGGCTCCAGAGGG
>JBBINO010000103.1:0-7745 GCA_037443845.1 Acidobacteriota bacterium
CTGTGTCCTTGGCGCATGTAACGCAACTATAATCGCCCTCAGTGCCTCTGCGCCTCTGTGGTTCAATCTTTCCCTTCGTGCCCTTTGTGGCCTTTGTGGTGAGCATTCTTTCGCGCCGCGAAGCGGCGCGCCCGTTGGCCGTGAGTCTTGAACATTGCGGCCTTGGTGTGGAACAATGAGGCGTATGGATGCGGTTCTGGTTCCGGCCGCGCTGACGTTCACGGGAGGTTATCGTGGCAAATGAAGCCAGGCCTTGGGTTGCGGTAATTATGGGGAGCCCCTCCGACGCGCAATTGGTCGCGCCGTGCCAGGACGTGCTGGACGGCTATGAGATACCCCATGAAACGAGGGTGCTTTCCGCTCACAGAACGCCCGACGAAGCCGCCGAGTATATGAAGGCGGCCGAATCACGCGGCATCGAGGTGATAATCGCCGCCGCGGGGATGGCGGCGCACCTGGCGGGGGCCGCCGCGGCACACAGCATCCTTCCGGTCATCGGCATTCCGATCGCGTCGGGGCCGCTCAACGGCGTTGACGCGCTCTACTCGACGGTGATGATGCCACCCGGCCTTCCGGTGGCGACGGTGGCCGTCAACGGCGCCGCCAACGCCGGCCACCTCGCGGCTCAGATTTTGAGGGGCGCGCACCCAGAGTTGGGCGACAAGATACGCCGCTACCGCCAGGCCCAGCGCCAGAAAGTTCTCGACGCCGGCGCCTCGCTGGGCCGTTCAAAATAGCCATGGCGGCCGGCCTGCTGCGGGTTGACGGCGGCTTGGCCTGGCTGTCCGCCGCCGCGGCGCACCTGCGCTCCGGAAAAGTCCTAGCGGTTCCGACCGAGACCGTTTACGGCCTTGCCGTCAGCGCGTTCAACCGCGACGGGGTGGAAGCGCTCTTCGAATTGAAGGCCCGCTCGGAGATGAAGCCGCTGCCCATCCAGGTTGACAGCATGAGGACGGCGTTGATGGCTGGATTCCAATTCCCCTCCCGAATCCTCGCCCTGGCCGAACGGTTCTGGCCCGGGCCTCTAACGCTGGTCGTTGCAAGACCGCCAGCCATCCCCTCCTGGTACGCCCCGGAGAGCGACAAGGTCGCGCTGCGGATTCCCGGCCACGCCGTCACCCTGGCTCTGCTTCAAGAAATGGGCGTTCCGCTGGCCGTGACTAGCGCGAACCTCTCCGGAAGGCCGCCGCTCACTAAGGCCGAAGCCATCATGGAAGCCTTCCCGAGAGCGGCGGAACTGCTGATCCTCGACGACGGCCCGTCGCCAGGAGGTATGGCCTCGACGGTAGTGGACGTGACCGGAGAGCGCCCTCTCATGGTGAGAGAAGGTCCCGTCCCGTTCTCCACGATCATCGAGGTCTGGGATGGGCGGGCTTAAAGACGTCGCCGTCCTGACCGGCGCGGGAATCTCGGCCGAGAGCGGCATCGCCACTTTCAGGGGTTCCGGAGGCTTGTGGGAGAACCATTCCATCGAAGAAGTCGCCACGCCACAAGGGTTCGCGCGCGATCCTCTCCTCGTCTGGCGCTTCTACGAGGCGAGAAGGCTTCAGGGGGCGAACTGCCAGCCGAACAAGGGCCACCTCGCCATCGCCAGGCTCGAAAGCGGGCTACATGGCCGGTTCACTCTGGTCACGCAGAACGTCGACGGCCTTCACGCCCTGGCCGGCAGCCGGAGCGTGCTTGAGCTTCACGGCAGCCTGTGGCGCGTGCGCTGCACGCGCTGCGGCTTCAAAGGCGAGGACCGCCGCGCCCCGCTTCCCGAGATTCCGCCCCGCTGCGGCTGCGGGGCGATCCTCAGGCCGGACATAGTTTGGTTCGGCGAGCAGCTTGACGAGGAAGTCCTGGGGAGCGCCCTCCTCGCCGCCGAGCGGTGCGGCCTCTTTCTCGTGGCGGGGACCTCCGGCGTCGTGGAGCCGGCGGCTTCGCTGGCGAGAATCGCTTCCGCCAACGGCGCCGAAGTCTGGGAAGTCAACCCCGAAGAAACGCCGCTGACGCCGCTCTGTTCCCGCTCCTTCCGATCGCCCGCCGGCGCCGTCATGGACCGGGTGGTTGACGAGGCGCTAGAAGCTTGGGGTTAGGCGTCAGTCGTTTTCCTCTCGCCTCTCGCCGGCTCTTGGCGTCTTGGCACCAGGGAGCGGAGCGCGTTTCCCGTGGCCCGGGTAGTGGGAGGGCGACGGTATCCAAGTTGCCGGCTTGCCGGAACCGTGCCTGCGGTTGAATCTGCCCTCACCCGGTTTCTCGGGCGCCGGCGCGTGGCCGTGAGCGTCCGGCCTGGCATGGCTTTTTGACGAGACTCCCTTGTCGCCCTTGCCCTTTTCATTACGGAATTTGTTCGAGTGCGGCGCGGGGGCGGAGGCCTTTTTCAATGCCTTTGCCTTGGCGCGAGCACGCTCGTCGGCCTTGCGCGCCCGAATCGCCGCGATTCGCTCGGCCAACGGCACCTCGAACCTTTCCTCCGGCTTCGCGTTGTAGTCGAAGCTCTCCACAACTTTCCTTGGAATGCGCTTCCCGATCTGGCGCTCGATGGCCCTCAGGTCGCCTTCTTCGCTTGGCGAGACGAAGGTGTAGGCGTCTCCGGTGGCTTCGGCCCTCGCCGTGCGCCCGACCCTGTGGATGTAATCCTCGGGCAGGTTCGGCACGTCGAAATTGACGACCAGCCCGAGTTCCTCCACGTCTATCCCCCGCGCGGCTATGTCGGTCGCCACCAGAACGCGGAACTTGCCTCGCTTGAAACCGGCAAGCGCCTCCGTGCGCTGCGCCTGGCTGCGGCTGCCGTGGATTCGCGCTACCGCCATGCCGCGCTTTTCGAGAAAGTCGGCCAGCCTGTTGGCGCGGTGCTTGGTGCGAGTGAAGGCGAGGACGCTTTTCGGCTCGGCGCTCTTCAAAAGTTCCAGAAGCAGCTTCGATTTCAGTTCGTGCGGGACTGGGTAAACGACGTGGGTTATGCCTTGGGCCGGCGCCGCCTTGCGCTCGATGTTCAGCGCCTTTGGCTCCTTGAGCATGTGCCTGGAAAGCTCCACGATCGGCTCCGGCATGGTGGCGGAGAAGAGCATCGTCTGACGCCTGGCTGGAAGCTGCCCGAGGATCCGCTTGATGTCGGGAAGAAATCCCATGTCCAGCATCCTGTCGGCCTCGTCGAGAACAAGCACCTCCAATCCCGAAAGCTTGGCGTAAGCGTGCTGCATGTGGTCGAGGAGCCTGCCTGGCGTCGCGACGATTATGTCCACGCCCCTGCGAAAAGCCTGCTCCTGAGGGCTCATTCCCACCCCGCCGAAGACGGCCATTCCCTTTATCGGGGTTCCCGACGCGAGCGCCCGCTGGTGGTCCGCGATTTGCGCGGCGAGTTCTCGCGTGGGCGCGAGCACCAGGACGCGCGTCGTGCCCCTCGGCCTTGAGAGAAGGCCATGAAGGATGGGCAGCATGAAGGCGGCGGTTTTCCCGCTTCCCGTGGCCGCCGTGGCCAGGACGTCGCGTCCCTCCATGAGCGGGGGGATGGCCAGGTTCTGAATCGGCGTGGGGTGTTCGAAACCGAGGCGCTCGACGGCCTTTACGAGCTTCGGGTCCAGTCCAAATGAATTGAATGACATGCGCGTTTTAACTCTTTCCGCGGGCTATGCGGAAAAGCGCCCGCTCTCTTTTTCCGGCTTGTTCTGTGGTTGGAACGGAAGGCGCGCCGGGCAGCCGCCGTTCGGCTCCGAGGCGCACTGGATCATCTCGCTCCGGAACGTGAAAGGCTGGACTATACCACGGAATCCATTATTTGACAAGGCTTCCGGGGCCGAGGCGTGCGCCGGCGGCGGCCGTGCGTTGATGGCCGTCCCTCCTGTTCTTCCGGCGCAAGCCGCTGGTGGCCGCATCGTGGTGAATTTCGCCCCCTCCATTTTGGTATGATGTCCCCTGGAGGAGCGATGGCTCGAAGGCCGCCATTCGGCGAGTATCACGAGGATATGGCCCACAGGGCGGTCTATTCGCGCGCGGCGTGCATTTACAAGCGCGTGCCGAAGGGAGTCCTTTTTCCCAAAGGGGACGAGGACCTGGCCTGGGCGCTCGAACGCGCTGGCGGGCTTGGCGCGAGCCTCACGATGCGCGCGGGGGGCTCCGGCCTCGCCGGGCAGACCGTCGGCGAAGGCATGGTCGCCGACGTTTCAAGGTTCATGAACCGGATCGTTTCGGTGGACGTTCAGAAAAAGGAAGCGGCCGCCGAGCCGGGGGTAGTCCTGTCGGATCTGAACCGAAGGCTCAAGGTTCTTGGCCTCTCGTTCGCTCCGGACCCGTCCAGCGCCTCCTTCTGCTGCATCGGAGGGATGCTGGCGAACAATTCGAAGGGACCGCGGTCGGTGAAGTACGGGACGACGGCGCGCCACGTCAATTGGATACGGATGCTCCTTCATGACGGGAGCGAGGTCCGCCTTGAAAAGGGCGGAAGGAAGCCCGGCGAGTACGGCCATCCGGCGCTCCGGGAGGCGGCGGAGCTTATCGCTTCAAACCGCGAGGCGATTCTGGCGAAGTGGCCGCGAAGCAGGACAAACACCTCGGGCTACAACTTGAAAGAGTGCCTGCGCGAGGAGGGCCGCGTTGACCTTATTCCGCTCTTCGCGGGCTCGGAGGGAACGCTCGGAGTATTTCTGGAAGCCGGGCTCGGACTGACTCCGATCCCGCCGAACCGCTCGCTCGCGATGGCCGAGTTTTCCAGCCTCGAAGCCGCGGCGAGGGCCGTGGCGGCGCTGCTGCCGTTCGGCCCGTCGGCGTGCGAGCTCATGAGCGAGACGTTCCTCGGCATCATCAGAAAAGGCGACGGGGACTTCCCGTTGAGCCTTGACGGGCGATCGAAGGCGATCCTCCTCCTGGAGGCCGACGGAGCGAGTCCCGATGAAGCGCGTTCGGGGCTGGAGGCGATTCTCGAAGCGGCCAAACCCTATGAGCCTGTCTGCACGCGGCGCGCGGCGAGCGAGGCCGAGCGCGAGGCGATATGGTCCTTCCGCAAAGCGGCAAGCCCGATTCTAAACAGGGGCCGGGGCAGGCTGAAGTCGCTGAGGTTCATAGAAGACGGGGCGGTCCCAACCGAAGCGATACCGGACTACGTGAAGGGCGTGACGGAAATCCTCAAAGCCCGGGACATCGAAACGGTTGTTTTCGGCCACGCGGGGGACGGGAATTTTCACGTCAACCCGTTCATGGACCTTACCGATCCTTCGCACTTTCGCCAGATGCCCCTGATCGCCGGCGAAGTCGCGCGGCTCATAGCTTCTCTCGAAGGCGCCCTCTCGGGAGAGCACGGGGACGGCAGGCTTCGCACGCCTTACCTCCCGGTCGTTTACGGCGGCCTGACCGGCCTTTTCCGCAAGATAAAGCTCGCGCTGGACCCGCGCGAAATTCTGAACCCGGGCATCCTCGCTCCGGCGGAGGCCGAGCCGGTCGAGACGGGCCTGCGCTTCTCTCCTCAATACAGGCGCGCGGCCTTGCCCGGGCGGCTCGCCGCCGAATCGTGGGCGGTGGAAGCCGAGCGCTGCCACGGGTGCGGGACTTGCAGAGACTTCTGCCCGACGGCGCAGGCGAGCGACTACGACCTTCTTTCCTCGAGGGGCAGGGGGCACCTGCTGCAGGCGTTGCTGGCAGGGGACATTTCAACCGAAGAGGCCGCCCGCTCGGGCGTGAGGGAGATTTTCGATTCGTGCACCGGCTGTTCGCTTTGCGAAGTAAACTGCCCGACGCGCGTTGACATCGCCCCGCTGGCGGCGGTCTTCCGCGAAGCATATACGCCCAAGCTGCAAAGGGCGAGGGACGCGTTTCTGGGACGCGTCCCATCGCTTCCCTATTTGGCCGGACCAGCCGCGTGGAAGCTGGCGCGGGCCGCCGCCAATACCGCGCCCGCGCGCATCGCGAACCGCGCGGTGCTCGGCTTGAGGCGCGATTTGCGCGCGCCTCGGCCCTCCGATGCATTCGCCTTCGACCCAAGCAAGCTCTATCATTACGACGGAAGAGGAGCCGGGAAGGCGGCTTACTTCTACGGCTGCTTCGGAAACACCTACAACGCGAAGGGCGAGGCCGAGCTAGCCGTGGCCGTGCTTCGGGCGTTGGGCGTCGAGGTCGTCGTTCCACCGCAGGCCTGCTGCGGCGTCAGCAAGATGGCCCGGGGGCTGTTCGATCAGGTGGCGCGTGACGCCGAGTTCAATCAAAGGTCATTTCTGCCCTGGACGAGAAAGGGCTTCACCGTCGTCGCCTCCTCTCCGTCGTGCCTGCTGGCGCTGTCAAGAGAGCAACCGAGTTTTTTGGTTTCCGGCGACGCTTCGGAGCTGGCCCAAGCCTGCAAGCCGCTCTTCACGTACATTAAGGAAGTAATGGAGGCGGGGCGGCCCGTGCTTGAAGAGGTCAAGGCGCGCGCCGTTTACCAGACGCCATGCCACGGCGCGGCAACCGGAAGTTTCGAGGACGAGGTCGCGGTGCTGAAGATGATTCCCGGGGTTGAGGTCGTTGACGTGACCGAGGAATGCTGCGGCTTGGGCGGCACCTTCGGGATGGAGGCGAGACACGCGGAATTGAGCGACGCGGTGGCCTCGGCTCTGATGGAGCGCATCAAGCGGTCTGCCCCTGATTTGGTGGTGACGCCCTGCGGCTCGTGCAAGATTCAGGACGAGGTGCACCTGGAGTGCCCGGTCGTCCACCCGCTCGCGCTTCTGGCGAGGGCGCTGAAGGCGGGGATGGAATCCCAAGAATCGAGTGGCGGCGCATGACGATGACTCCAAGGTGGCCCGCGTCAGTGGCAGTTATCGGCCTCTTGGCCCTCGCGGCGTGCGAGCGCAAGGCGCCAGCGGTATTGCCGGCCGCCGCGGTTCCGCCGCCATCGCCTTGGGCGCGGGCGGACAATATCGCGCTTTCGGCCCCGGCGGAGGCGCAGGGCTCCATCGCCGCTCTCGCCGCGTACCTCGCTCCTTTGGAAGCGCCAGACGAGGAAAAGGCGCGCGCCATCTTCAGATGGATCACGTCGCACGTGACCTACGACCTCGAAGGTTACCGAAGCGGCCTTTTTGAGCCATCGGACGCCAGGGACACGCTGAAGCGGCTGACGGCCGTGTGCGAAGGCTATTCGAGCCTCTTCGAGGCGCTCGCCGCAAAGGCGGGCCTCGAGTGCGCGACGATTCACGGCTACGCCAAGGGCGCCGGTTATCACGTCGGGAAATCCTTCTCCGGGCCCTCCAACCACGCATGGAACGCTGTGAGGTACGATGGCGGGTGGCACCTGATCGACTGCACCTGGGGCGCTGGGGCCTTGGACGAGAGCGGCCGTTACGTCCACGCCTTCGAGCCTTTCTACTTCGACACTCCTCCCGGGCAGTTCATCTTCACCCACTGGCCCCGCGAGGAGCGGTGGCAGCTTCTGGACAGCCCGGTCAGCAAAGAGTCCTTCGAAAAGCTTCCCTGGCTGAAACCGGCCTTTTTCGTCTTGGGCCTGAGCTTTGCGGGAGGCGTGCCGGCATTCAAAACGCGAGGCGGGACGGCCAGGGCCGAGATCACAATCCCAGCCGGCGTTATGGTTCGGGCGCACCTGCTTCGCGGGGATGAAAAGCTCCAGTTGGAACCGGCTGTCATGCCCAAAGGCAACAACAACTATTCCATCGAAGCCGTCCTTCCTTCTCCAGGGTCTTATCTCCTGAGGCTATACGCGGGGCGGGGCGAGGGCAATATCACACTTGAATGGGCCGCGGACGTGGAACAATCGTGGGACGGAAAGCCGGGGGCCGCCGCTG
>JBBINO010000104.1:0-7365 GCA_037443845.1 Acidobacteriota bacterium
AAGAGGTGAAGAGGTGAAGAAACAATGCGCCACCACTCGCGCTTCACGCTTCACGCTTCACGCTTCACGCTTTACCCTTCACCCTTCACGCTTTGCCCTTCACGCTTCACCCTTCACGCTTCACCCTTTACGCTTCCGTTAAGAGTGAAGAGGTGAAGAGGTTAAGCGTCGCCCACCTCCCCTTATCTTCTGCGCGCAAGCAGCGTGAAGGGTAGCGGTAGGGCGAGGGCGGCGCAGATGGCCGCGCCAGTAGGCAAGTCCCAGTGGATCGAGGCTAGGGTGCCAAGGACCGTTCCGGCGACGGCGAAGGCGCCCGAAAGCATGAAAACGCTCCCTATCGCGCGGCCGAAGCAACGGCCGCACACGGGAGGCAGGACGAGGTAGGCGAAGGAGAGGAGGACTCCGATCTGTCCTATGCTCACCGCGAGCAAAGCCCCGAGCCCGGCGTAGAAAGCTAGGTTGAGCCTCTCGACTCCGAGCCCCAGGACGCGGCTTGTCTCCGGGTCGAAGGCGGCGGCGACGAAGCGGTTATAGCCCCATACGTGCAGGCAGGCCAGCGCCACAAGGACGGAGCCGGCGACCATCGCGTCCTTGGGGCCTGCGCCCAGGAGCGAGCCGAAAAGGAGGGATGCCTCGTCGAGCCCTCCCTGGGCGCTCTTGCTCAAGAAGAGAACGGCGAAGGCGCCGCAGAGGACGTACAGAATCCCAAGCGAGGCGTCGCCGGAGATTCTCGCGGCGGGGCGCGACTCGGCGAAAGCGACGATGGCTATGCACCCCGCCACCGAGGCGAGGCCGGTAAGCCTTGGCTCCACGCGGAAGAAAAAGCCAGCCGCGGTCCCGGCGAGCGCCGCCTGTGCCAGCGTGACGCTGGCGAAGACCATCCGCCTTTCCATTAAGAAAACGCCGTGGTAGGCGAGGGGAATCCCGGCGAGCACGGCTACCAAGAGCGGCCACTTGACAAAGAAGAGCGTTTCAATCATGGATGGCTCCGTTTTCGGCCGCTGTCCAGGTGAGCACCGGCTCGCCGGCGACGTCTATCACGCGAAGGCCGCCACCGTACGCGGCTTCCAGGGCGGGGTTGGAAAGCACGTCTTCCCTGGGCCCGCAGAGGCAAAGGTTTTCTTTTGAATCCACCCAGAGAAAGTTGCCGACCTCGGGGCCGATTTCGCCCAAGAGGTGAGTGACCAGAAGGAGCGTCATCCCTTCCTTGTGCAGGCGGCGCATCAGGGCCATCAGCGCGTGGCGCGTCGGCAGGTCAACGCCGTTTGTGGGCTCGTCTAGAATGAGAAGGCGCGGGCGCCGGTGCAGGGCGCGCGCCACCATGACGCGCTGGCGCTGTCCGCCGCTGAGCGAGGCGAACAGAGCGCGCTCGCGGCCTTCGAGTCCCACCCGCGCCAAAGTTTCGGCCACCGGCGGAAGGTCCCGCAGGCCGAGCGCGCCCAGCTTAATAACCTGCTTGACTGTTAGCGGCATGCTTTCGCGCACCTGCGAAAGCTGAGGCACATAGCCGACCCTGAGCCCCGGGCTCATCTTGACCTGCCCGGCAAGCGGCTTCAAGGCGCCGAGAAGGGTCTTGACGAGCGTCGTCTTGCCCGCGCCGTTGGGACCGAATATCCCCCAGAACTGCCCTTCTTCGGCCACCCAGTTGACATCACGGAGCAGCGGCGGGCCGTAGCCCACCGCCGCATTTTCGAACGCGAAGACCCGTTCAGCCACCTGACGCCTCCAAGATCGAGCGGGCGATGTACCGGATCAGGTCCGGATAAGTCCCGGCCTCCTTGGCGCCGCCCGTGTACGATGGAATCACCACCAGCTTGGCGCCGGTATCGTCAGCCACCCGCCGGGCCGTCTTGAGGTCCTGGTAGGCCTCGCTGATGACCAGCTTGGCCTTTTTCTCTTTCATCCGCTGCTCCAGCTCCATGAGGCTCGTTGGGCTCGGCTTGATGCCGGCCTTTGGCTCGATGAAGCCCACGACGTCGAAGCCGAACCTCAAGAAGAAATAGTCGAGCGTGCTGTGGTAAGTGACGACCGGCTCGCCCTTGAGCGGGGCAAGCGTTGACGATACTTCGGCGCCGAGGGCGCGCATCGCCTCGGCCGTTTTTCTACCGTTTTCGGCGTATAAAGCCGCGTGGGCCGCGTCGAGCTTCGAGAAGGCGCTCCCGATGCCTTCGGCAATAAGCGCCATGTTGTAGGGGTCGAGGTGGTAGTGCGGGTTTCCCATGGGGTGGATGTCCCCCATGGATCGGTCAACGCCGCCGACGGGAACTTCAATGGGCGTGATGAACTGGCTGAGGTCCACGTAGCCCATTGAGCCGGGCTGTATGCGCGAGTTGCCGCACTGCTGCAACAGCGGCGGGAGCCAGCCGACTTCGAGCTGCATCCCGTCGAGCAGAAGGAGGTCTGCCCGGTGAAGGTCAACGAGGTAGGAGGGCTTCGGGTCTACGAAGTGCGGGTCCTGCGAGCCCCTGGCCAGCGACGTGACTTGCACGAAGTTTCCTCCTACCTGTTCCGCGAGCCAGGCAAAATCGGGAAGCGTTGAAACTACGCGCAGCTTGCCGGAAGCGAAGGCCGGCATCGCCAGAAGAGCAAGAAGCGTCAGAAAAATCTTTCTCATGTTATCTCCTTCTTAAAACGGGTGCGCGCCGTGGGGGCCGATGGCGAAGCCGTACTCGAAGACCAGCGCGTTCTTGATGCCCAACCCGGCGTAGTTTGTTCGCGAAAATTGGAGCCTGAACTTCTGGAACTCGCTGGGAAAGTAGGTCAGGACAAGGGCCCCGCCCGAATCCTGGCCACCATCGGGGTGGCGGACCCAATCCCCGCGAGTTCCCAGGAACCATCCCCTCGTGAACTGCCAGTCCACGAATGAGAAGGCGCCCTTCCATCGGTCGGTTCCCTCGACGAGGTAGGATGGCGCTCCGGGGGCGGCCGGCTCGGCCGTCTCGAAGCCGGCGTCCTTCCTCATGTATTCGGTTCTCCAGAGGAAGGACTCGCGCCTGTTGAGGATCGGCTTGTAGCGGTAAGTGACCGAGAGGTCGCCTAGCTTGGTCGTGCCGCCCCGCGCGTTCTTGCCTCCGCTCAATGAAACCTGCGCTTCGAGATTGGCGTTGTCGGTGATGTCCCAATAGTTTCTCCAGGCCGTCAGGTAGGCGAGGCTGGAGCGCGCACCTCCGAAGAGGTCCGTGCGCCCCGAAGTTATCTCAACGGTGAGATCGCTTGTCCATGGCGTCGGCAAAATGTGCGAGAGGCTCAAGCCGGTGTCGGCCATTCCTTCGTCACCGAGAAGCTCTTTGAGCGCAAGGGGCTGGTCGGCCTGAAACCAAGTATGGCTGTGCATTTGGTTTTGCTTGCCAAAATCGGATTTGAACTTCCCGAGCTTGGCCGAGAAGCCTCCCCAAAGCGCCGGAAAGGCGGCATATCCCTCCTCGACGTTGAGCTGGCCGTTTTCGAGCGATAGCGCGGCGAAGGCGTTGGCGTAAGGGTCGATCGCGGCCGAGAAGGCGACCTCCACTTCCCGCATGTAGGCGTTCGGCTCGCCGAGCCAGTAGGGATCGTTTCCGCTTGAGGCGATCATGTCCGGGATGAGCGAAATAGCCGGGTTGGCAAGGGCGTCGGCGCCAGTGGCCGAGGCCGGCAAAGGCGGAGCGGATCCCTGGTATTGGGGGACGCCGCCCTGATTCTCCCGAGCGGCGGCAGTCCCCTGCTGCGATTTTATCGAGTCGAGTTGTGCCTGCAAAGCGGCGAGCTTTGCCTGGTAATCTCTCGCCATTGCCTCCATCTGGGATTGGATGGCCTTGATCTGCTTCTGAAGATCGTCAACGCTGGTTGGCGCCGGCTGTGCGTGAAAGCCTGGCGCGCTCATGATGCAAAGCGCCGCAATTGCGGCCATGTATTTGGTCATATGGTTCTCCCCGTATCGAGAAGCTCAACCTTGTGTTCCGATTTCCGCCGATAGCGTTAAGGAAGAGGTCAGGCCGAGGCTGGAGGGCCTCTAATCGAGAACGGGGCTATGGTTTGGGAATAGGCTGCTTGGAAAGAAGGAGCGGGAACGGCGCACTGGGTCGTGGCCGGCAACGGAAGCGCCGGCGGGTTCTGGAGGACGACTCCAGGCCCCACCTGCGCGCAAACCGGGCAGCCCTCGCCGCCATCGTGCAGCGCGGTGCCGCCCCTGGCCATCTTCGCCTGGCCGTGAGAGTGCAGTAGCACCGCCACTACCGCGATGGCAAGCAGGATCGAATAGACGCGAGAAAAAGCGCGGCGTCCCATCGGGCTAATGTTACACCCGAGGGACGCCATAGTCCACCCCATGGTTCGCCGCGTCAATAAGTTATTGTTATCACTCCGCCGCCCTTTGAAACCCTAAGCGTGCCGGACGCCGTCCCCGCCACCTGGTAGAAAACCAGCGGGGGCGACCCCACCTGCAGGTCCGAACCGTTGTGGGTGAAGGCCTGCCCCGATGTGAACACCTGTGTCTCAAGAGTGCTGTTGATGTCCAGCGAGGCGCCCTGCGACGGCGTGATGAAAATAGAGCCGTTCGGAGGCACCTGTGGGTCTAACTGCGTTACACCGCCGTACCGCAGGAGCGCCACCGAGACCTGCACCCCCGCCGAGGGAGCCGACGTCGCTCCGCCCGAACCGGCGGTGGCGGTGACCATGGAGCCGTTCGTCAACCCCGAAACTCCCGTCAGACTCCATGCGCCGCCCGCAACCGTCGTCGTTCCGATCGCCACGCCGTCTAGATATACGGTGATCAGCGTTCCGTCTGGGGCAGAGGCCGAACCCGAAATCGTCTCCGACATCGGCGTGACGGGGCTCGTGACAGCAGGCGCCACGAAGGTGACGGTCGTGCCCGATGAGGCCGAGGTCTGCCCGTTTGCCGTGACGTTGGCGGTGACCGAGTCCCCGCCCGCTAAGACCGGAACGGCCACCGACCAGGTGCCGCCCGATTGAACCGCCGTCGTGTAGGGCGTTCCGTTGACGTAAACCGTGACCGCCGAACCGACGGGAGCGGTTGACGTTCCCGAAACGCTCGTCTGTCCAGCCACCAGAGGGCCGTTCACCACCGGCGCGCCCGGTGTCACCACAACCGCGCCCGACGCCGCCGACTCGGCCGCCCCCGTTCCCGCCTTGGCCGTGATGCTCTCCCCGCCAGCGAGGCCGCTGACGCCCGTTAACGTCCACGTCCCGCCCGCTTGTACCGTCGTCGTGCCTATGCTCGTCCCGTTGCTGTAAACCGTGATCGTCGCCCCTTCCCCGGCGGAAGATGTGCCTGAAATGTTTGAAGAACCGGCGAGAATTGGCGAGATGAGATTCGGCGCAAAATAGACGACGTTAAATGCGTGGACTGCCGATTGCGCAGAACCGTGCCCTTGAGCGTCGGTTGCGGTCGCGTAAACGCTGTTGGCGCCGTAAGGCAGCGGCGAAGGCGGCGTGAGGCTCCAGGCCCCGCCACTGCCCGCAGCCGTTGTGTAGGGGGTACCGTTCAGGTAAACGGTCACCGTGCTGTAAGGCTCCGCCGTGCCTATGATCGGCGGCGTCGTATTCGTGGTCGAGTCCCCGTCTGGGGGATAGGTAATGACCGGTGCCGGTAGAAGGACCGTTACCTGGTTTGAATAGGGGGAAGTGAACTCTCCGTTGGCCACGTTGGCTTTCAAGACATCCCCTGCGGAAAGGCCGGACACGGAGAGGCTCCAGCTCCCATCGCTCTGCACGGTCGCTGTTCCTATCGCCGAGCCGTTCTTGAAGACCGCAACTGTGCCTCCGATAATCGTTGACGTCCCGCTGACCGTCGTGTCAGTGGTGATAACGGGTGAATTGAAGATGGGCGCCGCCAACATGGGGTTGCTCGCGGTTGCCGGCTGGCTCACTCCGCCGTCCGCGGTAACCGTGGCCGTGTTGTCAACGCTGGATACAGACGGCCCAGCGTTAGGGTCAACGATTGCCTGGAATGTGACGGTCACTTGGTCGCCTGGGTTGAGCGTCAGGCCCGAAACGAGCGCCGGCGGCGTGCCGCCGGGCTGCGTCACCGGCTTGCTGAGCGTGATAGTAATGTTATCGATATAGAGGATGTTGCCGAAGGTCGTTCCGGGGAAAAATCGCAAGCCGAAGGTGTTGCTCATGTAAGGAGTAATGTCGAGGCCGGAGACAGTGATGTAGTTGGCGTCTGTAATGCCGTTCCCCGAGCCCGAGACGGCGTATACCGTCGCGGGTGAGGTCCACGTTGAGCTGTTTCCATTGGGCGAGACTTGCGCATACACCGTGTCCTGGCCCGTCATGCCGCTGCGGCGGTAAGTGAAGCCGAGGGTCGCTCTCGTCCAACCGCCCGTTTGAAGATCGGCCGGGCGGTAGATCCAGACGCTTGTGGTGTTTCTGATGCGCAGGCTGTTGTTGTTGTTCCCGTCCCCCACGACCCTTATGGAGCCTGCCGTTGGGGAGGTCGTTTCGCCGACTTCGGTCCATCCGGGGTTCGATGGCCACGTGATGCTCCCGCTACTGAGCGTGTATGAAACGGACGCGAAGTTATCGGCATAGGTTCCGGTCGCCTGTGCCGTCGTCTTCACGATGGAGCTTCCGTCCACGTAACTCAGGTAGGAAGGCAGCGGGTCGGAGACGGCCAGGTTGGTCCAGGCATTGTTGGTCGTATTGCGAACCGTGACCGTGTAGGTGATCGTCTGGCCGGGAGAAACGTAGCCGGTGCCTGCGCTTGACTGCTTCCAGATGTACGTCCCCGCGCTGGCGCATTCGCCGCCGGCGTCGATGCCTGGGATTTGAGTGCCCAGGACGCCTGTCGTTACCATTCCGGCGCTGCCGGGAAGCGCGCCGTACGGATCGTTGGACGTCGTCGTGATGCCGCTTGCTCCACCGTTCACGTTGACGGATGCGGGGACGCCCGAAACCAGGACGAAGCCGCCAGCCGCCCCGCCGCCAGGCCCGTGGCGGTTGCCAGGGTAGCTGCTCCCGTCTTGGAGCGGCCAGGCGTCGGCTCCCTTGCCGCCCTTGGCTTGCACGGTCAACCCCGAAAGGTCTCCGCCCACCGCGTAGACCAGCACGGTTCCGCCCGCGCCCCCTCCCCCGGCTGCGTCCTGATTGGCGTACCCGTAGGTGCCTCCTCCGCTTGCTCCGTTGGCCGTGATGGTTCCAGTCCCCGCAACATTCAAGGCGCGGATGAGGACGATTCCGCCCCCGGTGCCGCCGCTGGCGTCGCCGCCGGACGCGAGATTGTTGCGCGTGCCGGCGCCACCGCCTCCGCCCATGACGAGAAGGTTCGGCGCGTCGGCAACCGCGCCGCCGCCTAAGCCGCCGATGTCTGCGTTGCCGGACCAGGCGTGGCCGCCGCCGCCGCCTTTGCCTCCGTTCCCGCCGCCCCCT
>JBBINO010000105.1:0-7254 GCA_037443845.1 Acidobacteriota bacterium
GGTAAACACGCTTTCCAAGCGTGCTCCTTCGGCCACTCGGACATCTCTCCGCGGCCCGACATATATTATGGGAAACCGGCCGGAATTGCAAATTCCGGTTCCTCGCCAAAATGAGATAGAATGGCGGTCATGGGCGCGACGGCGCTGTTAGAGGCGCGCGGGATCGAAAAGCGTTTCGGGCTGGCCCCCGTCCTCAGGGGCGTTGACCTCGGGCTCTTTCCTGGCGAGCTCCTTCTCCTTCTCGGCCCGAACGGGGCCGGCAAGACGACGCTCGCCAAGGTGCTCTCGCTGCTTTCGAGGCCGAACAAGGGCGATCTGTTCCTTGACGGCAAGAAGGTGGGCGAGGCGGAGCGGCTCAAGCTGCGGCGCGCCTTGGGGTACCTGTCCCACCAATCCCTTCTCTACGCTCATCTGACCGCCGCCGAAAACCTACGCTTTTTCGCCGGGCTTTACGGCGTGGCTGGACCGGCAAGAATCGCGGAGCTTCTTGGGAAGCTCGGGCTTGCGCGCGCGAGCAACCAGCTCGTGGGAACTTTTTCGCGCGGGATGCAGCAGCGGCTGGCGCTGGCTCGCGTTCTTCTGACCGAGCCATCCATAATCATACTTGACGAACCATACGCCGGCCTTGATCCTGAAGGGAGCCGGACTTTCACGGCGCTTCTCGAGGAACTGAAGGCGGCCCACCGGGCGGTGCTTCTGGTGAGCCACGAAATCGAGGATTGCCTCCGCGCCGTTGACAGGGTGGCGGTGCTTCACGGCGGAAGGATGGCGTTGAACGAGCCGGCAACGGGGTTTTCGGCGGAGTCGCTGAAGCAAAGGTATTTCGACGTGACCGCCGGGGGGACGCGATGAACTACTGGCGCGCCGTCGTCAAGATATTCGCCAAGGACTTCCGCGAGGAGATCAGGCGCAAAGAAAACCTCGCCGCCGCCTTCTTCTTCGCGTTTCTAGCTCTCGTCCTGTTTTATTTCTCCGTGGATCCGACGAGGGTGGACTTGGGGCAGAGCGGCGCGGGGCTTCTCTGGCTGGTGATCCTCTTCGCGGGGAACCTCTTCATGGGAAACACCTTCAAGAAGGAGACGGAGACGGGCACGCTTCAGGCCCTTCTCCTCGCCCCCGTTGACAGGAGCGCGATCTACATCGGGAAATTTCTGGTGAACCTGGCGTTCCTCCTGATTCTCGAAGCGCTGATCCTCGTTCTGGCTTTCATCCTGCTCGCCATGCCCATAGGCGGTCACATCGGGTGGCTCGCCGCCGTTTGGATATTGGCCAGCGCCGGCTACGCGGCCGTCGGAACGCTCCTTTCGTCGCTGGTCGCCCAGATCCGCGGCGGCCACCTCCTCTTTCCGCTGCTCGCCTTTCCCGTTCTGATTCCGCTGTTGATAGCGGCATCCAGCCTGACGCAGGACGTGATGCTGGGGCACGGCGCCGCGGACATTCGGTGGTTGCAACTCATAGGCTTGTTCGATACGATATTTCTGGTGGCGCCGCTCTTCCTCTTTGAATATGCCATTGAGGAGTGAAGATGGTCTTTAGAAAGTGGAGAATGCTGCTCTGGGCCGCCGCGGCCGCCTTGAACGCCGCGGGGCTCTACATGGTCTTCTTCTTCGTCCCAGAGGAAGTGACGATGGGCGAGGTGCAAAAGATATTCTACTACCACGTCCCCTCGGCCATCAGTTCCTACCTGCTCTTCGCTCTCGCTTTCGCCTTCAGCATCATTTATCTGTGGAAGGACGAGCCCGTCTGGGACACGCTCGCCCACGCATGCGCCGAAGTGGGCTGGGTCTTCATCACGGTCGTTCTGGTGACTGGCCCGATTTGGGGCAGGGCGGCGTGGGGCAAGTGGTGGGTTTGGGAGCCTCGCCTCACCACGGCGCTCGTGCTCTGGCTAATGTACACGGCCTACTTTCTGCTGCGGCTCTTCTCCGGCCATGATCCAAGAACGGCCAGAGTGGCGGCCGTCATGGCCATCGTCGCATTCTTCGACGTGCCGATCGTCCACTTCGCGATCAAGTGGTGGGGCTCTATCGTCCACCCGCCGAAGGTGAGCCTCGAACCCGAGATGCGGCTCACCTTTATGGTCACGTCGGCCGCGGTGCTTTGCATGGCCGCGGCCTTAACCCTGACCAGGGCCGCGATAGGTTTCGCCGAGGCTGAAAAACTGGCCGGGGAGGCCCGATGAGAGCGCTCCTGTTCGCGCTGGCGCAACTGCCGGCCGCCACGCCCCAGACCGGCGGCTACATGAGGGCGGGCTACATCGCCATAGCCGCCATAGTTGGCATTTATGGGCTCTATCTCTGGAGCCGCTACGTTGCCGCAAGGAGGAAAGACCGTGGCCGCTGATTCCGTCCCCTTCGCTGCCTTGTATACCGATTTCGGGAACGACGATCCCTGGGTGGGGGAGCTGAAGTCCTCCTTGTGGAGCGTGCAGCCCCAGTTCAAGATACTCGACATGACTCACGCGATACCGGCGCACGACGTCACATCCGGCGCCTTCGAGGTTTACAGGGGCTCCAGGAACCTGCCGCCCTGGACGATCAACATAGGCGTCGTTGATCCCGGAGTCGGCGGACCGAGGCGCCCCATCATGGTCATCACCGAGAACGGCTATTTCATCGGCCCCGACAACGGGCTTTTTTCGTACATCTACCTTCACGACCCGGTCGGCAAGGTGCTCCACCTCACTTCGAGCCATTACTTCAGACAGCCCGTCAGCGCGACGTTTCACGCCAGGGACGTCTTTGCCCCAATCGCCGGCTGGCTCAGCAAGGGGATTGATTCGGGCAAGCTTGGAGACGAGATCGATGACTTCGTCCGCCTGCCCGTGCCCGTGGACAAGATGGTGGGCGAAAGCCTCGTCAAGGGGGAGGTGCGCGTGGTTGACCGTTTCGGCAACCTCGTCACGAACATTCGCAAGACGACGCTCGACGAGCTTTCTCAAAAGAGCGGCAAGACGAAGTTCAGGGCGCTGGTCGCTGGACACGAGATGCCCTTCGTCCAGGAGGGCGGCTATTCGCAGGAGCATCCCGTCTTCGCGCTGGTGAACTCGTGCGGCCTCGTCGAGATCGCCTGTTTCTCGAAGCCGGCGGCGGAGGCCTTGGGCGTCGGCAAGGGCAAGGACGTCGGCGTGATGGTCGAGTGACCGCCACGCCTGGCACGGGCGGCGCTTTTGACTGATTGAATTTTTCATCTCCTTCGTGCCTTTATGGTGATTTTATCGGGGGTAAAAATGGCTGGCAGAGGCGAGGCTGGACGCCGGGGCGAAAGCGTCAGGAGCGACTGTTTCGTGAGCGTCGAGCCTGGAACCAAAGGCGGGCTCAAGGTCGAAATCAAGTCCAAGGTAGAGGCGCTCTACGGCGACGCCGTGAGGGCAACCATCAATGAGGGACTGAGGGCGCTTGGCGTGGCGCACGCCAAGGTCGCGGTGGAGGACTACGGCGCGCTGGACTTCGTTCTGGCCGCCAGGCTAGAAGCCGCGGTCAAGCGGGCCGGCCTTGGCGAGGGGCGCCACTATTTGTTGAAGCCCGGCCCTGGATTCAAATCGGGGACGGAACGGGTCCGCTTCCGCCGCTCGCGCCTCTACCTGCCCGGCAACGAGCCGAAGTTTTTTCTGAACGCCGCTTTGCACGAGCCCGACGGCGTCATCCTCGACCTGGAGGATTCTGTCCCCCCCTCCGAAAAGGACGCCGCCCGCATTCTGGTCCGAAACGCCCTTCGCGCCGTTGACTTCGGCAAGGCGGAAAGGATGGTCAGAATCAACCAGGGCGAGAGGGGCGTTTTAGACATCGAGGCCATCGTCCCGCAGAACGTCCACGTCATCCTCATCCCGAAGACCGAGACGGCGGAGGCCGTCCGCTCAGTTGACGGACACGCCGAGAAACTGCGGAAGGAGGCCGGATTGAAGCAGCCCTGTTTCCTGATGCCGATCATCGAAAGCGCGCTTGGCTGTTTCGAGGCGGCCTACATCGCCTCGGCCTGTCCCAACGTCGTCGCGCTCACCATCGGCCTCGAGGACTACACCGCCGACATCGGGGCACAGCGGACGCTCGAAGGGAAGGAGTCCTTCTGGGCGCGCTCGGTCGTCGTCAACGCGGCGAGGGCCGCCGGCGTGACGCCCATAGACACGGTCTTCTCGGACGTGAACGACATGGATGGGCTGAGGGCCGCCTGCCTCGAAGCCAAGGGGCTCGGCTTTGAGGGCAAGGGCTGCATCCATCCCCGCCAGGTTCCCGTCGTCCACGAGGCCTTCGCGCCGTCGAGCGAAGAGACCGAAAAAGCGAAGAGGATAGTCCTCGCCTTTGAAGAGGCCCAGAAAAAGGGGCTTGGCGTAGTAGCCTTGGGCTCAAAGATGATCGACCCGCCCGTCGTCAAGCGCGCCCTGCGCGCCGTCGCCATGGCAGAAGCCCTTGGGCTGTTGCCGAAGGATTGGCGGAAGAAAAAGACGGCGTAGCGGCCCCGGGGTCCAGTTCGTGCCGCCGGACGGCGCTTTTTAGCGCCGCGTTCCAGCCTTTTTCGCGACACCCGCCCGCTTTGCCTTTCCTTCCCTCATCAGAAGATAACTGATGACGCACTGCGGCAGGATGGCGATCAGGAAGCCGGTGAAGTAGAGCCAAAGGCGCGGCCCGGAGTGGATGGAAAGGCCGACGGATGCGGCGGCCGATGCCAGGAGAAGCAAGGCTCCCGCCGGCTTGGCCTTCTTCAGCGCGATGAGCGCGCAGATGGGAAGCGCCGCCAGCGTTCCTGCAGTGAAGAGCCATTCCCAAAGCGCCGAAGGGACTACGCTTTTGGGCCACGCCGCCGCGGGCAGCAGTTTCGCCGCCAAGCCGCCGAAAAGAGCGACGTAGGCTGCCAGCAGGAACACGGCGAGAGCCAAGGCCAGACGGCGCATGTCAGTCCGCGCTCTCTTTGAGAAGCGCGCGGAGCCTTAAGGCCACCGCCTCGGCGGTGAAGCCGAGCCTGGCGGCCACTTCGGGCCCGGGCGCCGAAGCGCCGAACCTGTTGATACCCATCACATCCGCGCGCTCGCCCAGACAGTCGCGCCAGCCCATCGGGGCGGCCATCTCGACGGCCAGGGCGGGAAGCTCCGGAGGAATCACCTCGTCCCTGTAAGATTTAGGCTGTCCCATGAAAATCTCCCTGCACGGGACCGAGACGACCCTTACGGGTATCTTTTCTTGAGCCAGCAACTTCTGCGCGGCCAGCGCGAGGCTCACCTCCGAGCCGGAGGCGGCGATCACCGCCTTCGGCTTCGCGCCGTTAGCGTCGGCCAGAACATAACCGCCTTTCCGCACCCCTTCGGCGACGGGCATCGCCGAAGCGTCCAGCACGGGCAGGTTCTGGCGCGTCAGGATTAGCGCCGATGGCCCATCGGCTTCAAGGGCGCAACGCCACGCGGCGGCAGTCTCGTTCGCGTCGGCCGGGCGAAAAGTCAGAAAGCCCGGAATGGCCCTTAGGCTCGGCAACTGGTCCACCGGCTGGTGCGTGGGACCATCCTCTCCTACCGCGATGCTGTCGTGGGTAAAGATGAAAATCGAATGGACCTTCATCAGCGCCGCGAGGCGCAGGGATGGCTTCAAATAATCGCTAAAAACGAGGAAGGTGGCGCCGAATGGAATCGTCCCCCCATAGATCGCCATGCCGTTGACGGCGGCGGCCATGGCGTGCTCCCGGACGCCGAAGTGGACGTTTCTGCCGGCGCGGTTCTGCGCCGAGAAATCCCCGCCGTCCTTGATGGCGGTGTTGTTGGAAGGGCCGAGGTCGGCCGAGCCGCCGATGAGGCTGGGCAAGACGGGAGCCAGGGCGTTGATGACCTTGCCCGAGGCCACGCGGGTCGCCATGGGCCCATCTTCCGGCTTGAAAACGGGCAGGCGCTCTTTCCAGCCGGAGGGCAGCTTACCGGAAAGCTCCTCCTTCAGAAGGGCCGCCTCTTCCGGGAAGGAATTGGCGTAACGGAAAATGAGGTCGTCCCACGCCGTCTTCGCGAGAACTCCCCCCTCGCGCTTTTTAAGCATGTGGGCACGGACTTCATCCGGAACGTAGAAGGATTTGTCCGGGGGCCAGCCGAGCCGCTCGCGCGTGGCCTTGATGGCTTCGGGACCTAGAGGCTCGCCGTGAGATTTCGCGGAATCCTGTTTCGGGCTGCCGAAGCCGATGTGGGTACGAACCATTATGAGCGAAGGCTTCGAGCTCTCGGCTTTCGCCGCCGCGACCGCCTTCTCTATGGCCTTTAGGTCCTCTCCATCCGCCACCTTCTGAACGTGCCAGCCATAGGCGGCGAACCGCGCGGCCACATCTTCGGTGAACGCGATATCGGTGGCGCCCTCTATCGAAATGTGGTTGTCGTCGTAGAGGTAGACGAGCTTCGAAAGCTTGAGCTGCCCCGCCAATGAGGCTGCTTCGGAGGAAATCCCCTCCATGAGGTCGCCGTCCGAAACGATCGCGTAGGTGAAATTGTCAACGACGGGAAATCCTTTCCGGTTGAACCTGGCGGCCAGGTGCGCCTCCGCCATGGCCATCCCGGCGCCCATTGCGAAGCCCTGGCCCAACGGCCCCGTCGTGGCCTCTACGCCGGGGATATCCCCGTATTCGGGGTGGCCAGGCGTCCTTGATCCCCACTGGCGAAAGCGCTTCAACTCCTCCATCGGAAGGTCGTAGCCATAGAGGTGCAAAAGAGCGTACAAAAGCGCCGAACCGTGGCCGGCGGAAAGGACGAACCGGTCCCGCCCGGGCCACTTCGGGTTCGTCGGGTCAAAACGGAGGAACTTGTCCCAGAGAACGTAAGCCATCGGGGCCGCCCCCAAAGGCATTCCAGGGTGGCCCGACTTTGCCGCCTCGACCTGGTCAACGGCGAGAAGCCGTATCGCGCTCACGCAACGCTCGTCTATGTTCTGCATTTTTTGCCAGCCCTCCGGGAAAAAGGCGCCCGGCGCCTTCGAGGTGATTATATCCCAAAAAGGAGGCGGGCGGCCTTTCGGCCGCCCTAAGAGGGATGATGATGAGGAGGGGGGATCCTCGCCCTGTATAACGCTGTTTCACTCTCAATATTCCCGCGCCAGCCGCCAGCGCCCGAGGGGCGAAACCCGCCATGGCGCCTTTGCCGCAACCCTAACGAAATCAAGCATTGACAGGGACTTCAGGGGACAGTATAATGTCCTTGGTCCACCCGCGCGGAGAGGTGCTGGAGTGGCCGAACAGGACTGCCTGCTAAGCAGTTGTCCGGGCCTAAACCTGGACCGGGGGTTCGAATCCCCCCCT
>JBBINO010000106.1:0-7167 GCA_037443845.1 Acidobacteriota bacterium
TCAATAAAACATGCGCCTCTGGAGGCTGTTGGTGGCGAAGAATGAGTGGGCGGCCGCAACGTCGGAGGCGATCGCCTCTTTGAGCGCCTCGACCGACGGGAATTTCATTTCGGGTCTAAGAAACTGGAAAAAGAAGCAGCGGATCCGCTTTCCGTACAGGTCTCTCCCGCCTCTTAGCAGGTGGACTTCGACGGAGACATCGTTGCTGCCAAAAGTGGGTCTGACGCCAAGGTTGGCGACGCCCGGCAGAAGCGGGTTCTCGCCGACGTCCACGGCGGCGACGTAAACGCCGTGGGCTGGGACAAGCTCGTTTTCGATGGAAAGGTTCGCGGTGGGAAAGCCTAGGGTCGCCCCTCTGGCGTCGCCGTGGCGGACAACGCCTTCAATGATGTATGGGCGGCCCAGGAGGCTGACGGCCTCTTCCATCCGTCCAGCCGTCAAGAGGCCCCGAATGCGCGTCGAGGAGACGTCGCTGCCGTCCACTTGGAGCTTTGGGATGGCCTCGGACTTGAAGCCGAGTTCGTTTTGAAGGCTTCGCAAAAGTTCTATGTCCCCTCGTCTTTGGCGCCCGAACCGGAAGTCCTCGCCGATGTATATCTCGGCGGGAGAGAGCCCTGCGGCTAGAAGGCGGACGAATTCTTCGGCCTCCATGCGGGCGAACTGGTCGTCGAAGGGAATTTCGATCAGAAGCTGAAGGCCGAGGTAGGAGAGGATGTCCCTTTTCTGGGGAAGCGTGAGAATCAAAGCCGGGGCGGCCTGGGGATGGAGCACTTTCAGCGGGTGGGGCTCGAAGGTGACGAGCGCGGAAGTGCCGCCCTCTTCGCGGGCCCTCGAAAGGACTTTTCTCAAGAGTCGCTTGTGGCCGCGGTGAAGGCCGTCGAAGTTGCCGATCGTTGCTATGACCGGCGGCGAGTGGTGCGGGATGTTGTCAAGCCTGCCGAGGATGATCATAGCAGCGTCCACACGAGGCAGGTAATAAGTCCTGCCAGCAAGCCGGCCAGAACGTCGTCCATTACTACGCCCCACCAGCCTGGCAGCCGTTCCATCCTGTCAATCGGAAAGGGCTTGAGTATGTCGAGGAGCCTGAAGAGAAGAAAGCAGAGCAACGCCCGGGCGAAAACCGGCGGGTTGAGAGCGAAGGCCGCCGTGACGCCCGCGACCTCGTCAATGACGACCCACTGCGGGTCTTTGAGTCCCGTCGCCGCTAGTACTTTGGGGATGCTGGCCGCGGAGGCGGCGATGGAGAGGACAAATACGGCCCATGGAAGGGCGTAGCAATACGGGGTCGCGATGAAAAAGGCCGGCATGTAGAGAAAGAAACCGACGGCGGCGCCGACCGTTCCGGGCATTCTCGGCGTGAAGCCGAGGCCCAAAACAGAAGCGGTCATCACGGCCCATCGCGGGCCTTTCTGCTCGTCAGCCAATTATCTCTCCAACCAGATCGTAAGGGTGAGCTTCCCTCACCCGCACTTTCGCAAAGGAGCCTGGCGGCGCGAACCCGTCGTTTATCAGGACGCGTCCGTCTATTTCCGGCGCCTGATGAGCCGCTCGGCCCTGTAGAAGGTGCTCGGTTTCGTCGCAAGCGCCCTCGACCAGCACCTCCAGCGTGCGTCCGGCCCGCCGCCTGTTATTATCCCAGGAAATATCTCGCTGTAAAGCCATGACGGCCTCCCGGCGCCGGATTTTCGTCCTCTTGTCAACCGTGTCGCCGAGGCCGTAAGCCTTCGTTCCTTCCTCACGGGAGTAGGTGAAGACTCCCAGGTGGTCGAAGCGCGCCTCCTTCACGAACTGAAGAAGCGCCTTGAAGTGTTCTCGCTTCTCGCCGGGAAACCCGGTGATGAAGGCCGTCCTTACGGCAAGTCCGGGTATCGCTTCGCGCGCCTTCTCGATCTGTTTTAGGAAAATGGCGCCGCCGCCCCCGCGGCCCATGGCCGAAAGTATCTCGGGGTGAGCGTGCTGAAGGGGAAGGTCCAGGTAAGGAAGAACCTTGCGCGCCCTTCCCATGACGCGAAGAAGCGCCGGCGTCAGGTGGTTGGGGTAGGTATAGAGGACTCTCACCCACGGAGGAGAAGGATTGTCCTCCACGCGCTCAAGAAGTTTCGCGAGGCCATCTTTGAGCCCCAGGTCGCGCCCGAAAGCGGTCGTGTCCTGGGCGATTAACACGGCCTCCTTGATTCCACTTTCAGCCATCGCTTTCATCTCGGAGATGACCGATGGTATGGGTCTTGAATGGAGGCGCCCCCGGAAAGAGGGGATAGGGCAGAAGGCGCACGGGTTGTCGCAGCCTTCGGCGATCTTGACGTAAGCCAGGTGGGGAGGAGTGGATAACACCCTGGGAGCCAAGCCGTCGTAAAGGTCAACGCTGTTGGTGACCTTGACCTCCCTGCTCGGGGCTTCAAGGAGCGTGACTACGCGCGATATGGCGCCGAGGGGCACGAAGCCGTCTATCTCTGGAATTGTTCTTGACAATTCGTCCTTGTACCGCTGCACCAGACAACCGGCGACGATCAGCCGCCGGACGCGGCCTGACTTTTTCAGCTCGGCCACCTCCAGGATGGCGTTCACCGATTCCTCTTTCGCCGAATCAATGAATCCGCAGGTGTTGACGATCACCGCTTCCGCGTCAAGGTCCGGCGAAAGTTCGTGGCCGGCCTTGCGGAGTTGTCCGAGCATCCACTCGCCGTCAACAACGTTTTTGGGACAGCCGAGTTGCAGGATGGCGACCTTCAAGCGAGAACTCCACAAGCCGCTAATCCCAACGCGGCAAACGAGGCACACGCTACCATGCCGTCTTGCCGAAATCAAGGGAACGAAGGCGAGCGAACGAAGACGAGCACCGCCTGCCAATCTCCATGCCGCCGCGCGCATATCCGCTCTTGACAAGGCCATCTTGATGTCCCATAATTTTAGCGTTTTGGGAAGGAGGCCCCCATGAAGAGAAGTCTGATTTGGTCGGTTTTGTTAGGAACGGTGCTAATGATGTTGTCATTCGGCGCATTTGCGTCGGGCGTTCTGGTTTACGAGCAGGGCTCCAAGGCATCGGCCCAGGCCGGCGCTTGGGTCGCCCGCTCCGACGATCCCACCGCCCTTGCCTATAACCCGGCTGGCATCGCTTTTCTCAAAGGCATGAACCTCTCTTTCAACCTCACTTATATCAACGCGGACGTCAAATACGAGAGCCCGACGCTCGGCAACTGGAAGGACAACAAGCAGAACATGTTCGTCCCCAGTGCCTTTTTCACTTGGGCGATAAAGGACAACGTCTCTTTCGGCTTCAGCGTGACCGCTCCTTACGACCTGGCGACCGATTGGAACGAACATTTTCCCGGCCGCTGGTTCAGCCGCAAATCCCAGATCACGACGATTGACTACCATCCCGTCGTTGCCTTCAAGGTCGGCGAGCACAGCGCCTTGAGCTTCGGCCTGGACTACTACGATTCGCAGATAATCCTGACCAGGAACCAGGACACGACGGCGCTTTCGACCCTCTACAATGGCGTCGTGAGGGGCAACTTTTTCTTCCCTGGAGTGCCTGCTTACTCGTCCTCCGAAGCTTTCGTCGCCACCGACATGCGGGACAAGGCTCTTGGTTTCGATATCGGGTGGTTAATCAAGAATGACCCCTGGTCTTTCGGCTTGACCTATAGAAGCAAAGCGACGTTTGACTATACCGGCCACACTTGGTTTTATACCGACTCGAGCCGTTTGGCGACCGGCGGACCCAACCCGCTGGGCCTGCCTACCGACTGGACAACCTTCTTCCCCGGCCAGAACGTCAAGATGACGCTCGCGACCGTGCCCGCGATGGCCACTGTAGGCGTGGCTTGGAACGGTAACCCGCTGACGGTTGAGCTCGACTTGCAGTGGACGCAGTGGAGCAACGCCTGGAGCAGGAGCAACGCCCAGTTCAGCAACCCGACCAACCTCCCCGTGAATCCTTTCCTTGGCTCCGCCAGCGGCGAAGCGGTAGTGCCGGCCCAGGAGGCTTTCATTTTTGACTGGAACGACACTTGGGCCGCCCGCTTGGGATTTGCCTACAAGCTCAATGACCGCTTCGAGTTGCGCTGGGGCGCCCTCTATGATCAGGCACCGGTGCCGAACACCACCAGAAGCCCCTTCTTGCCTGATTCCGACCGGTGGTCGGTTCAGTTCGGAATGGGGTATAACCGTGATCATTGGAGCTTGGATTGGTACGTGATGTACCTCAAGTTCCAGGAAGCTTCTCCATCGGCCAGCACCTACTCAAACGCAACCGGGCTACCGACGCTCCCGGGTCCTATAGCCTCGTTATACCTGAACAGCTACCAGGCTCTTAACGACGGCGTCTATAAAGGGACGAGCGTGCTCGCCGGCGTGCAGTTCAACTACAAGTTCTAACCATTACCTAAAACAAGGATCTTAGGGGGCCGCCGTAAGGTGGCCCCTTTTTTTGTGCCAGGGCACCGGCATCCCACTTTTCAATGGAGAGGCAGGCGTGAATCAAGTATCCGCGCAGTCTGTGAATGATGTTCACGCCAGTTAAGGCCAATATAATCAAACAAATAGACTGCGCCACAAGTCCGAAAGGGAATAGTGTGAACTGGGTTCCTTTTTGGCCTGAATCGCGAGGTCGCGTAACATGCTGATAAATAACATTGTTATCAATTTAGAATTGCTTGGCGCAATTATTGCACTACATTGGACGGCTCCAGGTGGGGAGCCAAGCTAAAATCAAGCTGCCAAAAGGAGGTAAGAGATGTCGAAAGCTGGTGGAGTGGGCAAGTGGCTGGTGTTCGCGCTCGCGGCGGTGCTGGTGTTCAGTCTTTTGACTCCCGCACAGGTCGTCAAGAAGAGCCAGGGAGGTCTCGCCGACCTGCAGACCTCGAACCCGAGGCTCTGGGTCGGGCAGAACATACAGCGCGTCACCGAAATGAGGGCCGCTTCGGTCAGGGCGAGGCAGGATGCCGCTCTGGTGGCCTTGTCAAGCGAGTGGGACAGGTTCCTTGGCGAAAACGGCGACGGCTGGCACATGGCTGTTGACGTTCGAGCCGGGCGTGCCGCCCTTGTTTCCGGCCAGGGCATTCCCTGGATTCCGGGCAAGGGAAACAGCCTTCGCGCCACCTCCCTCGGCGATTCAATCGCAAATGGCGCCGCTTCTCGTGGCGCCGTCATCAGGCTGGCAGCGGACTTTATGCGCAGGTATCCCGATCTGTTCGGTTCCGATCCGAGCGATTTCGTTGTAAACCAGGAAGGCACTGGAGAATTCGGCGGCTACCTCTGGTATGTCCACCTCGACCGGCAGTATCAGGGCATCCCGGTCGAAAATTCCTACGTTGTCTTCAGGGTCAATAACGGCAACCTCATCCAGTTCGGCGGCGAGTTCCTTGGCCCAATCAGCGTTGATCCAGTTCCCTCCATCTCTCAGGAAACGGCTCAGCAGATTCTCGACGGTTACATCGGCGGCCTTAGGGGTGACGATGAGTTGGTGAATCGCGGCAGCTTGACCATCCTGCCCATGGCGCCCCAGGGCGACGTCGGCGTTTACAACGGCCCCGTCGGCCAGGGAGTTGATTTCCACCTGGCTTATACCGTCGCTTTCAGGCGCCCCGGCGTCATGGGAACTTGGGAAGCCAAGATAGACGCTCACACCGGGGAAGTCCTTGCGTTCAGGGACGCCAACGAATATGGCTCTGTCAAGGGTGGCATCTACGTGACGTCGAACCTCGACACCGAAAAAGTGGTTCCTTTCCCGTATGCTAACGTCGCCAGCGGCTCCTATGCCAACGCGGCGGGCGTCTATTCTCAGACCAGCGGCACTGTTACCTGCACGATGGCAGGCAAGTATGTTAAGGTCACAGATTCGTGCGGCTCCGTCTCTTTGAGCGGGACGGCGCCCGCCGATCTTAGCTTCGGCACGTCGAGCGGTACCGACTGCACGACTCCAGGTGTAGGAGGAGCGGGGAATACCCATGCCGCGCGGACAACTTATTACCACCTTACCTTGTGGAAAGAAAAAGCTCAGGCTTGGTTGCCCTCTAATACTTGGCTGACTGGCCAGCTCACCGACAAGGTCAACCTGAGCCAGACATGTAACGCCTATTGGGACGGTACGGGAGTTAACTTCTTCAAGTCGGGCGGCGGTTGCTCCAACACAGGCGAGCTTCCGACAGTCTTCTTGCACGAGGTTGGGCACGGCCTCGATAGCAATGACGGCAGCCCCTCCTCCACCGTCGGTTCGTCCGAAATGTACGCCGACACAAACGCCGTTTTAATGACCCACCAGTCCTGCATCGGCGTCAACTTCATTCCCGGCCAGCAGTGCTCCGGTTACGGTAACGCCTGCACGGCCTGCACCGGCATTAGGGACGCGGATTACACGAAGCACTCCAGCCAGACGCCGGCAAAGCCTTCTCAGCTCTCGGGCAGCACCGGCTATCATTGCTCGACCAGCTCCAGCTATCCAGGCCCTTGCGGTTACGAAGGGCACTGCGAGTCTTACATATTCTCCGAAGCAAACTGGACCTTGGCGGCCAACAGCACGTACGGCTTAATGTCGAAGAGCGGCATGGACGCGAACACGGCCTGGTTCATTATGGACCGGCTCTTTTACCTGTCGCGTCCGACGGCTGGCGATGCCTATACATGCTCTTCGCCATCGTCTGCAAACGGTTGCGGAACGAGCAACTGGTTCATGTGCTACTTGGCCGTTGACGATGACAACGGCAATTTGAGCGACGGTACGCCGCACGGCGCCGAAATCTACAAGGCGCTGAATCTGCACGGGGTTGCCTGCTCCACCTACAGCAGCATCGTGGATTCGGCCACTTGCACTATTAGCCAGACGGCTCCGACGCTGACCGCTACCCCCGGATCTGGCAGCATAGGGCTATCCTGGACGTCCGTCTCGGGCGCTACCAGCTATGCCGTTCTTCGCAATGAAATCAGCGCCAGCAACAGCATGACCATTATGGCAACGACGACCGGAACCAGCTACACCGACAGCGTGGTCGCACCGGGCGTGACCTACTATTACTCAGTTGTGGGATACAGCGGAACCGTTACGACGAGCGGAGGTTCATGCCTCGGCAAGCTCGCCAGCGTGGTTTCGGCGACTCCGGGCACCGGCACAACTTACAGTATCTCCGGGACCGTCAGCGGCGCGGTTACGTCGGGCGTGACGATGAGCCT
>JBBINO010000107.1:0-1881 GCA_037443845.1 Acidobacteriota bacterium
GGCCACTCGATCCACGCCGAGGACCACGCCAACGGCGCCAACATGGACGATTACGAGACCCACGACACCAGAAAGCTTCTCGATAGGACAGTCTTTTCGATAGAGCCGGGCATCTACCTCAAGGGGCGCTTCGGCTTCCGCTCCGAGATCAACGTCCTGATAAAAGACGGCGCCGCCCACGTCACCGGCAAGCGCCAGGGCGAACTGGAGTGTTTGGGGTAGGAATTCTGAACGGTGAAGTGTGAAAGGTGAACGGTGAAAGGTGAATTGACGAGGCGGGGATAGGCGTGGCGGGAGGAAGAAACCGCAAGCTCATCGCAATGTCAGGCGCCGCGTTGATTTTGGCCGCAGCGGGATTGCTGGCCGGTTGCGCGGTGGAATATCCGAAAGTGCGGTCGACCATTGCAATTGGGCCTGGTGCGAGCGGCGCAAAACCGATTTCGGGAAGAGTCGTGGATCAGCAAGGGGGCCCTGTCGTAGGGGCAACGATTGGAGTCTACGATAGGGAGAAAAAGCTCGTAGCAGGAGGAGCCACCGACATTGATGGCAACTTCGCCATAGCTGGGCTTGCGCCGGGCGAGTACTCGTTAATCATAGACGTGCAGGGCTTTCGCTCCGCAAAGGCCGAAAGACTTGTAGTCGCTGAAGGCTCGAGCATTTCGCTAAAATGTACCTTAGCGTGGAGTGCAACAGCGGTTCCTCTCGGTGACCCGCCTTCTATGATTGACGGCAAGAGCACGACGAGCGGCGCGGTCATCACCGAGCACTACGATGGCCGCCTTTGCGTTGATCCGCAATGAGCCCGGGCGTGGCTCGTGAGGCCGCTTGTCGGCTGGACGGCGATCCAAGTTTTTGGGGAGCATCGCCGATTGCGGGGATTGTCCGGGTAAAGGAGAGGAAATGCGTCTTGTATGGCTCGCGGCTTTCCTGATAGCCTTATCTCTCGCCGGGTGCTCGGCGTCCAAGCAGCGGCCAAGTGGTGAGGCGCTGATAAAGCAGGTCACCGACACGGAGCGCGCCTTCGCGCGGACGATGGCGACTCGCGATTACGAGGGGTTCGTCTCTTTCGTCTCCGAAGAGGCCGTCTTCCTCAATGGTGATAAGCCCCTAAAGGGCAAGCAGCAGGTGGCCGTATGGTGGAAACAGTATTACGAAGGGGCGGAGCCTCCGTTCTCTTGGGAGCCTGGACAGGTCGTGGTCCTGGAATCGGGGACGCTGGCGTTGAGTACCGGTCCGGTGCGCAATGCCAAGGGCCAATTGATCGCCACCTTCACCTCAATCTGGCGGCAGGAGGAGCCAGGCAGGTGGCGCATAGTCTTTGACAAAGGCAACAAGGTTTGCGGCGAAAAGCCGTGACTAAAGGCATCAAATCTTCTTCCCTCCATGCCCTGTGTTACTTTGCGGTGAATGGGCTTTCGCGCGTCAGCTCCGCTGCGCCGCCGAGGCCTGGACCATCGCCTGGAGCTTCTCCATCGCTTCAAGGTACCTCTTGAAGAAGATGCCCGAAACGCGCTTCTGGATGGCGTAGCCCACGGCGGCGTTGTCGTCCAGGACGTGCCTCAGCGCCTTGGCCTCGATCTTGAGCACCTCGGAGTCGGCGACGCAGACGGCGTCCAGGATGTGCCTCTCCATGCCGGTCAGCGAGGAGGCGCCGAAGACGCTCCCCTCCGCCAGGTCGTCAACGAGAAGGCTGACGCCGCCCTTGGTCGGCCGCTGAAGCTCGACCCTTCCCTTCAGAAGGACGAAGAGGTGGGTGGCGGGAAAGCCGTCCCCGTAGACCCGCTCTCCCTCCTTGAGCTTCATCACGCCGGAGGTGGCGCTGATCTTCTCAACCTCTTTGGGGCTAAGGAGACTGAAAAGTTCATGGCTCTTCAATTTCTC
>JBBINO010000107.1:1981-7155 GCA_037443845.1 Acidobacteriota bacterium
GCCTTTGGCGAGATGGTGAAAGTGATGGAAGGCCGTTTGTTCTACTACGTCAGGAAATTCGTTGATGATGACGACTCGGCCCTCGACGTTCTGCAAGAGGTCTGGGCGGCCGTCTTCAAGCAGATTCGGCATCTCGACGAGCCCGAAAGCTTCAGGCCCTGGATCTACCGCATCGCCCACAACAAGGCCGTGAGCCGCTTTCGGAAGGACCGGAACGAGCCATCCTTCGCGGCAGAGGAGATCGACGAGGCTGCGGCGGGCGTGGCCGAGCCCGACTGGGGCGCTCTCGACGCCCGGCGGGTGCATGAGGAGCTCTCCCGCCTCTCCCCCGCGCACAGGGAGGCGCTCATCCTCTACTTTATAGAGGAAATGTCTTACCAGGAGATCGCCCAGGCGACGGGGGCCGCGCTGGGGCTCGTCAAATCGAGGCTCTTCTACGCGAAGCGGGCGCTTCGCGCGAGACTGGAGAATAGCCCCGGAGGCTCCCCATGAAGAAAGAACTATCACGGTTCGGGGACAGGCTCGTCGTGGAGGCGCCGCTTCAGGCGCTGCAATCGGAAAGATACAGAAGGGAGGTCGAGAAACTCATGGAAAGAGAGATCAGAAAGCTTAAGTGGCAGAAAACCTCTTACTGGGTTGTAGCGCCGCTCTTATTGGCCGAATCAATATACTTCGCGATGAAGATTGATGACGCCGGGGCCACTCATGAACAAATACGGTACCTCTGGTGGGCCTTGTCACCGTTTCTCTTCGTCATGCTGATCCAAATACAGTACGCCGCTTCGAGAAACGCGCTCGAAATCCGCAAGGAAATACGGGAGCTTATCCAAGCGATGAAAGAAACGAGAAACGATCCGGCCAAGTAGGAGAACTGGCAGGGGCCTCTGTCGTGGGAGGCCTTGCAAAGTAACGAGGCGCGGACGGCTTGTAAACTAAGAGTCAATCCCCATAGTCGTCCGCGGCCTCCTTGTTTTTCTTGTCGTGCCGCCGTCCGGCTTGTCTTTTCCGCGTTTCTCACCCGCCCGCCAAAACAATCGCCCGGCCATCCGTGCTACCATATCCAGCAGAAGGGGGCCGGATGCGGATTCACATGATGGCGGTCGGCGGCACGGGGATGGGGGCGCTGGCGGGGCTTCTGAAGGCCCAGGGCCACGAAGTCACAGGCTGTGACACCGCGCTCTATCCGCCCATGAGCGACTATCTTCTAAAGTACGGAATCAAAGCCGCGCAAGGGTTCGATCCGGCTCATCTTGGCCCGGCGCCTGACCTGGTAGTCATAGGCAACGCCGTCCACAAGGACAATCCCGAAGCCCTGGCCTGCATCGAAGAGGGGGTGCCCTACCTTTCGATGGCCGAGGCGATCCACCGCTTCGCCATCGCGGGCAGGGAGAGCCTCGTCGTCGCCGGCACCCACGGCAAGACGACCACCACGGCGCTCTGCGGCCACCTCATGAAAGAGGCCGGGCTCGACCCGGTCATGGTCGTCGGCGGCATCGCCAAGAACTCCGACGCCTCCTTCCTCTGCGGGAAGGGAAATTGGGCGATCATCGAGGGCGACGAGTACGAGACCGCCTTTTTCGACAAGGGGCCCAAGTTTCTCCACTACGCGCCGACCCTTCTCATCCTGAACAACATCGAGATGGACCACCTCGACAACTTCAAGGACCAGCGCCAGCTGGAGCAGGCCTTCGTCCGCCTCTTCGGCGTCGTGCGCGAAGGCGGGATGATTATCGCCGGGAATGAATCCGAGCCGGTGGCAAGGCTTGTCCAATTCGCCGGGCGAAAGGTTGAATCGTTTGGACTGGCCGGCAACGAAGATTGGTCCGTCGCATGCGTGCGCCCGTCCCAGGAGGGCACTCGCTTCACCCTCCTTCGAAAAGGGTTGGAAGCGGGGGAGTTCCAAAGCCCGCTCTGGGGCGAGCACAACCTGAGAAACGTGATCGCCGCGCTCGCCGCCTGTATCACCGCCGGGGCGAAGGTGGGGAAGCTGCAAGAGGCCCTGCCCCGCTTCGCGGGCGTCAAGCGGCGGCAGGAGGTCGTCTACCGGAACGGCTCCCTCTTCGTCGTGGACGACTTCGCCCACCACCCCACCGCCATCGCCGAGACGCTCAAGGCGCTCCGGCAGGGTTTCTCGTCCGAGAAGATCGTCGCCTGTTTTGAGCCGCGCTCCTACACCTGCCAGACGTCGCTCCACCAGGAGCGGCTCGCCCCTTCCTTCGCGCTTGCCGATTCGGTCATTCTCGGGCCATTCAAGCCGAGCGAGAAGATACCGCCCGCCGAGCGGCTCGACCTGGACAGGGTGGTCAAGGAGCTTCAAGCGGCGGGCAAGAGGGCGGCGAGGGCGGAGAGTTACGACGAATGCTTCACGCGGGCGCTCGACGAGGCGAGGCCTGGCGCGCTCGTGGCGTTCTTCTCCTCGGGCGCCTACGGGAGCTTGCCTCAGAAGCTGGCCTTTGCGCTCAAAGAGAGAGAAGGCTGATCAAGGAGGCGCGGATGGAGGTCCGTTGCGCCAACTGCGGAGCGAAAATTCCCCTGCAGAGGGACGACGCCCTCTTGCGCTGTCCTTTCTGCGACTCGACACTCTACCTCGACAGGGCGCACACCTTCCTCAGGTTCCTGCTGCCTCCGGTTTTGACCGAAGCCCAAGCCAAGCGGCGGCTATTGGAGGAGCTTGAAAAAAGGGAAATCCCGCCACAAGAGATTCTGGCGGCGGATGGGGTGCTCCTGCCGTTCTGGGGAAAGCGCGGGGGCGAAGGAGTCCGGGCGGAGGCGGCTTTCGCCCCGCTTCCCGATGCCTTGGTGGACTTCGAGTTGCCCTCCGCGCCGGCCGAGGTCTCTCCGAACGAGCCCCCGGCGGGCTTCTCCAGAGTGGCCTGCTCCGAGAACGCGGCGGCCCGTTGGGAGAAGGACGAGAGCCGTGGCACCGGGATGGCACTTTACGAATCGCCCCTCTTTCGCCTCTCCTTCGGCCCCGCGCAAAAGCCATACGAAGCCTACGTTGACGCCGTTTCCGGCGCAGCCTTCATCTCCGGCGCTCCTCCCGCCAATACCGCGGCCATAAGCAACGGCTCGATGAAGGCGCTATTGGCGCTCTTCGCGGTCGTGGCCGCCGAAGCAATGGTTATTCCAGGCGCGGGTCTGAGCTTTCTCGCGGCGGCGGCGACGTGCGGCGCGGCTTTCCCGCTCTTGAAGAGAAAGATCACTCAGAGGAGCGATTCATGAGCGCTCCACGAGCCCTTCAGTGCCCTTTGTGCGGAGGCACCGTCCCGCCGCCCCTGGGCGCGCGAAAGGTCGTATGTCCTTTTTGCAGCCGCCCCCTCTATTACTCCGCCGATGATTTTCTCCCCTCCCTGGTAATCGAGCCGGAAGTCTCGGAGGATGTCATCCGCGAAAAAGCGCGAAAGCTCCTGCGCCACCCCTACCTGCCTGGCGATGCGAGGAGAAGGGCGCTCTTGGTGCGAGCCAAGAGGAGCTACGTGCCCTTTTACCTTCTTGCCGGCAAGAGGGGCGGGGTGCTGATGACGGGCAAAGAGAGGGTGGTGACCAAGAGCCGTTCCCTGGTGGATAGGGTGGAGGCTGGTTATAACCTCCCGGTGCGAAGCATCGGTTCCAGCGTGACCGAAACCGTTTTCGAGGAAGATTCCCGCGTGGTGCTTGGTGATTTCGTCTATCTCTACGCCGCGTCGGCGCTGAGGGGTTTGGACGTGCGCGACGACGAGCTTAGAGAAATGATCATGGCCAGAATAGATAGGGCAACGGCGGCGGCTCCTCAGGAGATCGGGAAGGAAGGCGAAGTCATAACGCCCGACATCCCGCTCTCCCACGTGATTCAAAAGGGGGTCGAGAGCTTCGAACACGCAGGAGAATTGAAAGTCCTCGACCAGCACGTGTTTCTGATATACGTTCCCATCGTGACCTTCACTTTCAAGTACGGGCGAGAGCTTTACAGCATCGTGGCCGATGAGCTTGAGGGAAGGCCGCTTTCGGGTTATCTGCCTTTCAGGAGGGACTGGGGCCTCATCCTCGGCATTCCGTTGGTCGGAGTGACCGGCTATCTTGCGGGCCTGTTCGTCAAGGCGCTGGGCTTTCTGCCCTTCTCGGCCATCGGAAAGGCTGGCGCCGCGCCGCACCTTCTTCTTTTCATCGGCCTGCTGCTCATAGGAGCGACGGCGGCGGTCACGACGGTCTTGAGCGCCGCCTGGGGACTCATCCGCAAGCCCTACCGGGTGGCCGTCGCTCCTGAAGGGCCGAGGCTGGAAAGCGCCGCCACGGACATCGCAAGCCCGCTCGCGCCATTGACCTCCTTCTGCGTCGAGGTGGTCAAGGCCGTTCTTGGAGGCAACCGGCGTGACTGACGAAACGGCGACGCTCGTGATTCCCTTGGTCTGTCCCCGCTGCGGCGGCGATCTACAGGCGCCCGGTTCATCGCGCGTGGGCGTCTGCCTCAACTGCAAAATCGCCACCTTCATGGGAGAGCCGCACAAGGGATACCACCTATTTTTCATCGAAGCCCTGGTGAAAAAGCCCTCATCGGATTTGATCTACGCGCCGTTCTGGGTCGTCAAGGGAGCCGTGGCCCTGAAATGTGACGACGAGAAGAAGGAAAGGATTTACCAGAACGCGCGGCCGCTCGGGCCGTTGTACTTCCCCGCGTTCTGGACTCCAAAAGCGGCCAACTACGAAAACCTCACGGTGCGTTACGCGCTCGCGCCCGAATCGCTCGCGGTGGACAAAGATGCGAGCGGCGAGATTCTTGCCGGCGTCCTTGATCCGGGATGTCTGCCGGGCATGGCCGGCCTCTGCTATTTGGCCTACCTCGACAGGCTCGCGGATGTGACGGGCGTCGAGGCGAGTTACCACGTTGAGCAGGTGGCTTACGCCGCGGTTCCCTTCTTAAAGGCCGGAAAAGGCTGGACGGACGGAGTGCTCGGGATCGCCTTCCCGGGATCCTACTTTTTCGGCGGCGGGCCGGTCTCGGTCCTCGGAGCGTCAAAACCGGCGGCCAAGTAAGCTTACGCCCGCCGGACGGCGTCGGACGATCTGCGTCGTCACTGCTCGCCGGCTCGCATCCTCAACGTATAAAGATACGCCTCCGGTGCGGCCTGGCTCGCGTTCCTAGCATCTCGCCCAACGGCGCCGGAACCGCCATTCCTGCGGAATGGCCGGCGAGGGCT
>JBBINO010000108.1:0-6954 GCA_037443845.1 Acidobacteriota bacterium
CTACAGGCTGCCGCATCATGGTCACGCTGATTCACGCGATGAAGGCGCGCGGCAAAAGCCTCGGCCTCGCGACCCTCTGCGGCGGCGGCGGAGTCTCGATGGCCGCCGCGATTGAGATGGCTTGAGGGCGGAGGCCATCGTGGAGAGGTTGCGCCGGTTCGGCTCCGCCCTGCGGGGCGAAGTGCGCGAATGGTCCAGTGACCGCGTCTGGTGGTGGCGCGCGCCGGTTCTCGCTTGGTGCCTCTACATCGCCGTGCGCCATTTGGCCGATCCCCTGTACACGAGCCTTTTCGGCGGAATCAACCTCGGCATCCACGAAGCGGGCCATCTCGTTCTTTCTTTCATGCCGAAGTTCATCATGGCGGCGGGAGGGACGCTCTTTCAGTGCGCGGCGCCCGTCGTGGCGGCGTGGCTCTTTTTGCGCCAGCCCGACTACTTCGCCGTGCCCTTCTGCGGGGCGTGGCTGAGCGATAACCTGTACGGAGTCGCGGCATACATCGGCGACGCCAGGGCCATGGAGCTTCCCCTCGTCTCGGTTGGCGGCGGCGAAGCCGACCACGACTGGAACTACATGCTCGGCACGCTGGGGCTCTTGAACTTCGATACGGCGCTCGCCGCCCTGGTCCGCGTCATCGCCTTCGTCCTGATGGCCGCTTCCCTGGCCGGAATGGCCTGGGTGCTCTGGACGATGGCCCGGGCGCGGAAAGGTTGAAAAGGCCGGGCGCGAGCGGCGGCTGGGAACGTGGTTCTTCAGAGGACACCCGCTCTTTTCGACGGGTCTTACCCTCTTCTGTTAGGCCAGTGTCGTAGCGGAAGGAGAGAAAACGTGCACGCGCTGATCATCTGGCTCTCGGGGCTGGCGTGGGACATCGCCGGCTGGACGGCCATCACCGCCGGGGCCGAGGTCCTGGCCATCCTGACGCTCCCCTCGATATTGATGCAGAGAAGGGGCCAGCCGCTCGCGGCCCTCTCCTGGGTCCTCGCCCTAGTCGCGCTTCCCTTTGTCGGAGTCATCGCCTGGTGGCTCTTCGGCCGCTCGCACCTGGAGCGAAAGCGGCGGAGGCGCGCCACTTCCCGCTGGGAAATCGCCAAGGGGTTCGCCTCCCTGCGCCCCGAGGCGCTCTCCCAGCTTCCGGGGGAGTCCTCGCCCTTTCATTATTTCGGCCGCATGCGCGTCCCCGCGGCCGACGCGCCCGGCATCTTTCCCCCCGCGCCGGGAAATCGCGTGGAACTTCTGCTGGACGGCGAGCGCGCCTACGCGGCCATCGAGACGATGCTCCGAGAGGCCCGGCACCACGTCCACCTTCTCTTTTACGCCTGGGCGCCCGACGAGACCGGTCGCCGCTTTCGCGACCTGCTCGTCGAGAAGGCCGCTTCGGGCGTGGCCGTGCGCGTGCTTCTGGACGCGATGGGGAGCTTCTCCATGCGCTCCTCTTTCATGCGGCCGCTCGTTGAGGCTGGGGGCAAGGTGGCCTACTTCATGCCCGCCAGGTTCTTCCGGAGGTCGCTCTCCCTCAATTTCAGAAACCACCGAAAGATCGTGGTCGCCGACGGCCGCGCGGCCTACATCGGCGGGCTCAACATCGGCGACGCCTACCTTCGCGGCTGGAGGGACATGGGCCTTCGCCTCCAGGGGCCGGTGGTGGCCAATCTCCAGGAGGTCTTCGGCGAGGACTGGTTTTTCGCCACGCGCGAGAGCCTGGCCGAGCCGCTCTACCTTCCCAGGGATGCGGGCCGGGAAAGCGGCGGCGCCTCGTGCGTGATCGTCCCCGGGGGACCGGACACGCCTCACAACACGACGCACGACGCCTTCTTCGCGGCGATCACGAACGCCAGGAAGAGAATCTGGATCACGACCCCCTATCTCATTCCCGACACGGCGATTCAGGCGGCCATGCGCACGGCGGTCTTTCGTGGCGTGGACGTCCGCCTTCTGGTGCCGCGCCGCTCCGACGTCCCCATCTCCCGCCTGGCGGCCCGCTCCTACTACCCCGACCTCTTGGCCGCCGGCGTGCGCATTTTCGAGTACCTGCCGGCGATCCTCCACGCCAAGGCGTGGCTCTTCGACGACGACCTTTCGGCGCTAGGGAGCGCGAACCTCGACACCCGCAGCTTCAAGCTCAACTTCGAGGTGAGTTGCTTCATCCATAGCGTAGAGTTGAACGCCGAGCTGGCGGGGATATTCGAGGAGGAACTCCTCCACAGCGAGCCGGTGACCGCCAAGGGTCTGGAGAGGACGAGCGCCCTTAGAAGGCTTGCCGAGGCGACGATGAACCTTCTCAGCCCGATGCTTTAGTTGGCGGCCTCGACGGCGGCCGCGCCCGCGAAGACGGGCGGCGCGATCACCTGGAATGCTCCCACGCGGCGATGACCTCCGCTTCGCGGCCGTAGAACCGGGCCTCCTCAGAGAGGCCGCGCTCCTTGCAGAAAGCCTCGAGGCGGCGGCAGTGGCTCTCCTTGTCCGCGCCCGTTGCCAGCGTGAGCTTCATCAGGCACTCGGGGCAGAGCCAGAGCGGATGCCGGTCGAGTTCCGAGAGACTATTGCAGCCGTTCATGAGGCAGAGCCACTTGGTACAGTGGCGCATTCCGAAGAGGTGACCCACTTCGTGCGCGCTGATCGCCAGCGCCCGCCGCAGGCCGCGCTCCTTTCCGAACGGCCCCTGAAAGAGGCGACAGAAGGAGAAGACGCCTACGCGCTGGCGCCACGTCGCCTGGCCGAAGACGTAGTTCCACCCTGGGCCTGGCCAGAGGTCGGTCGCGGTGAATGCCAGAAGCGCCGCCGCGTTGGAGGGCACGCGCTGGGGAAGAAGGTCTTCGAGGAGGGGCCCCGTCTGGAACTGTCTCGACCCCCGCCTGGATTCATGAACCGCGTCGGCAGGCACGGCGCTCTCCGGTATCGGATCGAGGTGCTTGACCGGCAGATCGTAGAATATCCCCAGGAAATCCGCCACGGCCGAGAAGGCCTCCCCCTGCCCTTCGGACATCGGCCCCAACTGGACTACGTAGAGGACGCGCCTCGGGGAGAGCGCCCTTTCAGGGGAGGAGGCGCGGTACTCCTCGAAGGTCTGCCCATGCTCGTGGTTGGCGGCAAGCCAATCCCCGGGAGCGGTTGGCGGCATGGGTTTGTTCAGCGGTGCCAGGGCTTCTCGCAGGCCTTCGCTCGGCTTTGGCGCCTTCACCGGCGCCAAGGGAGAGCCGCAGGCCAACATGATGGCAAGACAGAAAATCGGGACCGCCACTCTCGACGTCCACGGGCGATTCGCCATTGCACGGTCATCGCGCGGCGAGGATTCGGGCGGCGGCGCGCCACTTCCTATTTTCGAGGTCCCCGCCAATACACCAAACCAAGCCAGCATAACAACTCCTGCCAGTTCGTACGCTGGGCGGGGCTCCCGCTTTCAATGAGCGCCAAGGCCTACTTGCCGGAGGCCTGGGCCATGATTTTCTTCAGCAGCTCCGGGTCTTTAGGGAGAAGGCCCACGCCGGGAAGGCGCGGGGTGAGTTCCGCCCATCGGGGCTCCTTCGCGAAGACGGCCTTGAAAATGGGAAGCGATTCTTCAAGGTGGCCGTTCGAGGCGAGAGCCACCGCCTCCCAGTAGGGAAGCTCCTGCACTTCCGGCGCGAGCCGGGCCGCTTCGGCGTACTCCTTCAGCGCCTCGTCCAGCTTGCCCGCCGCCGTGAAGTCGTCGCCGGCCGAAGCGTGGTTGTAGGCGCGCTGGAGCGTCACCAGCCTGCGAAGCTCCTTCAGGGGGGCGGGGTTGTCCTCGACGCGCAGGTTGAAGAGGGTGTCCGCCCAAGGCCTGCCCGTGGACTTTCCCTTCACGACGAGGATCGCGGCCGACTGCATGCCCCGGATGTCCCCGCCGGCGGCCTGCGCCGCGTCCAGCGCGGCGAGCATCCTATCGGCCAAATCTCCCTTGGATTCACGGTAGGCCTTGGCCATCGCGGGCCAGACCTTGTCGTTCTCCATTAGGTTCGCTTCGACGGAGAATTGGTCGCCCACCTCGTGGCCCGCCGCCGGGATGCACTTCGACCCGGTGTGCGCCGCGACGCGGCCTGAAGCGTCCACCATCGCCACCTGGCGCACCTCGCGCCCCTCGTCCCCAGCAAGCAGCGCCTTCAGGGTGTCGGGGGCGCTCTTTCCGGCGCGCATCAGATCGAGCCCCAGCGGGCCGTAGGAGGAGTCGACGAAGGACTGCGTCGCCACAGCTCCCACGCCCGCTTCCGCCCACGGGACCGCGGAGCCGACGGAGAACCAGTGCGACTGGACGGCTACGCCCATCTCCCCCGTTGCCGGATCTCTCGCAACTATCGAGAACGTGAACGCCCTTGGCGCGGGGGCTTGCGCAAAAGCGGCGGCGCCGAAAAGGAACGAAAGAAGAAAAAACGCGGGCACTCTCATGGCGGGCCTCCCGGAAGCGATTATAGGAGAGGGCTCTTGGCGAGTCAAAGGAGAAAACCGGGAATCTTGGGCGCTGCCCTTTTTGCCTCCGCGCGGCTAGAGGAGGGGCGGGGCGGGCTGGGTGCCCGCCCCTTTGAGCGCTTACTTCTTCTGCATCTTGTCGAGAATAGCTTCCATCTGGTCCATGGCGCCGTTCATCGCCTTCATCGTCGCGTCGAACGGGGCGTCGGTCGTCATATCCACGCCGGCCACCTTCAGCTCGTCGATAGGAGGCATCGAGTCGCCGAGGGTGAGGAACTTGCGGTAGTGCTCGACGGCGCCGGGCTTGCCCTCGATGACCATCTGCGAGAGCGCCGTGGAAGCGGTGATCGAGGTGGCGTAGGTGAAGACGTAGAAGTTGTAGTAGAAATGGGGGATGTAGGCCCACTCGCTGTCGCAGACCGGGTCTATGACCGTGACGCCTTGCTTCACGCCGTAGTAATCGTCGAGGATTCCCTTGTAGACCTCGTTCAGTTTGTCGCCTGTCAGCGGTTCCCCCTTTTCTGTCATCTCGTGGATCTTCAGCTCGAACTCGGCGAACTGCGCCTGGCGGAAGAGCGTCTGCCGGATGTTGTCAACGTAGCTGCCTAAGAGGAAGAGCTTCATCGCGTCGTCGTTGGTGTGTTCGAGCATGTAGTGGTTGAGGAGGTTCTCGTTGAACGTGCTGGCCACTTCGGCGACAAAGGTAGTGTAGTCGCAAGTTGCAAACGGCTGCGTCTTGTTGGAGTAGTAGCTGTGCATCGAGTGGCCAGACTCGTGAGCAAGCGTCGAGACGTCCTCGTAGGTTCCGTTGAAATTGAGCAGCATGAATGGGTGGACGCCGTACGCGGCGCTGTTGCTGTAGGCGCCGCTGTGCTTTCCGTCGTAGGGGTAGAGGTCAACCCACCTGTCGGCGTAGCCGGCCTTAAGGGTGGACACATAGTCTTCGCCCAGCGGCGCGAGCGCCTTGAGCACGAGGTCCATCGCCTGCTCGGGGGTGTAGGTGGCGTCCACCTCCTTGACCACCGAGGCGTAAAGGTCGCTGTAGCGCAGGTCGGGCAGGTTCATCATTCTCTGCCTGAGTTTCAGGTAGCGGTAGAGCGTCGGCAGGTTTTTGTGGACGTTCTTGAGGAGGTTCGTGTAGACCTCAGCCGGGATGTTGGGGGCATCGAGCGCGGAGGCGAGGCAGCTCTTGTAGCCGCGGGCCTTGGCGTTGAACCAGTCCTTCTTGCACTCGCCGTTCAGCATCGCGCCGAACGTTCCCCTGAACTGGTCCAGGTTGCCAAAGAAGGCCGAGAAAACGTGCTCGCGGTCCCATCGGTTCGAGGAGCCGCGGTAGTTGGTGTAAGCCGCCGCGTCGAGTTTCACGGTCTCGCCGTTTGAAAGCACGACGCTGGCCCGGGGAATCTCGGCGTCGCTGAAGAGCGTGTAAATCATTTCGGGCGTATCGCTCGTCAAGCTTGCGTCGGCCATCAGCTTTTCGCCGTAGGGAGTGAGGGTGTGGGGCTTCATCCGGAGGATGTCGTCGAGAACCGGCTTGTAAACGCCCAGCCCCGGCTCTTCCTTAAGGAAGGCGGCAATCTTTTCGTCCGGGATCAAGAGAATCTCCGGGTTCACCCAGGCCATCTTCGCGGAAATTTCGGCCCCCAACGGTCCCATCGCCTGGCGCATCTCCATGGCGCCGGCGTCGCCGACGTTCAGGTCCGACTTCTGCATCGCGTAGGCCCCCAGCCGCGCCAGGTCTTCTTGGAGGGAGAAGATGAAATCGAGCCCCGCCTTGAGCTGCTTCGCCGACGAGCCGAGGGTGCCCTTGTATTTTTCGAGGCCGTCGCTCTTGGTCTCAAGCGCCGCCTTCGCCTGCTTCCACGCGGCATCGCTCGGATATATGACCGTGAGGTCCCACTTGTAACGGGCCGGGACCTTCGCGGGGTCCACCGCCCAGGCCTGCACGAAGAGCGCCACCATAATCCCAGCCAACAATAGAGCACGAACGCTGTTTTTCATGGGTTTCCTTACTCCGATTTCCGCTTGGCGTTTGCCAAGCACGATCCTTCGCCCCGCGCCTCGCGGGCAAGCCCATACCTTATCGCCGAAAACCGTCCGGCGCAAGGGGCCTGCGGCGGGCGGCTGAAATCAAGCGGCCTTGGAGTTTCTCGACAGCACTGCTAGTGCCCGCGCGGCTTGACAAGGCTTGCGGCCGGACATAGATTCACGCCATGAAGCCTGGGCGCGGCGCGGGGGAGAAGAATGCTCGCCACGAAGGACACGAAGGGGAAGATTGAACCACGGAGACGCCGAGGCACGGAGGCGCGCAAGTATGGCGTTTTCCGTAGGGGCGGGTCTCTGCGCCCGCCCGCTTGTTTGCAACGTCCAAGCATCGCGCAAGACCGACGGGCGCCGCCGCTTCGCGGCGGGAAAAGAATGTTCACCACAGAGATCACAAAGGACACGAAGGGAAAGATTGAACCACGGAGTCGCGGAGGCACGGAGGGAAGATTATAGTTGCGCTACAAGCGCGAAGGTCACGGAGGAAA
>JBBINO010000109.1:0-6832 GCA_037443845.1 Acidobacteriota bacterium
GGCGGGGCGGATATCTCTTCGCGGAAGAGGTGGGCGACGTGGTTGGCGTACTGGACGAAGACCGGGACGTCTTTCACCGTCAGTTCCTTCTCGTTCCAGACGAAGATAGGGTTGACAAGAAGCCTGGTGGCGAAAAAACGGTCCATCTCTCTGAGCGCCTCCTCCAGCGGGATGGGGCCTCCTCCGGGGCCCGAGACTTCATGGATGCTGAAGTTCCGCTGGCTGAGGAACCTGAAGTTCTCGTGGTAGCGTCTCCGAAGGTCCTCGATCGGGACCACGTAGCTTTCGGGCAGGCCGGGGCCGTAGCCCGCCTCCTTCCCCTCCTGGCCGAATACCTGGCGCATGAGCCCCCACCATCCCTCGTTCATCAGGGGCTCTATGGCGCTGTAGGCGACGAGCTGGCACGGGTAGGAGACTTCGAGCGCCCCGACCTTCATCCTGGCCACCGCCGCCGCCAGGGCGGCCTCCGACGGCTCGCCGCGCCCGTCCGACTTGTCGGGGTACCGCGACTCCACCAGCGCGCAGTCGGCCGCCGCCATCTCGCGCTCCTCTCCCAGGGGCGCGGCCAAGCGGTAGGGCTCTCCGACGTGGATGATTGCCGCCGGGCGCCTCGGCCTGGGCACGATGTTGACTCCGGGCATGCAGAGCAGAATGTTGTAGACGAAGTCGAAGGAGTAGCTCACGGCGTTGCCTACCGTGTTGCCGAGCCTCAGCTTCCTCGCCAAGTATTCTCTCACCGCCTGGATGCGGCGAATGTTGGTATCTTCCGGAACCCTTTCAAAATTGACGTTCACCGGGACGATGAAGACGGGCCTGCCGGTGGCGGCCTGCGCCTCCAGCAGCGACTCGAAGACCGCCGGCGCCATCTGGTTCAAAAGTCCCGATTTGCTTCTTCCCAGGCGCTTCTTGCCGGTGACGGACCACTCGAACTCTGGATAGACCTGGATGTCGTAGCCGTCCTTGACGAGCTGGCGGACGTAAAGGGAGTACATCCGGCGGTAATCCCGTCGGTTGAGCACCACCGGCTTTCTTCTCAGGAGCCTCCTCAGAACGGGTATCCTGGCCCATAGCCTGTAAAAACGGTCGCGCTTCCAGCCCCAGTGGTAGTAGCTCTTGCTCTCGCTCCCCTTGAACCTGAGAACCTTGAAAGCGCCCCTCTTTCGCATGAACGGGTCCAGCGGCCCTATGAAAAGGTTGTCGCCGCCCTGCGTCACGGCGAACATGCCCTGCTTGAAGAGCGCGGCCAGAAGAAGGGCGTAGTCGAACTCGCTCCTGTGGCGGGCGACGTAGATGAAAACCGGCTCGTCCGGCTTCTTGCGCGGCATCCCGACGGCCGCCTCCGGAAGGAGCCTGAGCCCGAGCGCGGTCACGCTAGAAAATGCGTTGTGTATAAGCCCCGTGTAGAACCAGCCGCCGGTCTCGGTAATGGGCCGGTACCTATGGGCTATATACGGAAATAGCGCTTCGAGTTCCCGGTCCTCCATGCACCTTCCCATTTCGGGCCGAGGCCCGCGCCAAGATATCGTATCTCAAGACCGGCTCATAAAACCACCGGTTCACTCCAGGCCGCGCGGCGAGGAGATCCAACCTTGGTCTCCCCATTCAAGCGCGGAGCGGCCCGGCGAGTCCATGGGAAACATGAGCGCTCCGTCGGCGTCCGTCCTGTATTCAATGGCCCCAACCCTGTGGTAACGGGCGACGACCTCCGCCGACGGATGGCCGAACCTGTTGTCCAGGCCTACCGAGAAGAAAACGGATTTCGGCCGAAATGCCTCGACGAATTCCTCGGTGTTCGAAGTCTTCGAGCCGTGGTGCGCTGCCATCATCCCGTCAACATGAAGCGCCCCGCCTTCAGCCAGGAGGGTCCTTTCGCCGGAGGCTTCGATGTCGCCGCACCACAGAAAGCGCTTCCGTCCGGAAGCCGCCAGAAGAACCATGCTGCGGTTGTTCTCGTTGAGAGCGGATTCGGGGCCGGGGTGAAGCACGCGCCATGAGAAGCCGGAAGTCTCGAAGGCGTCGCCCCGCGAAACCGCCATCAGGCGCGTGCCGCTTCTTCTGGCAAGCGCCGCGATTCCGGAGGGGGTTCCCTCGCCCGGAGGATCCGCCGCGGGATAGGCGAGGAAACCGACCGGCAGGTCGCGGAGAAGATCCAGAAGTCCGCCGCTGTGGTCGCCGTCCCAATGAGTAAGAAAAACTCCGGCCACTTGGCGCAGCCCGGCTTCGGCGAGAAAAGGCTCGACGACGGCGCGGCCTGAGGTGGGGCCCAGATAAATCCCGTTCCCGCAGTCAACCAGGAAGCATTCTCCGCCGTTGATGACGGCCTGGCACGAAGCCTGGCCCACGTCAAGAATGACGACTGCCCTTCTGTTGGGAGGACCGAAGGGCCTTGGAAGGGCCCAGGCGCAAACCAGCACGGCCCCAAGCGCCACCCATCCGGCAATCGCCCGCCGCCCCTTGGCGAGCAGAAGGAGGAGCGCCGCGCAGTAAAGGGCCAACCAGCCACCCCACGGCACCGGCATGAATACGGCTCCGTGGCGCATCTCGCCCAGCGCCATTGGCAGCCAGAGGAAGAGCTTTCCGGCCAGAGACAGGAGCCAGCCCAGGAAGAGGTGAAGGCCGGGCACGAAGGCTCCGCCGCCGAGGTATGCGAGGCCGGCTCCCAAAAGCAGAAAGAGCGGCAGCGTCGCCAGCGGCGTCGCGAGGACTCCGGCCCAGGCGATTCTGTGAAACGTCCAGACCAGAAACGGCAGGGTGAAGAGCTGCGCCGCGAAGCCGAGCCACAGGAGTTGAAGAAGCGCGCCTGGCGGGCCTTCCCTGTTCAGGAAAGAGGGCATGCGCGAGCCGAGAAGAAGCATCCCCAGCGTCGCGGCATACGTCAGCTGGAAGCCGGCGTCGAAAATCCACTGCGGGTCCCACAGGAGCAGGAGGGCGAGCGAAATGGTCCATGCGCGCAGCGCCGGCTGGGGCCTGTCGGCCATTCTAGCCGCGAGAAATATCGAGGCCATGAAGATGGAGCGGCTGAGCGACGGGATCGCGCCGGCCACCATCCCGTAAAGAATGACGACGGCCAGGCAGGCCACGTCCCTCCGCAACGGCGGAATTCCGGCAAGGTGGGCAAAAAACGAGAGCAGCAGGACGAGGAGGGCGACGTGAAGGCCGGAGAGCGCGACGAGGTGGTAAAGCCCGGAGCGCCCGAGAGCCTCCTGCGCGCGGGGATCGAGAAGCCCGCGGTCGCCAAGAAGCGCGGCGAGGACGATGCCCGCCTGATCGCCCGTGTCACGAACGATGGCGCTCTTTATCGCGGCGCGGTAGCGCGCAAGAAGCGCCCTGCGCGGCGGCGCGGAGAGCTTGACCAGGGCCGCCGCGCGGCAGACCCCGCTGAGCGCGATGCCTTCGCGCGAAAGCCTTTCCTCGGCGTCGTACTGCCCCGGGTTGGTCGCCCCGCGGGGAAGCTTCAGGACGAGGCTGGTTTCAACGGGGCTCCCTTCGGCCGGAGGCTCCACCGGAAGCGTGGCCCTGACCTTCGTCTTGTCTCCAACCCAGAGGCCCCTGTCCATGAAAGAGGTGACGCTTATTACCGCCCTGCACCCTTCAAGCGAAGTGGCGCTCGAATCTATTTTGCCGCGCACCCAAAGGGCGCAGTGTCCCCCTTCGGCGGCGACCGCTTTGTATAAAGGGCCCTTGGGAGCGGAGACTATCCGGAAGCCGCCGAGAAATATCCCCAGCGCCAAACAGGCCGTTCCTGCTGCAACCGCCGCAAGGCGGCTTTTTCTTGCCGCAAGCGCCAGCGCGCACGATGAGACGGCGGCCCACATGGAGGCGGAAACGAAGTTCGCCAGCCCGAGGCCCACGGCGAGTGAAAGGAAAAGAACGAACGAGCGGTTCAGGAAAGGCCGCATGCCGCAAGCGCTGATTCGTAGTTTTTGAGGTCTCCCGCGCTCATCTCCGTGATGGTGATCCCGAGGCCGTGCTCCTTGGGGCCAAGCGGCTCGCAGCGCGTGACGCGCCCGTGGCACTTCACTTTCAAACCGGCGGTTTTGCCCTCTGAAGGCAGGGTCAGCGTAAGGGGAACCTTTGTCTCAGGAGAAATCGCGTTGGGCGAAACGAGATAGAACCCGCCCCTGGCGAGATTTTCGCCCCGAAGCGGAAGAGAACGCCGCCCCAACAGGCATCCGCCCGTGAAGCGCTCGCGTCTCCGTTCCCACGCGCGCCGCTCCTTCGAGAACAACACGACCTGGTCTTTGCCCATTGACTTCGCCCTGTACATGGCCGAGTCGGCGCATGCGAGAAGCTCGTCGGCCTTCGCGGCGTCGGCCGGATACGAGGCCACTCCGCCGCTGACCGTCACGAACTTTCCGGCATGGGCCGCGGGGATGGCCAGTCTTTCTAGCGCGGTCCTTACGCGCTCGGCCACTGCGAGCGCGCCGAATTTGTCGGAGCCGGGCAGGATGAGGGCAAACTCCTCGCCCCCGTACCTGACCGCGAGGTCGCTCTCCCTGATCGCTCCGGTGATTATTTTTCCAGCCTCGCGGAGGACGTTGTTCCCCTCCTGGTGGCCGAAGCGGTCGTTGTAAGCCTTGAAGTCGTCAATGTCGAAAAAGACGATGCTCAAAAGCGCGCCGTTGCGCTGCGCCTGAGCCACCTGCCTCGGAAGCTCCTGCTGCATGTAGCGGAAATTGAAGAGGCCCGTGAGGCCGTCCGTGAGCCTCTCCTCCTCGGCGGCCTTGAACAGTTGGATTTCGAGGACCATCGGATGGCGGAGCTTCCGGCTCTGCGATATGAAGTGATCGGCAAGAGCCACCCTGAAATCCACCCGCCGCCCGAGCGTCTGTTCCAGGTGGGCGCTCTCCTTCTCGACCGCGTTCCAGTGGCGCCTCGCCACAGCGGGAGAAAACTCGAGCCTCGAAAGCAGCTTTATCAGGCCCGAGTAAACCGGTTCGCCGTGCGCGGAGGCGAGCCGCTCGAGGGCCGCGCCCATGGCCTTTGCAGAGCCTTTGGAACGGGCGACGGCCCTAAGAAGCGTCTCTTCCGTTTTGGCCGCGTGGCTCTTATTTCGCGCCGTCTTTCTTGTTGCCATCTTGCAGGAACTTCTCCTTCTGCTCCTGGTAGTATTTTTCGCCCGGCTCTTTCGCTATGGCTTTGTCTTCCGTCGCCACGGCCATCTTCTTGTCGCCCATCTTGAAGTAAACCTCGGCGAGCGTGTCAAGGACGCCAGGGTCGTCGTTGCTGAGAGCAGCGGCCTTCTTCGCCGCTTCGAGGGCCTTGGGAAGGGCGATCCCCCTCTCGGCGAAGGTCCACGCGTAGTCGTTCAGAAAATCCTTTTCGCCGCCGTTGAAGGCCATCACCTTGTCATAGAGCGATTCAAGTTCCTTGTTCCTGTTCCCCTTCTTGTAGGCCCTCGCCAGGGCGTCGAACGCCTCCCGGCCCTCGTCTCCGGACTTTGGGTCGGTGGCCAGCGCAAGAAGCTTCTTCTCGCCCTCTTCCGGCTTGGTGGACAGAAGCGCCAGCCCCTCGGCCAAGTCGAGCGGCTGCGCGAACTCCGGCTTGCCGCCGTCCTTCGCCGCCCTGGCCTTCGCCACCCAGGCCAGCGTGTTTTCGGCGTCGCCCCTGTCGAGATACTTGTGGGCGATCTTGATGCAAAGCTCCGCGCCAGGCTCGCCGCCAGCGCGCGCGAGGTAATCGCCAAGCGTGTCAACTCCGTAGAGCGACAGCAGGTAACGCTTCATCCAGCCGGAACGGTCCTCGTACCCGATGATCCTGTCGGTCTCATCGCCTTTCGCGTCCAAGAGGACCACGGTCGGAATGCCCCTCAGCTTGTACTGCGCCCTGAGCTTCTTGCCCTCGGGCGTGTCGGTATTGATCCTGTACCAGATAGTTTCCTTGGAAAGCCTCTCCATCATTTCCTGCGTAAGGACGTCACGGTCCAGTTTTTGGCAGCCCCCTCACCAGTCCGCGTAGAACTTCAGGGTGACGATTTTGTTTTGCTTGGCCGCCGCCTGGACCGCTTCGCCGATGGTTCCTTGAAACCATGGCTTTTCGGCCATGATGGCGAGCGGAGCGGCGAGAAGGAAAAATGCAAGCGCTCTTTTCATGGTTCCTCCCTTAGATTATAGTCTACCATACGGCGCGGGCTTCGCGCGACACGGCCACGCGCCTCGATGAGGCCTTGCGGGCCGGAGGACGTTGCGATGGACAGGAAGAGCGGCGTGCCCGAGATCGAGCGGCAGGACCGCTCCGCCGTGGCACACCTCAATAAAGACCCAAGGATGCGCGCCCTCATAAAGCGGGTTGGCCCTCCACGTTTTCATGAGTACTCGACCGAAGACGTTTTCGAGTGCCTCGTGGAAGCGATCGTGAGCCAGCAGCTTTCCGGCAAAGTGGCCAAGGTGATCTACGGAAGGCTTACGGCCATGTGCCGCGGGGGCATCCCGGCCCCCAAAAAACTGGCCGGCCTTTCGGACGACGAACTTCGCGGCGCGGGCCTGTCGCGGGCCAAGATAGCCGCCGTGAGGGACCTTTGCGATGCGGTTGCCACCGGCAGGCTGGACCTGAACGGCCTGGCGGGAGCGCCTGCAAACGAGGTCGAGGAGCGCCTCTGCCAGGTGCGAGGAGTCGGGCCGTGGACGGCCCACATGGTTCTCATCTTCGCGCTCTCGAGCCCCGACGTCTGGCCGTCCGGCGATCTGGGGGTACGAAAGTCGCTTGGAGTGATGCTCGGGCTGAAAGAGGCGCCCGGCCCCGAAGAAACGGAACGCCTCTCCAAGCGGTGGCGCCCCTACCGCTCCTACGCCGCCTGGTACCTCTGGCAAAGCAACGACGGAGGGGCGGAGAA
>JBBINO010000110.1:0-6746 GCA_037443845.1 Acidobacteriota bacterium
TGCCAGCGGAGGGGGAGGGAATGGCCCTCCCACTTGAGCAATAGAAGTCTTTTCTGTCGTCCGGGCACGATCACTGCTGGAGGCAAAACTTCAAGTCGTGAAATTTCGGCATAGCGGAGTTCCTGATGGAGAACATGCTCGCCAATTTCGGCCACTGGATCGAAGCCTCGCCCTGGCTCGCTTTTCTTGGAGCCTTCGTGGGCGGGCTCCTCACGGCGAGCAACCCCTGCGTGCTCGTGAGCATCCCGCTGGTCCTTTCGTTCGTGGCCGGAAACAAGGAGGCCGTTTCCTGGAGAAAGTCCCTCTGGTACAGCTTCTGCATGGTTCTTGGGCTCAGCGCCACGTTTCTCGCGCTTGGGCTTGCCGCCGCGCTGATGGGACGCTTTTTCGGCGTGCAAGGCCGCTTCTGGCCGTACGTTATCGGGGCGATCTGCCTTCTGATGGGATTGCACATGCTCGGATGGCTTCCGGTGCGGCTTGGCTTCTCCCTGCCGTTCACGCCTTCCACGCGCGGCGCGGTCGGGGCATTCTCGCTGGGCCTTCTTTTCGGCGTGATTTCCACCCCGTGCGCGGTGCCCGTCCTGGCGGTGCTCCTCACCTTTATTGCCCAGATGGGGAGCGTTCTGTACGGAGGCGGGCTGCTGCTGACGTACGCCCTCGGCCACTGCATGCTCGTGCTTCTTGGCGGCGTGTCAATGGGGGCGATGAAGGGGCTTCTCAACAATCAGGGATGGGCGCGGGCCAATCTTTGGCTAAGGCGGGGGGCCGGAGTATTGATCATTCTTGTCGGCGCCTACGTCGTGGCCGCGCCGTTGTTGCGAATCGGCGGTTGAAATGCCAGGAGATGAAAATGCTGGATATCAAAGTAGCGGGTCCGGGGTGCAGAAACTGCATCGAGCTTGAGAACAGGGTCAAGCAGGCGCTTTGCGAACTTCAGGCCGAGGCCACGGTGATGAAGGTCACCGGCTTCCAGGAGATCGCGGCGCTGGGCATCTTGATGACGCCAGGCCTCGTCGTCAACGGGAAGGTGGTGCTCCAAGGCAAGCTCCCAACCGTCGCCATCGTGAAGAACCTGATTACCGGAGCAATTCGGTCATGAGGATGAAATGGCGGATCGCCGCAGGGGCCGCTGCGGCGATGGCCTTGGCGATGGTGTCGTTCTCGGCCGCGCCCGATGCCAAATCGGCGGGCTGCGCCCCTTTGACAGCTCAGTCCGCCTCCAGGGTGCTGGTCCGTGTCCTGGACACCGAATCGAGCCTCGGGCCGATGGCCATGAAGCCCCAGGAGGTGACGCTAGGGGATCTTGTCCGCTTCCACGGCCACCCCTGCGACGGCCTCGTGGCGGCTGCGGAGGGGATCAAACTTGGCCTGAAAACGCTTTTCCCCGATGGGATCGTTGATAGAACCGACGTGGCCGCGGCCACCAACGCCTCTGCCTGTTACTCTGACGTGGCGGCCTACCTGACCGGGGCCAGGACCCTCTACGGAACCCTCGTCATCGACAAGAGCCTGGGCGACGAGTGGCTCCTCCTGCGCCGTTCCACGGGCAAGGCCGTTCGGGTTCGCCTGAAGGCCGGCGTCAAGCCCCCGGAACTTCCGGAGATGGAGAAGAGGCTGCGGGCGGAAGGTTGCGACGAAACGCTCATCGCTCGCGTCCAGGCGGTCCAGCTTGCCTACATCCAACGGCTGCTCGGTTCGGCCCCAGCCTCGCTCTATGAAGTGGAAGTACTGCGGTCCTTCCCATACCCGGTGACCGGAGAGCGTCCCGACGCCGCCAAGGCGCGGTGCGGATAGAAGGCCGAGGACTAGGAGCTTGATATGACCACTCAGAATCTATCCGCCGAAACGCCAGAGGTGGCCGAAGGCTGCGTAGCACGCACTGATGCAGGAACCCGCGGACTGGGAAAGTACCTTCTCTATGGCGTGCCCCTCCTGGCGGTTTGGGTCGCCCTCTACTGGGTACTCGAACCCTTTTCGAAGTGGTTCACGTTCAGCCTGCTTGGAATGGCTGAAACCTCCCGCCTGGGGATGGCGGTGCAGTTCTTCCTCTTCGAGGCGCCGAAGGTGCTCATGCTCCTGCTGCTCGTGGTCTTCGGCGTGGGTATCCTCCGCAGTTTCTTCACGCCGGAGCGCACGCGGCGGATTCTGGCCGGCAGGCGCGAGTCCGCCGGCAACGTCCTGGCGGCGCTACTGGGCGTCCCCACCCCCTTCTGCTCCTGCTCGGCCGTGCCGCTCTTCATCGGCTTCGTGACCGCGGGCGTGCCTTTGGGCGTGACCCTCTCTTTCCTCGTGGCTTCGCCCATGGTGAACGAGGTGGCCCTCGTCCTGCTCTTCGGCCTCTTCGGCTGGAAGGTGGCCGCAATATACGCGGGCACGGGGTTGGCCATTGCCATCTTCGCGGGATTCGTAATCGGGAAATTCAAGCTCGAAGGCTGGGTCGAGGAGTGGGTATATGCGACTGCCGCCGGCACTGGCGCTGGCGCCGAGGAGAAGCTGGCGTGGGAAGACCGTATCAGCGCGGGCTTTCAGGCCGTGCGCGATATCGTGGGCCGCGTCTGGCCATATGTTCTCGCGGGCATCGCAATTGGTGCGGGCATCCACGGCTACGTGCCGGTGAACGCGATGGCCCAGTTCATGGGCAAGGACGCCTGGTGGGCCGTACCGGTGGCGGTGCTCTTGGGCGTTCCAATGTACTCCAACGCGGCCGGCATCATCCCCATCGTGCAGGCCCTCATGGAGAAGGGCGCCGCCCTGGGCACCGTGCTCGCCTTCATGATGGCCGTCATCGGGCTCTCTCTTCCAGAGGCCGTTATTCTCAGGAAGGTTCTCAAGCCGAAACTGATCGCCGTTTACTTTGGCGTCGTCGCTTTCGGGATATTGATCGTAGGCTACCTGTTCAACGCCGTGTTGTGACCGGCGGGAAGGAGGACTACAAACACCATGAAGCTGAAACCGCTTTTGGCGCTTCTCTTTGCGAGTGCCCTGGTGGGCCCGCTCTTGATGGCGGCCGAAAATCTTACTCTTGAGGAGGCGACCCAAAAGGCGCTTGCGGCGAACCCATCGCTCCAGGCCGCGAGGCTCGAGGCCGTCGCCTCCAAAGCGCGAACGGGAGAGGCCTTCGGGCGCCACTTCGGCGAACTGAGCCTCGTCGGCGCTTACAACCACTTCGAGCGCGACCGCATCGTCGTGCCCATGGCCAAGGAGCTTTTCGTCGTGCCTGCCCTTGGAATGGGGCAACTGCCGTGGGATAGAAACCAGGTCCATTACGGACTCACGTGGCAGGTTCCCCTGCTGGCCGCGGGCGGCCTCCACGAAGGGGACAAGATCGCCCGCCTCTCCCAGAGCGCGAGCGAGCACCTGGCTCTCTTCACCCGGGACCAGGTCCGATACAACGTCCGCGCCTCCTACCGGAACGCCCTCATCGCCGGGCACGCGCTCGATGCGGCGGAGGCTTTCCGGAAGGCCCTGGAAAAGGACGAGGGCGACGCCCAGCTCAAGGTGAAGATCGGCGCCATGGCCCCCGTGGACGCGGCCAAGATCACCTTCGCCCTCCGGGGCGCCGAGGCGCAGGTGGCGGAGTTTGCCGCCCAGGCGGAAACGGCCCAGGCGACCCTCGCGGCGCTGATGGGAGAAACGCCTCCCCAAGGCGGGTTCGCCCTGCAAGACATTCCGGGAGAGCCGGCGGCGCAATCCGCGAAGGGGCAAGATGCTTCTTCGCAGGCCATCTCGGGCCGGGGAGACCTCCTGGCCGCGAAGGATTCGACGAAGATATTCGAGCACAAGAAGCACCTCGCGCTGGAAGCCTTCTCTCCCCAGTTGGTGCTTCAGGGAACCTATTTGAAGAACGACGCGCCTTCGCTCAACGATCCCCTCTACACGAGGGAGTGGGCGCTGGTCATGAAGATCCCGGTCTTCAACGGCCTGAGCCGCGTTCGGGCGGTGCAGGAGGCGGACGCGAACCTGCTCGCGGCCAAGCAGCGGGAGAAGGCGAAGGAGCTGGAGGTGGCCACGCAGGTGGCCGACGCCGAGGGCCGGCTCGATGCCGCCAAGGCGCTCTACGAAGCGGGCCAGGCCCAGAGGGAGTTGGGCAAGGAGGTGGCGCGCGTCGAGCACCTCAAGCTGGATCAGGGAACGGGCAAGATGGAGGACTACCTGGCCGCGAGGGGACAGGAGCTTTCGGGCGAGACGTCCTACTGGCGGGGGCTCTATGCCTACCAGAGCGCCGTGGACTACTTGAACTTCGTTACCGCGCGGGGAGGAAACCATGAATAAGAAGCTGTTGGCGTTCATCATTATCGTGGTCGTGATTGTTTTGGGGGCGGCGGTCATCATTCATAAGAAGCGGGCGCTGGCCAAGCTGGCGCCGCCGGAGAACCCGCCCGTCCCCGTGGCCACCGCCACGGTGAAGGACGGCTCCGTGGGCTCCACGGTGGATACGGTTGCCCTCGTCGCGTCGGAGACGGCGGCGACCGTCGCGGCCCAGGTGCCCGGCGCGCTGATCGAGGTGCGCTTCCATGAAGGGGATGCGGTGAAGAAGGGCGAGGTGATGGCCCGCATAGACCCAAGCGTCCTGGACGACTCGGTCCACTCGGCCCAAGCCCGCGCCTCCGCCGCAGGCGAAGAGCTGGCCAAGCAACAGGCCATTTTCGACAGGGACAAGGTCCTCTACGACAACCAGGCCATTTCCAAGCAGGCCCTCGACATCAGCGCCGCCCAGCTCGCCGCGGTAAAGGCCGCGCAGGTGAGCGCCGAGAAGGCTCTCGCGAGCGCAAGGACTTTCCGTTCCTACGCCAACGTGCCCGCCCCCTACTCGGGCGTGGTGACGGCGCGCCTCGTGGAGCCGGGCGACTTGGCCGCGCCGGGCAAGCCGCTCTACACGCTCCAGGTTCCCGGCAGCGTCAAGGTCATCTCCAAGCTCTCCCAGGAGACGTTGCGCCAGCTCAAGCCGGGGGACGAGGTGACCTTCACCGCGGCCGGAGCGCGGCTTAAGGCCAAGACCTCGCGCATCTACCCCGCCCTGGACGCGGCTCACCTGGGAACCGTCGAGACCGATTTGCCGGAGGCCCCCTTCGGCCTGGCGCCCGGGGCCACGGTCTCCGCGAGCTACGCCGCCACGCCCGCCTCGGGGCTCGTGGTGCCCGCCTCGGCGCTGCTCCAGGGGCTTGAGGAGACCCTCGTGATCCGAATCCGCGAGGGCAAGTCCGACCCCGTGCCGGTAACGGTCGCGAGCCAGAGCGGCAGCGAGGCCACGGTGAGCGGCGCGCTCAAGCCGGGCGACGTGGTGGTGACTGGCCTGCCGAGCGAGCTGATGGCCCTCACCGCCGGAACGCCGGTCGCGCCCCAGGGCGCTGAAGCGGGGAGGTAGCCATGCGCCTCGTAGAAAGCTACGTCAAGAAACCTCACCTCCTCCTATCCATCGTCCTGCTGTTGGCGGTGGTCGGGGTGGTGGGCTTCTTCAAGCTCCCCGTCAACCTCTTCCCCGACAGCGAGCGGCCCCAGATCGCCGTCGTCACGGTGTGGCCCGGCGCCTCCGCGGACGACGTGGACGGCGACGTGAGCCGCGTCATCGAGAAGGAGCTGAAGACCGTCGAGCTCGTTCGGCGGGTGACCTCCACGTCCAACGACGAGGTCTCGGTCGTCATGGCCGAGTTCCGGTACAAGAAGGGGCTCGACTCGGCGGCCACGGACGTCTCCAACTCGCTGAACAAGATACGCCCCCTCCTCCCGCCGGACATCCGCCCCTTCCAGGTCTACAAGGTCTCCTCGGCCACGCCCGCCGTGCTGACGCTCTCGCTGGCCCCGAAGGAGGGCTCGCACCTTGACCTCTCGATGATCCGCCAGCTCGCGGACAACCCCATCAAGGAGGCCCTGCTGCGGCTTCCCGACGTGGCCAACGTGGAGGTCTTCGGCGGCTACCAGCCGGTCATCCGCGTGACTCTCGATCCCAACAAGCTCCAGGCCCACCACCTGAGCCCAGGCCAGGTCGTCGCCGCGCTGAATGCCTGGAACCGCAACACCCCCGAAGGGCTTCTCGTCACGGACGAGAGCCACATCCTCCTGAAGAACCAGGGGGAGTTCCGCACGGCGGAGGAGGTGGGGTCGGTGGTGGTAAGCGCCGGCGCGGGCCCGCCCCTCTACCTGCGCGACGTGGCCACCGTTGAGCGGAGCATCCAGGAGCGCCTTTCGGCCTTCCACGGCAACGGCAAGAGCGCCATCGGCATCAACATCCAGCGCGCCCTCTCCGGCTACGCCCTGCCCACCATCGCCTCGGTCACGGCGGCCCTGCCGGGGCTGGAGCGGCAGTACCCGGGCATCCGCTTCGAGATCGCCGACACCCAGGGGGAGCTGATCCACACGAGCGTCTCGAACATGGTGGACGCCCTGCGCGACGCCATCCTCATGACGGTCATCGTCATCTTCCTCTTCCTGGCGGACGTGCGCGGCATGATCCTGGCCGGCATCTCCATTCCCTTCACCTACCTCATCACCTTCGCCTTCATGTGGCTCTTCGGCTTCGAGTTCGACCTCGTGACCCTCACGGGGGTCATCCTCGGGGTCGGCATGCTCCTGGACGACGCCATCGTCGTCCTCGAAAACATCGAGCGGCACTACCACAAGCTCGGCAAGGACATACGGGAAGCGACCATCGGCGGCACGCAGGAGGTGATGCTCGCCATCCTCTCCGGCACCTACGCCACCGTCGTGGTGCTCCTGCCCATCATCTACATCGGCGGCTTCGTCCAGAC
>JBBINO010000111.1:0-6741 GCA_037443845.1 Acidobacteriota bacterium
CATGACCCGGTTCGATTGGCTCAATACTCTATGTTAGACGTAAAGTTGGTATCAGATTCCCGTCACCCGGATGATTTCCTCGAAGGTGGTCACGCCGCGGGCGAGCTTGGAGAGAGCGGCCTCGCGGAGCGTCATCATGCCGTTCTTGACGGCGTGCTCTCGAAGCAGGTTGCTGTCGAGCTTGCGGTCAATCATGTCCCGCATCGTCTCGTCCACGGCCATGATCTCGTAAATCCCCGTGCGGCCATAGTAGCCGGTCCTCCTGCAGCGCGGGCATCCCGCGCCGCGCTTCGCGACGAGCTTCTTCCCTTTTTCTTCGGGCCAGCCGACGATGCGAAGCTCCTCCGGGCCAAGAACATGGTCCTCTTTGCACTTCGGGCAGATGACGCGGACGAGCCTCTGCGCGAGGACTCCGATGATGGTTGAAGCGAGCAAGAACGGCGGTATCCCTAGGTCCTGAAGCCTCGTTATCGCCGTTGGGGCGTCGTTCGTATGAAGCGTGGAAAGAACGAGGTGGCCGGTCAGCGCCGCCTGCACGGCGTTCTCGGCCGTCTCCTGGTCCCTGATTTCGCCGACCATGACGATGTCGGGGTCCTGCCTCAGGACGGTTCTCAGCGCGCTTCCGAACGTGAGACCGATCTTGGGGTTTACGGCTATCTGGTTTAGCTGGGGCATGACCATCTCGATCGGATCCTCGATCGAGATCACGTTCACGCCGGGCTGGGCGAGGATTTTGAGCGCGGAGTAAAGCGTCGTTGTCTTGCCGGAACCGGTCGGCCCGGTCACGAGGATCACGCCGTGCGGGCTCTGGATGAAGCTTTCGAAAAGCTCCAACTCGTCCGCGCGAAATCCCAGGCTCGCCAAGTCCCTGACCAACATGTCCGGGTCGAATATGCGCAGCACGAGCTTTTCTCCAAAAGCAACCGGCACCGACGAGATGCGAAGCTCAATCTCCTTGCCATCCCTGTCGGTCTTCAGGCGGCCGTCCTGCGGGCGCCGTTTCTCGGCTATGTCCATTCGCGAGAGGGCCTTGATGCGGTTGACGATCGCCGGGTAGACGACCTTCGGTATCTGGGCGATGTCGTGAAGAACCCCGTCAATCCTGAACCGGGCCAGAGCGTGGTCACGCTTGGGCTCGAGGTGAATGTCGCTCGCCCTCAAGTCGTAGGCGTGGTGGAGGAGGTACTCGACCGCGTTGACGACGTGCTTGTCGCTCGCCTCGATCTCCGTACCGCTTTGCAGCCTGACGAGCTGTTCGAGGTTGCCCAGGTCGCTCCCGTTGTTCATCGCCTTCTCGGCGTTGGTTAGCGCGGACCTGAAACCGTAGAACTCGTGAATGATCCTGACCATGTCGCCGTATGGCGCTACAACCCGGCGGACCGGCTTGGGCGAGGTATGCTTGAAGAGATCCACGCCCTCCATGTCGAAGGGGTCGGCCACGGCCATGTAGATTTCGCCGTCCTTTTCGGCCAGCGGAAGCATGAGGTAGCGCGCGGCGAACGGGCGCGAAACGGTTTTGTGAATGAACTCGATGTCGAGCTTCAGAGGGTCGAGCCTGGCGCTCTGAAGGCCGGCCCTGGCGGCCAGGAGCTTTGCTATCAGCGCGTCATCGAGCGGGTTTTCCGGGCTTTTGAGGTCGGGGAGGTTCAGGCTGACGGCGAAAGCGATCGGATGAAGCCCCCTGCCCTTTTCCGAGGCGCTCTTTCTGCTCTCCCAGAGCCTTAGGAGTTGCGGAACCTGTTCGTTTGAAATGTGGCCGCTCTCGGCAAGGTAAGAAGCGAGAGCCTCGGCCGTCAGCTTGGCCATTTATCCCCTCACGCCGGGGGTTGGCCGGCCTTGTCCCGCCCTTGCGCCAGCGACATCGCCGGCTCCAGCCAGGCTTTGACCCGGTTCGCGTCCCCGAACCGGCTCTCCTTGCCGGCCGAATCGAGAAGGACCATTATCACTGGCCTGGACGCGAGCTCGGCCTCCATGACCAGGCAGAAACCAGAATCGGAGATGTACCCGGTCTTGCTCAGGATTATGGGCCAGTTTGGATTGTGGACCAGCCCGTTGGAATTCCCGAAGAGCCTTGAGCGCGGCGGAGATATAGCCCTGGCCTCGTATTCCGGGGTCGTGGTGATCGCCTTGATGATTGAGTACCGGCCGGCTTCCTCGACCATCCTGGCCAAGTCCCGGGCGGTCGAGACGTTGGCCGCGTTAAGGCCCGAGGAATCGGCAAATCTCGTGTGGGCGAGCCCCAACGCGGCGGCCTTGGCGTTCATCGCCGCCACGCACGCCTCCGTTCCGCCGGGGTAAGCCCTTGCCAGCGCGTGCGCGGCCCTGTTCTCGGAGCTCATCAGCGCCAGTTGGAGGAGGTCGCCTCTCGTCATGACCCACCCGACTGGCAGGCGGGAGAGTGAATGGCGAAGCGTGTCCACGTCATCTTGCACGATCTTTATGGGCTCTCCCAAAGGCTGCTCGGCGTCCAGAACGACCATCGCCGTCATCAGTTTGGTGATGGAGGCGATCGGAGTAACCGCGTCTGCGTTCTTGGAGTAGATCTCTCGGCCGAGCGCGGCGTCGTAAACCAGGGCGTAGGAGGATCGCAGGGCGAGGCGCGCCAAGTTCGAGGCCACGATGGGAGGCGGAGCGGAAACGGCGGCGGGGGCCGGAGGCTCTTGCTTGATCTCCATCCTGTGAAGGGGAGGGTTGAACGACGAGGCCATGGCCGCGGAAGCGAAGAATGCCGCCGAAAAAAGCTTCATCCGCATGAAAGCCCCGTGGGGAACAATCCCCGCAAAGGTTAAAGGTTAACACCTGTAGCCGCATGGCGCAAGGGAAGGAAATCTCCGAATTCCTGATCGGCCATCGCAATCCAGCGATTAGCAAGGAACCTCTTGAAATTCCTAGCGCTTGCCGGTATGCTCTTCACAGGAGGGACAACCGGGTGTGCGGAATCGTAGGCTACATCGGACCCAAGGCGCCGGTGCCGATCCTCATGGAGGGGCTCAAGAAGCTCGAATACCGGGGCTACGACTCTTCCGGCATCGTCACCTACGAAAACGGAAAGCTGCGCGCCGAGAGGGCCGCCGGCAAAATCTGCAACCTCGAGGAGAAGCTCAGGCTCCGCCCCATGGCCGGTTCCTACGGCCTCGGCCACACCCGTTGGGCGACCCACGGCAGGCCGACCGAGGAGAACGCACACCCTCACGTTGACTGCAAAGGGGAAATCGTCGTCGTCCACAATGGCATCATCGAAAATTATACTGAACTGAAGCGGGAGCTGGCGTCGCGAGGGCACTCGTTTAGGACCGAAACCGACACCGAAGTGGTCGCCCACTTGCTGGAAGAGCAGGGGGACGACCTCGAATCGGCCATGCGCGCGGTCTGCTCGCGCCTTAAGGGCATCTTCGCGATAGCGGCGATCAGTTCAAGGGATCCTGACAAGATAATCGCCGCGCGCATGGGTCCGCCCTTGGTGGTCGGCCTCGGCGAGGGGGAAAATTTCGTGGCCAGCGACGTTCCCGCTATTCTTCAGCACACCAGAAACGTTATTTTTTTGGACGACGGGGAAATCGCGGTGGTTACCAAGGGACAGGTTGCGATCACCTCCTTTGAAGGAGACCCCGTCGTCAAGTCCCCATCGAGGGTGACCTGGGACCCGATTCAAGCCGAAAAGGCCGGTTTCAAGCACTTCATGCAGAAAGAGATTTTTGAACAGCCCCGGGCCATAAGGGACACTCTCGCCGGCAGGCTCTCTTTGGACGCGAACAAGGTCCACCTGGAGGAGCTGAACCTTTCGGACGAAGCGGCGCGCGAGATCGAGAGGGTGGTCCTCGTCGCGTGCGGCACATCCTGGCACGCAGCCCTCTGCGGGCGGTACATGATCGAAGCGCTTGCGCGCGTGCACGCCGAGGTGGATTACGGGTCGGAGTTCCGCTACAGGGACCCGATGGTTGATTCGAGAACGCTTTGCGTATTCATTTCCCAGTCGGGAGAGACGGCCGACACGCTGGCGGCCCTGCGCGAAGCGAAGGGCAAGGGCGCTCGGACGGCGGCGATTTGCAACGTCGTCGGCTCGATGATCACGAGGGACGCCGACGGCACCATTTATACCCACGCCGGCCCCGAAATAGGCGTCGCCTCGACGAAAGCCTTCACGACGCAGTTGGTGGCTCTCCACCTTTTGGCCCTGCGCCTCGGCCAGGCCCGAGACGCCCTCGGCAAAGGGGTGATGCAGGCTCACCTCGAAGCGCTGCAGCGCCTCGCCTCCCAGGTGGAACAGGCGCTGGGGCTCGAAGAGCGGATCGAAGAGGCGAGCCGTCAGTACATGCGCTACGAAAACTTCCTCTACCTGGGACGCGGCATAAACTACCCCATCGCTCTCGAAGGAGCGCTGAAGCTCAAGGAAATTTCCTACATCCACGCGGAGGGCTACCCCTCGGGCGAGATGAAACACGGCCCAATTGCGCTCATAGACGAGCAGATGCCGGTGGTAGCCCTGGCGCCGCGAGACGCCGTTTATGACAAGCTCATATCGAACCTCGAAGAGGTAAAAGCTCGCGACGGCAGGGTTATAGCGGTGGCCCAGGAGGGCGACTCGCGCATCGGGGCCGTGAGCGACGTCGTCCTCGACGTGCCTGCCTGCGAGCCGCTGCTGGCCCCGGTCATAAACGTAATACCGCTTCAACTGCTCGCTTACCACATCGCGGTGAAGCGCGGGTGCGACGTGGACCAGCCCAGGAACCTCGCCAAGAGCGTGACGGTGGAGTAGGCCCCCCATGGGTACTACGGCGAAAAAAGGCGGACCTCTCACGATGACCCGCTCGCTGTGGGCATACCGGGGATTCATAGCTGGAATGGTCGCCAGGGATTTCCGGTCGAAATATCTCCAATCCCTGCTCGGGGCCTTCTGGGCGCTGGCGGTTCCCCTGGTGATGATCGCCATCTACACGCTGGTCTTCGCCGAGGTGATGAACGCGCGCCTGCAAGGAAGCAGCGATCCGCTCGCCTACTCGCTCTTTCTGATGGCGGGCCTCTTCCCCTGGATGTTTTTCGCCGAGACGGTGACGCGATGCCAGACGGTCTTCGTCGAGCAGGGCGGCCTGATAAAGAAGGCTTCATTCCCCCGCTCAAGCCTGCCGGCCGCCGCCGCCCTCTCCGCCGCCGTCAACTTCGGCATTCTCTTCGTTCTCTACCTCTGCCTGCTGGCGCTCACCGGGAGATGGCCCGGAAGCGCCCTGCTGCTCTTCATTCCCCTGCTCGTGTTGCAGCAGGCGCTGGCCGTGGGGCTTGGAGTCCTTTTGGGGACGATGCACGTCTTCTTTCGGGACACCGGCCACGTCACGGGCGTCCTTCTCCAGTTCTGGTTCTGGCTGACGCCGATCGTCTATCCAGCCGCGGTCATCCCGGAAAGGTTCCGCGGCGCGTTGGGTTTCAACCCGATGCTGAGGCTCACGACGGCCTACCAGGAAATCGTGCTGGGGAGCGAGTTGCCCTCCTGGAATGCGCTTCTTCCTCTGGCGTTCCTGGCTCTTCTCTTTCTCGCCCTCGGCTACCTTGCCTTCAGAAAGCTCTCCGGCGAGATGGTGGATCAGCTATGACGAACGCCGTTGAAGCTACAAGCCTCGGGAAGATGTACAAGAGATACGCCCATCCGGCGGCGCGCCTGGCGGAGTGGGCCAGCCTCGGCCGTATCACGAGGCACGAGCCGCGGTGGGTTCTTCGAGACGTGAGCCTTGCGGTGGCGCCCGGCGAGTGCTTCGGCGTTGTGGGCCAGAACGGCTCGGGAAAGAGCACCCTCCTGAAGATTCTCTCCGGAGTGGTCGCTCCTACCGAAGGAGCTTTCGACATCAAAGGGCGATGTTCAGCCCTGCTCGAGCTCGGCCTCGGATTTCATCCCGATTTCACGGGAAGGCAGAACGCCTCTCTCGCCCTGCGGCTTCAGGGCCTTGGCGCGGAGGAGGCCGGCCGGCTCCTTCCCGAAGTCGAGGCTTTCGCCGAAATCGGGGATTACATGGACCAGCCCCTCAGGACCTACTCCTCGGGAATGCAGGTGCGGTTGGCCTTCAGCACGGCGACCGCCTTCCGGCCCGAAGTGCTGGTCGTGGACGAGGCGCTCGCCGTCGGCGACGCCTACTTCCAGCACAAGTGCTTCGAAAGGCTTCGCGCCTTCAAGGCGGCCGGAAGGGCCATCCTCTTCGTCTCGCACGACCCTTCGGCGGTGAGATCCCTGTGCGAGAGGGCGCTGCTTCTCGACAAGGGAAACATGGCGGCAACTGGGGCGCCCGACGAGGTCCTCGACGTCTATAACGCGCTGATCGCCAAGAAAGAGGCGGACGGCGCGATCAAGCGCGCCGAGACGGAGCGGGGCGTCTCGACCGTTCGGTCCGGCAACGGCCGCTGCGTCATGGAGGAAGTCGAGCTTCTCAACGAAGCGGGCGAGAAAGCGAGGGCGTTTTTGTGCGGGGAGCGCGCCAGGCTGCGCGTCATCCTGCGGGCCGGAGAAGCGATGCCATTTCCCACGGTCGGGATACTCATCAGGGACGTCAAAGGGAACGACGTCTTCGGGACCAACACCTACCACCTACGCCTGCAAGCGCCCGATCTTCCGGCCGGAGGGGCCGCAACGTGCGCCTTCGACTTTCCAATGGCGTTGGGCCCGGGCGGCTACACGGTCACCGCCGCCCTGCACACCGAGGCCGACCACGTGGCCTGCAACTACGACTGGTGGGACAAGGTGATAGGATTTGAAGTGAT
>JBBINO010000112.1:0-6463 GCA_037443845.1 Acidobacteriota bacterium
GCCGGACCAGGCGTGGCCGCCGCCGCCGCCTTTGCCTCCGTTCCCGCCGCCCCCTCCGCCGGCGTTTTGGTCGTTGTTGGCCGGGTCGCTGTCATTGCCGCCACCGCCCGCGTTCGCTGGCGCGCCGCGCGCGTAGTCGCCACGGTTACCCGTCCTGTTGCTGGGATATCCGTCGAGGTTGTTGCCCGCGTTCGCGTTGGCCATCTGCCGGGGGGTTCCGGCAATGCCCTCGCCCTTCATAGCGTAGTAGGGAGACGTGGAGGGGGAACTGTAATCGGTGCTGGTGCCTCCCGAGCCTCCGGCCAAGTTTTCTTGAATGCCGCCCCTGAAACCCAGCCCATCAGCACTGACCGTTCCGCCCAGCGTCAAGGTCCCGCTGACGTCAAGGCTTAATATCCCGCCCACGCTTCCGTTCCACGCTAGGGCCGTTAGCCCTGAACTTAACGTGGCAGAGCTGTATTGAGGCACTCTGACGATTTGAGCGCTGCTCCGTCCTTTAGTCGCGCTTGACGCGGCAAAGCTGTAAGAGTTTAAAGTGCCACCACCCGAGCCGGCGCCTTCCACTGGTACCGAGCCGCCAGATACGGGCCCGGTCGCCTTGAGAAACTCGTACAGCCCCGTCTGATTCAGGGCCGTATAGCCAGAACCGGTGCTGCCGTCGCCATAGGCGGCGCTATTGTAAGTCCTGTTTATCGAGGCATCCTGCATCTGGATCAGGAGAAGCAGGTCCCCGGCGGTTATCTCGGCGGAAGAGCCGGAAGGCGTGCCGACGGAGACGTAGGTCGCGCCCGCCGCAACCGTGGCCGTCACCGGGTAGTATGTGTTCACGACACCGGCTAGCGTCCCCCCGCTTCCGTCCTTGCCTGGCGTGGCGCACAGCCCCGAACCAGCGTACGGGCCATAGATTATATCCTGTGCAAGTTCTCCGTTCGGGCCGGTGACTTTGACATGTACTGGGTAGATGACGTTGGAGCCGAATTCCGGAATGAAATCGGCTTCGGCCAAAGAGCCGATTCGCCCCAAGCTGTACCCTTGGGCTGAGGCTAATAGGAGCGGCGCTCCCCCAAGGGACCTTAGATTCACTGGTACTCCGGCCGAATCCTCGCACATCACCTGAAATTCGGAATCATCTCCCCAATTATAGACCGAGTACACGATCTTTCCCCCGCTGTAGCGTGCCCGTAGCAGGAGATGGCTCTCCGGCCTAATGGAAATTTTGCCGCCGGCCTTGCTTTCGACCCGGAAGATGGCCCTACGTAGATCCGCCACCGTGCTCAGCCCCACCGGGAGGCGGCCCGCTTCTTTTTGAAAATAAACGAGGACGAAGCGCTTTCCTCCATCGAGGGACACCGACACGGTACCGTTTCCAGCAGATCCTTCAATTGCGAGAACCATGGGAGGCAACGGAAAATCGTCCGGCAATGGCTCCATGTTGAAGGAAACACTTTGCCCGCCATCAGATGATTCCGAAAGGCCTCGCTCCCACCTTGGGCCGGTTCCGCCAATATTTTGAGCGACAATGCCTTGTGACAGCAACAGAACCGCGAAGGCAGCCACGGCGCGCGCTTGCCATTTGGCTTTGTTCGGCATAGTTACCTCCCGCTTGACTTCTTTCATTAGCACGGTCTCTCCAAATCACGGATCGCTTCATGGCAACCACTGCCATGAACACAATCAGTGTCATACTGATAAAGCAAGAACGATGCCGCTCCACACGGGCTACCGGCACAATGGGAAACACTGCATAGTTCACCCTCCAATTCCTTTTCCCGGCCACCATCTCTTTCTGGGCAGGAATGAATGCATGGCTATGACTGATAAGCATTTGTAGCCTTGGGCGCGTTTTTGGTTCAACGTGCAGTTTCCAGCCGCAGGCACAAATTCCATCTCACTTTTCCCATCCATGCTGAAAAACTAGAGGGCGTTTTTTAGCGCAGATTCGTTACGCGAGCCACCATTCGGTGACACTGCTCAAAAAGACGTCGGGCGGGCAAGCATTTGGCTGGCGGCCTTTCCGTTCAGCCTTTGCGCGCCTTCCGCCCCGCGGGATAGTCGCCAGTGAAGCAGGCGTAGCAGAAGTCGTTCGGGATGGAGACGCTTCTTTTCAGCGCTTCCAGCGGCAGGTAGCGCAGGCTGTCCGCGCCGAGCAGGGAGGCCACCTCCGCCTCGGAGCGGTAGGCCGCGATCAGCTTGTCTCTCTCCGGCGTGTCTATGCCGTAGTAACACGAGTAACGTATGGGGGGGGAGCCGATGCGGAGATGTACTTCCCGCGCCCCGTTTTCTCGAAGCATCCGGATCAGCTTCCTGATAGTCGTTCCCCTGACTATCGAGTCATCCACCACGAATATCCGCTTGTCCTTGATGAAACCAGGAAGCGGGTTGAACTTGAGCCTCACGCTTTCGTCGCGCATCTGCTGCTCTGGAACGATGAAGGTCCGGCCGACGTAGTGGTTGCGCACGAGCCCTAAGGCGAAAGGAAGGCGCCTCGCCGCGGCGTAACCGAGCGCCATGTAGTTGGACGAATCGGGGATTGGTATGACGACGTCGCCGGGCGTGTCGTCCCCCTCGGCCAGCCCCTCGCCGATGCGGCGCCGTACTTCATAGACGCTTTCACCGAAAAGGCGGCTGTCCGGGCGCGAGAAGTAAATAAGCTCGAAGATGCAATGCCTGTATGAGGCCGTGGCGGCGCCCAGCCTGCGCTCGTGCCCGTTCGGCCCCCATACGAAAACGGAGCCTGGGGGGACGTCTTCAACGAACTTGGCCCTGAGCGTGTCCAAAGCCACCGTCTCGCTGCAAACCAGCGGCGAGCCTTCAAGGTCGCCGACGCTCATGGGCCTGAAACCGTAGGGGTCACGGAAGGCGTAAAGGCTGTCCTTCGTGAGAAGAACCGTCGAGAAGGCGCCACGCCCGGTGCGGACCCATTTCGCTATGGCCTCGTCGAGGCCAAGCCCGTCCTCGTAAGCCCAGACGCCTATCGCCTTGGCTATCACTTCGCCGTCGTTGCTGCCTTCCAGAGTATACCCGTGCGACTCTATTATTTCTCTCAGCTCGGGCAAGTTCGTGAGGTCGCCGTTGCTGGCAAGAGCGAAGAGCGGGCGGCCGTCCTTTTCAAACAGGTGGGGCTGAGCGTTTTCGAGCGTTGGCGCGCCTTGGGTAGGGTAGCGGACGTGCCCTATGGCCGACGGGCCTGGCAGGGGCGAGACGGCTTCGCTGGAGAGCACGTCCTTTACGAGCCCAAGCCCTTTGCAGACGAAGATGCCTTCGGGACCGGCGGAGACGACCCCGCAGGAGTCCTGGCCCCTGTGTTGTTCGGCGAACAACGCTTCGGCAACGAATCCCGCGGCTCCGTCCTTTTTATATATTCCCGCGATCCCGCACATCAGAAAATCATTATAGCATCATTCGGCCTGGCAATTCTCGGCCCTTTTGCGGTGTTGTTAATCCAAGCGGGAACGGGTTGCCCCCTCCCGCCTGGGGCTCAGGCAAGCAGGGCCGTCCCCGCTTCGGGGAGGCCCTTCGCCAAACCGTGAACATTAGCCCCGCCGGAGTAGTATTATCATCAGCCGGGCTGGCGCGGGCCCGGAACCTGAATTGACGCGCGAAACGGTGGAGCGGAATTGAAGGGACAACCTGGGACGCAGTTGATGAAGAAGGCCGTGACGTCCGGGCGAAAAGTCCGCTCGAGGGGAGCCTGTCCCTGCACGCAATCGCGGGCCGGCGGCTGCAGGAAGACGGTCTTTCTCGTGGCGGGGATGGAGTGTCCCCACTGCCACTTCGCGCGGCTCGGCCAGACGGAGCCGGGCGAGCTGAGGTGCCCCATTTGTGGCTACGGAACCCACAGGCCGGTGACTTGATAGGCCACCGCCGCCGCCCGTGAGGCGGCGCCGCGCGCGCCAAGCGGTTTTTTACAGCCTGTCAGGTGAAGCGGGCGAGAACGCTGAGAGTTACTGGTCCAGTTCGTGGGGTTTTAAGAAGATATCCCTGGGCTTGGCGCCGTCGGCCGGGCCTACGACGCCACGCTGCTCCATCACGTCCAGAAGGCGCGCGGCGCGGGCGTATCCGATTCGCATCCTGCGCTGAAGGTTGCTCGCCGAGGCGACGCCGGTCCTTACCACAAGCGAGACGGCGTCGTTGTATAGCGGATCCTCGTCTTCCGTTTGCTCTCCGCCATCCTGCGGGCCGCCATCGGGCGAGCCTGCCGGCGACTCCTTGAGAACTTGCGTGTCGAAAACCGGCTGCCCCTGCTTTTGGAGAAAGTTGATGACGCGCTGCGTCTCGACCGTCGAGAGGAAGGCTCCGTGGACGCGGATGAGGCGTCCCGAGCCCGACGGCAGATAGAGCATGTCGCCCTTGCCTTCGAGAAGCTCTGCGCCGTTCTGGTCCAGGATAAGGCGGCTCTCCAATTTTTCCCTGACCTGGAAAGCCGCGCGGGACGGGAGGTTGCTCTTTATCACGCCGGTGATGACGTCGCGGCTCGGGCGCTGCGTGGCGAGGATGAGATGGATGCCCACGGCGCGCGCCATCGCCGACAGCCTCGCGATGGCCGTCTCGACCTCCTTGGCCACCACCGCCATCAGGTCGTAGAGCTCGTCAATGACGATGATGACGTAGGGCAGCGGGCGCGTTAGCGCCAGGTTCGTCTCGTCGCGGTTGGGGGTGAGCGTCCTGACGTACTGGTTGTACTGGTCTATGCTTCGGACCTGCGCCGCGGCCAAAAGCTTGTACCGTTCGGTCATCTCCCTGACCGCCCAGTTCAGCGCGTTTGCCGCCTTCTTGACGTCCGTCACCACCGGGACCAGCAGGTGCGGTATCCCTTCGTAAATCTTCAGCTCCACCTGTTTCGGGTCAATGAGGATCAGCTTGACTTCCTCGGGCGTCGCCCTGAAAAGGATGCTGTGGAGGAGTACGTTTATGCCGACGCTTTTTCCGGAGCCGGTCGTCCCGGCGACGAGAAGGTGCGGCATGTGGTCAAGCGTCGTGACGAACGGCTCGCCGTCAACGCTCTTGCCCATCGCCATCGGGAGCTTGCCGGGCGTCTGGCGGTAGGCCTCCGACTCGACCATCTCCCGAAACGAAATGATCTCCCTGTTCTTGTTGGGAACCTCCACTCCTATAGTGGATTTGCCGAGGAGGCGGTCTATGCGGACGTGGTCCACCTTCATCGTGAGCGCGAGGTCCTCGGCGTAGGCGATGACTCGGTTGTACTTGATGCCCGGTGCGGGGCGGAACTCGAAGATCGTGACGACGGGGCCGGGATGAATCTCGACCACCTCGCCGTTGATCTCGAATTCGCCCAGCCGCTCCTCGATCAGGCGCGCGTTGGCAAGCAGAGACTTCTCGTCTATAGGCGGCCTTGGCTTGGGCGGTTCGAGAAGGTCGCTCAGCGGGAGCTTGTATTTTCCCTCCGAAGGCGAGGGCTCCAGGGGCAGGGCGGGCTTGACCTCCTTCCGCTTCGCGACGGAAGGGTCCACGCGCTCCTTGGTTTCCTCCTCCTTCAGAAGGCGCTCTTTCTGCCTCTGCTTCACCTGAAGGCGCGCCTGGTCGCGGGCGTCGGCCTGCCTCTTGCGCTCGCGCCTCAGCGAGACCGACTGCCAGAGCTTACGAAACGGCGACGCGAACTTCGCCAGGATTCCGAAGAACGACACCCTGAAAAGCGCCATCAGCGTGATGATCACCCAGAGCGGAGCCACGACGAGCGCGCCGGCGTTTCCCGCCACGCCCACCAGCATGGTCCCCAGCACGATGCCCGATATGCCGCCTAATGCCGTGGACACCCCCTGCTCGCAAAGCCCGAGGTCAACGTTGCCGAATGCCATTTGAAGCAGGGTGGCCTGGCTGAAGAGAAGCGAAGTCCAGACGATCGCCCGGCCCGGAGTCAGAAGCGGCCGCTGGACGAAGAGGAGGTACCCGGCCCTAATCAACAGCAGCGGCACCCAGAGGGCCGCGAGGCCCAAAAGCGAGACGAGCAGGTCTGCCCAGAAGGAGCCCGCGTAGCCGGCCCAATTGGTGGGTCGGAACGTCAGCGTTCCCTTTGACAGGAGTCCCGGATCTCCTGGGTTATAGCTTGCCAGCGACAACAGGGTCAGCAGTGCCGCCGTGAAAACGAGAATGATTACGATCTCCTGCCGGAGCGAAAGGGCTTTGGCTTCCGAGACGGGCGAAGCGGCGCCGGCCTGGCTCTCCACCGCGGCGTCATCATTCGACAACTTCCCCAAAGCGGCCCCCTTTCACGCGAAGGATAGCGCGACAAGGCCCTTGACGGCAAGGGGCGCGAAGGAATGTTCACCACGAGGGACGAAAGGAGATCAAGGAAAGAAAGCGAGCGGGTGAGAAGGGGAAAAGGCGTAGGAGGCACCTCCAGATGCCGATGCGCGTGGAGTGAGCGGCAAGAAGTCAGACGTGAGAGGTGAGACGTGAAACGTAGCGGCCTTTGCTTGCAAAGGCCGGCTGTTCGGCCGATGGC
>JBBINO010000113.1:0-6160 GCA_037443845.1 Acidobacteriota bacterium
GACTCCGAAAGGACTTTCACCGGGCCGGCCAGGTTCACGTCGGCCTGCTCCATGACCATCTTGACGCCAGGGTGCGCCATGTCGGTCGTCTTATAGACCTGCTGGCACTCGTGGTTCTTGTCAATGGCGTACTTCTCAGTCACCTTCATGGTGGCCATCAGCGTGTTGGTCTCGGTGTCCCATAGGGCCACTTCTTCGCCAATCTTAATCGAGTCGGCGAGATGCTTCGTCGCTGAAAGCGTGATCGGGATGGGCCAAAAGAGGCCGTTCTTCGAAGGCATCTTGTACTCGTCGCACACGCCCTTCCAGTCGGCGTAGCCCATGAAACCGTCCAGCGGCGTGAATCCGCCTATGCCCATCATGATGAGGTCGCCGGTTTCGCGGCTGGTGATCGGAACTTTTTTCAGGCCTTGCGCCTTCTTGATCTCGTCATCCTTCGCCTTGCCCTCCAGCAGAAGGCATTTCAACTCTTTGCTACCATGTGGCGGTACAAGCTTGCTCATCTTCGTCCTCCTCTTCTCCATGTCCGGGTTTGGTTTAGGCGTGCTCGTTACGTGCAAAGCCCCCCTTGCTTCAAGGCGCCATCACCACTTAAAGAAGAGCCGACGGCCGCCCTGATGGCTTTAAGATATATCAAGGAGGCAAGATGGTCAACTGGGCGAAAGCGCGTTCTCCATTTTCATGGCCTCTTATGGGGCACCTCACCCAATCACGGATCGGAACGGATGACGCTTTTCTCCCGCGTGCTCCGTCAAAAAGAGGCCCGCTTGCCGGGTTCGCCGCCACCTATTGACACGGCCTATAGCGGGCCATATGATTGATGCCGGAGATCCACCAAAGCCCGGCGTGAACGTCCCGGGCGGAAAGGGGGCGGCCCAGACGCCAAGCAGCGATCAGAGAGATCGTTAAAGCCGCGCCTTGCCAGCCGGCTGTTTGAGTATATCCAAGGGGAGAAACGCTGGTCTTCACGAAGGGAGGGAACATGAGTTGCAGAAGAGATGGAAGGGTATGTCTGTTTGTGGCCGTTTTTCTTCTCCTGCTTCTGGCAACTGCCGCCATACCGACGCAGGCGTCCAATCCGGGCGGCCAGGCCCAGGGAACAAAGGAAATCAAGGCGGAGGTAATTTATCCCTGCACCGTGCAGCTCTCGCCTCCATTCAAGACGCTGCCTATCAGCACCGAAAAGGTCGCGATAGGCCACGAGCGCGAGATCAACAACCCGCGCATACCCAAATCATCTTCTTCGCAGCCTAACTTCTCATCGCAGACTGATCCAGTCGTCCAGTACTCGCCAGGAATTGACGCGATGCCTGGGACGCTCGCCGCTTTCGCCGGCATAACCAACATCGCCGGCGTCGCCCCGCCAGACACCCAAGGGGACATCGGTCCCGACTATTACGTGCAGTGGGTAAACCTTCACCTGGCGGCGTGGCAGATCAACCGCTCCACGACCCCTTACACCGCCACGAATGTTTTGGGGCCGATAGCCGGAAACACAATCTGGTCGTCGCTGGGCGGCCCGTGCGCCACCAACAACAACGGTGACCCGATCGTCCTCTGGGACCGCTTCAGGAACCGCTGGGTCATCAGCCAGTTCGCCCTGCCATCTCCCTATTACACCGCCATCGCGGTTTCACAGACGGCCGACCCGACCGGGTCGTGGTGGCTTTACTGCTTCCAGTACGACACGACGAACATGAACGACTACCCGAAGTTCGGCATATGGCCGGACGGCTACTACATGACGGTCAACCAGTTCGCCAACGCCTCGACCTGGGCCGGGGCCGGCCTCTGCGTCTTCGAAGCGGACAAGATGATCAGCGGCGACGCCTCCGCAAGGATGCTGAAGTTCAACCTCGGCGCCGTGAATTCCAATTACGGGGGCATGCAACCAGCTCACTTCGAGGGTATGACCAACCCTCCAGCCGGGTCACCCTGTTACTTTCTTGAAGTGGACGACGGAACGTGGATTCCCGGGTATTCCAACGACGCGCTGAGACTATGGAAGGCTAGCGTGAATTGGACCACCGCCACCTTCACGGTAGGCCTTGCCGGCGAGCCTGACCTAATCCTCGACACGGCAAGCTGGGACGTGCTCTGCAGCTCGACGAGAGACTGCATCCCGCAGCCCGGTACGACTCAGCACGTTGACGCCATTGGCGACAGGCTTATGTACAGGCTTCAGTACAGGAACTACGGCAGCTACGAGTCCATGGTCGTCAACCACACGGTTGACGCAGGGAGCGGCCGCGCCGGCATCAGGTGGTACGAGCTTCGGAAAGACGCCAGCCACACCGACTGGTACATCTACCAGCAGGGCACCTTCGCGCCATCCGACACTTACAACCGGTGGATGGGGAGCGCGGCCCAGGACCACATGGGCGACCTGGCGATAGGTTACAGCGTCAGCGACGGAACCAGCATGTACCCCTCCATCTTTTACGCCGGAAGGCTGGCGAGCGACCCAGCTGGAGAGCTGACTCAGGGCGAAGCCCAAATGTACCTCGGCGCCGCGGCACAAACCGGCGTCAACCGATGGGGCGACTACTCCTCGATGAGCATTGACCCTTACGATGACTGCGCCTTCTGGTACACGCAAGAGTACTCGACCGGAGGGTGGAACTGGGCCACCAGGGTCGGAGCCTTCAAGTACGGTTCTTGCACCATCGGCCCCACGGGAACCTTGTCGGGAACCGTGACCGACACCGGCGCCACTCCGATCAGCGGCGCGACGGTCCTCGCGAACAACGGCACGATCAACGTCAGCACGAACACCGCCGCCGATGGAAGTTACTCGCTGACACTACCGACAACTCCGCCTACCTTCACGGTGACGGCATCGAAGTACGCCTACCTCCCCTCCACCGCGACGGGCGTCGCCATCAGCGAGAACGCGACGACGACGCAAAACTTCACGTTGGGCGCAGCGCCGTCGCACACGGTGTCCGGCTCGGTCAGCGACGCCTCCACCGGCTGGCCCTTGTACGCCAAGATCGTCATAACGGGAAGCGGCTATCCGGGAAGCACGATATGGACCGACCCGGCCGCCGGGACTTACGGCGTCACGCTGGTTGATGGGATCACCTACACGCTGACGGTCACGGCGTGGCTCGCCGGCTATAACGGGGCCTCCTCAGACGTCACGCCGAGCGGCGCCAACATCACCAAGAACTTCTTCCTGACGGCCAATGCCGCCGCCTGCACCGCGCCCGGGTACACGCAGAGCATTTCCACGCTCTTCTCCGAAAACTTCGACTCGGTGACGGCTCCGGCCATTCCGGCTGGATGGGCCGTTCTCGACGTTAGCGGCACCGCGGGCAATTGGGCCACAGCGACGACGACCCAGCACCCTTCGGGCCAGCCACCGCACTCGGCTCCGAACTTGGTTTTCTTCAATTCCTATTCGGCGTCGAGCGGCAATTCGACTCGCCTCTACCGCACCAACGGACTGAATCTAACGGGATATTCTGGCCTGATGGTCTCTTTCTGGATGTACCACGACACCGGCTATTCAAGTAACGCGGACAACGTCCAGGTGCAGGTCTCCACGGACGGCGGGACAACGTGGCAGAACGTCGGCGCCGCGGTGAACAGGTACGACGGCACGACGGGATGGAAACAGCACACGGTCGCCCTCTCGGGCTTCACCGGCTCGTTGAGCGATGTCCGGATCGGCTTGTTGGGGACGAGCGCCTACGGCAACGACGTTCACATTGACGATTTCGCTGTGATTAACTCCGCATGCACTCTGCCGACGGGAGGCGGGCTCATTGTCGGGAATGTTTACGACGCCAACACTGGCGGACCGGCGACCGGCTCGCTTGTGTCGAACGCCACGACTGGCGGCTCCGCGACAACCGTGGCTACTTCCGACCCGAACGTGGATGATTCTTTCTACTGCATGTACGGTCTCGACGGCACGAACAGTCTGACCGCTTCAAAGACTGGCTACGGCTCAGACAGCCACGGCCCGGTCGTTCCCCATTACGGAGCTGTCCTCCAAAACTTCAACCTCGCTGCCGGCCGCTTGCAGGCGAGCCTCGCCTCCATGAGCGCCGAAATGCTGCCTGGCCAGACCACGACGCAGACCCTTACGATCACCAACACTGGCGGCGCGCCAGCGAACTTTACCTTGCAAGAACTTAACATGGCGCTCTCAGCTTCGCCGTCAAAATCGGGCAGCGTCAAAGCCTCGATGATGACCATGCGCAAGCAGGCCGCGAAGCTCGAAAAGGCCAAGGCAGAGACGTCCATCGGGCGGGCCCCCTCGGTCCCCAAGTTCTTGAAAGCCATTGAGCCCGCCGATTCAATCGCCCCGCTCCCCCTCAACCCGGGCCCGCCGGCTTACGCTTGCGACATTTACCCCGGCTCGAACCTGGTCTATTTCCCCGACGTTGGCATTCCAGGAACATGGACGGACCTCGGCAGTTACGGCAGCGGCTACAGCTTCTTCGGCGGAGATTTCCTCAATGGGGACTTCACAAAACTTTACGCGATCGATTACACGGGAAACCAGCTCTGCACGATAGACACTGCAACCCACGCGGTGACGGTCATCGGGCCATCCACGCCCTTGAGCGGCGAGTCGTGGACGGGGCTCACGGCCTCCAATGACGGCACGCTTTACGCTTCTTCAACAAACGTGACAAGGTCAACTCTCTACACGATGAATCCGGCGACCGGCGCCGCCACGCAGGTTGGCCAGATCACGAACGGGGCCGGCATTATTGACATTGCTATCAATTCGGCCGGCCAGATGTACGGGGTTGAAATTGTTTCGGACAGCTTGATCAGCATAGACACGGCGACGGGCGCCGGGACGGTCGTCGGCGCGCTCGGGGCTGCCGCCAACTACGCGCAGGGCCTCGGTTTCGACGACCTCACGAACACCTTGTACTGGGCCGCCTACACGACCCAGGGCGAACTTCGCACGATTGACACTACGACCGGCGCAAGCACGCTAATTGGCGCCTTGCCGGGCGGCGACGAAGTTGACGCGCTAGGGATAGCGACCTTTGTTTCCCCTGACGTGCCATGGCTCTCCGAAGCCCCCGTTACTCAGACCTTGGCCCCAGGCGCCCACGTTGACATTGCGGTGACCTACGACTCCACCGGGCTGAGCGCCGGAACCTACCACGCCCAGCTCAAGTTCGCCAACGACACGCCATACACCGTGGCGAACGTTCCGGTCACGCTAACCGTCCTTCCATCTCTAGCAGTGGCCACCTCCGCCAACGCCCTCACGGGACCGGCGCCACTTCTCACTTCATTTACGAGCAACGTCTTATACGGAACGAGCCCATACACGTACGACTGGAACTTCGGCGACGGCACTCCCCACTCCGACGCGGCCAACCCGAGCCACCGGTTCACCGCACCGGGGACCTACCCGGTCACTCTGCAGGTTCACGATTCAGGTAGCCCCTCTCACGTTCCGCCGCTGCCGGTGCAGAATGCTTCCGACACCCACTTGTCGGTCGTGGTGACGGCGGGATTGGTTGACAGGATTCCATACAGCGTAACGCCCACCAAGATCACCACCACCAACCATGGCACGGATGCGACAGTGACCTGGGATGCCACCAACTGCCCGTCCGCCAACTACCACATCATTTACGGCATGGGCAGCGGGCTGGCGGCGTGGAGCGTCTCCGGCGGAAAGTGCGCCATCGGATACAGCGGAACGTACTCCTGGAGCGCCTTGCCAAACCCGAGCGCCGATTCTTCCCATTTCCTCTGGTTCCTGGTAACCGGTGATGATAGCGCCACCACCGAAGGCTCGTGGGGAAAGACGTCCGCCGGAACGGAGCGCGGCGGCGCGGCCGCTTCGAACCAGTGCGGGTGCACCACCAAAGTGACCGCGACGACGTGCGGAACCACTCCTAACGTCGCGCAGTGAAAAGGAGGCTGTCATGAAGAAAAGCTATGAAAAGCCGCGGGTCGTTTACCGCGAAAAGATTGAAGCAAGGGCCGGAAGCTGCAACAAGGCCGATTCGAGTTGCACCATAGTGGTCAGCTAGGAAGAACAGCCACATTAAATCGGCAAAAACATTTTGAGGACCGGACTAAAATCCGGTCCTCATTCTTTTTGCGAAACGGATGACTTGGCGTCCCCAGGGGGATTCGAACCCCCGTCGCCTGCGTGAAAGGCAGGTGTCCT
>JBBINO010000114.1:0-6115 GCA_037443845.1 Acidobacteriota bacterium
GCCGATGCTAGGAAGCGGCCTCATCCGGTCAACATCTCCGCGGCGCGCCAGCGCCGCTTCTATCATTTTACACTACGCAAGCGGATGCTGATTTACTGGCCATGGATTGCCGGTTTCTCCGAGCCGTACCTGGGGCAGCGCCCGAACATCCCATGTAAATGCCCTTTTGCCGTTGCCATAGCGACGGCCGCCCCGCCCTTCCAGAGGCTTGCCATGAAATGGACCGGCCAGCGGAGAGAGGCCGAGAGCGCGATGAAAACCGCGTATTGCATCGCGTTCGCGTACATCCGCTCGACCCACGCCTGGTTTCGCCCGGCATAGAAGGCAACTAGTGGATTACCGATTCGTCGCCCAGTGGTATCGGCGTGGTAAACGCGAGAACGGGGGATGGCCACTACATCCCACCCTCTTCTTCTGACCCTAAGGCCGAATTCCACGTCATCGTAGTAGAGGAAAAACTCGCCAGGCAGCAGCCCTGCATCCTCGAAACACTCTCTCTTCACGAGCATGCAAGCGCCGTGCGGAAAGTCAACCGTCTCGTCCGGCCTCGACTGTGCGGCGGAGAGGGGTTTGCCGTAAAGACGCCGCTTCGCGCTGCCGGTCCAGAGGTTGAAGTCCCCCCCGAGCGCCTGCACAAGCCCCGTGGCCGACTGGAGGACAAGGGGACAGGCGACACCGGCACGACCGCTGTTTTCTAATGCATCCTGCAGAGGCTGGAGAAAGCCAGGCTCCATCCGGCAGTCGGGATTCAGAACCAGAACAAAGTCCGCCCCCCAGGACAGCGCCTCCCCTATCCCGGCGTTGTTGCCCGCCGAATAGCCGGTGTTCGAGCCCAGCTCAAGCAGGGTCTCGTTCGCTTCCAAGGCCACCCGTATTGAATCGGGTGAGCCGTCGCTCGATCCGTTATCAACGATCCAGGTTCGGCACGAGCCGGCGGCGGCCCTGAGACTCCTCAGACAGGCTATCGTATCCCCGGCCGAATTGTAGTTGAGGACCACCGAAGCAATCTTCAAAGGACGCGACCCCTTTTGATGAAGCGATCCGCTCGTCATTGCCGTGACGCTATGTCCAAGGAAAGCCGCTTGATCTCGAATCCGGGGGCCTCCAGTGCAAGATTGGGGCTGTAAAACGGATCTCCTTCTTCTCGCAAATGGTCCCATCTTTGCTTGAAGCGCAGGGTGTCTTCGGCTGGCGTATATTCGCCCCTGGTCTCGCCTTCATAATGATATAGAACCGCATGCGGCGTATAGACGACGCGATATCCGGCCCTGCCCAGCCGCAAGCACAGATCAATGTCATTAAATGCGACCGAGAACGACTCGTCGAACCCCCCGGCCTCTTCGTAGACTCGTCGGCGCATCATCATGCAAGCCGCGGTGACGGCAGAGCAATTGCGAACGACAGAGGCGAACCGCTTGTATCCAGGGTCGTTCCCTTTTGCTCCATAAAAAGCGTGGCCCGCCGTCTCTCCTATGCCCAATATGACTCCTCCGTGCTGGACTCTTCCATCCGGATAGAGAAGTTTCACGCCGACAGCCCCCGCTTTCTCTCGTTGAGCATGACCTATCAGTTCTTCCATCCAGTCCGGCGTGATGACCTCGGTGTCGTTGTTCAAAAAAAGCAGGAAGTCGCCCCGCGCGTGTTGCGCGGCAAAATTGTTCATCCGGGAGTAGTTGAAAGGCCCCGGAAAATCGAGAACAATGCGATTCGGCTTCGCTCTGACTGAATCAAGGTATCTCTTGGCGGCAAGTTGGGTGCTGCCGTTGTCCACTAATACAATTTCAAAATTGCGGTAGGTGCTCCTCGTTTCTATTGATTCGATGCAGCGCCTCGTTACCCTCGCTTTGTTCTTCGCTAGAACAATGATGCTCACCAGCGGATGCCCCACGACGGCGTACTTGACCCTGAACGTGTTTGGAGTCAGCTGCTCGACTGTTCCAGCTTCTCCTCTTCTTGCCAAGGCCTCCTTGAGGACGTTGGCCTGGTCCAACCCGAAACCTCTCTTGGTCGCCGCCACGCCCGCGGCTTCTTTCGGGAAATCTCGTTCATGATAGAGCACTTTGGGAATGCGAACCGCCTTTCTTGCCAGCTCGGATGCTCTCAGGACCATGTCGTACTCCACGGCCTCCTGAGATCCGTCTCGAAAAGCTCCAGTCTCTTCGATGAGCCCGCGGCGAAAGACAACAAGATGGCCGACATAATTCATGCTCGCCAGCAAGTCTGGAGAGAAGCCTGGCTTGAAAAAAGGCCTCTGGCGGCTACCATCATCGCTCAATTCGTCTTCGTCCGAGTAAACGAGTTCCGTGTCCTGGCTGGCATTCAAAGCACTGACAACTTCCAGAAGCGCCCAAGGCGCCAACTGGCCATATTGCCCAATAGTGCAGATGAACTCTCCCGTTGCCAAGGCAAGTGCGGCGTTGAACGCTCCGCCTGTCCTTTCGTGCATCTCCGGATTGGCGACTTCGATGCGATCGTCCTTGGCGCATCCGTTCAGGATGCCACAGATGGCAGGCTCCGCGGCCAAATTTGCCGCTATGCAGAGCTGCCAGTTCTGATAACTTTGATGCCGCACCGAATCTATGGCGGCCCGCAGTAAAGACTGGTCTGGGACGCTGACGGTCATTAGAATGGAGACTCGTGGCCGGAAGCGCAAGGAGACATCGTCTTGACGAATTTGTTCGGCGGCTCCTTCCTTGGGTTCGTTTTCTTTAATCCACGCCTGGTACAGAAGATCATGGAAAGCTGCCTCGTCAGAGAAAGGCCGTGCGTTCCATTTGAGATAGCGCCAAGCTTTTTTTGCAGTGCTAACAAGCCCCTCTCGAAAGAAAAATGCAAGCACGTATCGGAAACGCCGGTAGAGGCCGTTCCTAATAGTGCCTTCAGGAAGCAGGCGCTTCCTAATGAACCAGCGCAGCGCTGCATATTTTGCCGAGGCTGGCGGCCCTTCGGTCATTTCGCCACCGCCCTCTTGTAAACGGAGACCGTCTGATTGACGGTCTTCGCCCAACTGAACTGCTGGGCCCTCGCCAACCCCCTGGCCGATAGCTCGGAGCGAAGAGCCTCGCTCTCGAAAAACCCAAGAAAAGCCTCTTCCATTTGCTTTTCGCTGGCCGGGTCTACAGCAAGACAAGCGTCCCCGGCAATCTCGGGTAGGGAGGAGGTGTTAGAGCAAACCACAGGCACGCCGCACTTCATGGCTTCAAGCACTGGCAGTCCGAAGCCTTCGTAGAGAGAGGGGAAAGCGAAAAACATCGCCCCGCCATAAAGGACCGGCAGGTCCGCGTCGTCCACGAATCCCGTCATGATAATTCGGTCATTCAATTCTGGAAACTGTGATATGGCATTAAAAATGGCGCCGTCCTTCCATCCTTTGGGCCCGGCAAGCACCAGCGAAACGCCACGGAGGGCTCCGCCACGCGCCAGGCGTCCGAAAGCCCGCACGACCGCGTCAATGTTCTTGCGGATCTCAATCGTGCTGAGGCTCAGGATGTATGGCCCTTCCGGGATTCCGTAAGCTCGCCTGACACGCTCGATCACGCTGCGGCTTTCAACCGGGCGGAAATAGTCCGGGGTGGCCAGATAAACGACTTGGACTCTGCCAGGATCCAGGTCCGTCCTGAAGCCCAGCAGGTCGTTGCGCGTGCATTCGGAGTCGCAGATTACCCAGTCATCGGGCTTCAAGGTGGTGATCGCCTTCCTGAGAATCGCGTCCCCGCCACCGAGAACAAAATTTGGCAACTTGATCGGAATGATATCATGGACCGTCAGCACTCGGCGAATTTTCTTGTTCAAGAGAACGCTTGGGGGTATCGGGTAGTACTGGGAATGGTAAAGGTCCTCATCGCTGGCGCATTTCAGGCCGGGCGCGGCCTTCTTCCATATCTTTGCCGTTTCGAAGAACGAGCGGCGGGCCAGCTTCAACGGAATCCTTGATAATGAGGCGCGATCAATCTTCCTAGTAAGGTTAATTTGGGCCATCTCCATGAAGGCCATGGCGCGATCGTATTGCAACGGAAGGCCGGCAAATAGGGGAGAGGCCGCGACATAATCAGCGGCGAAAGCTCCCGCCTCGCTGGCGCAGAACATCAGATTGACATCCGGGTGGCCCTTAAGGCCAATCGCGACCTGTTCGGTCACTCTGTGGATGCCTGTTCTATAGTACGAATAGATGTGGCCGTAGCCAAGCTGCGCTATGTCGTACAAGACGGTGACGGCCATGGATGATCAAACCTCCTCCAGCGGCATGTCCAACAGCTCCTGCATCTCACTTTCCCACTCGATGTACGGGCGCTCGCCGAGCACACCGCAGCCCTCCGCGTTGGTGCCCTTTCTCCATTCCACGCCTGCTTTCGCGGCCGGCACTGTAGCCGGCCTCAAATCTTTGCGGACAAAAAGTGCGTTGACGCCGTTGCGCGCCGAGCCCGCATTGTTGCGACACTTCCCGGTTCCAAGCTTGAACGGGGCGGCTAAAGAGACCTCTATGCATGCATGACGTGGGCGTTCTCCCTTCACCTGCGGCATTCTCCGTTTTCGCAGGAACCCGCATTGGCAGATTATCTCCTGGAATGAAACGGAGCAAGGGCGAACATCAGGATGCATTTATCCTGGCGCCTCCATCGTCCTCCGACTCTATGATCATCCCAAAAGAAGTAACCACATATTCATTATAAAGGAGAAGATTAAAATGTGGAGCCGCTCCATACGGAGGCCTTGCTACAACCCTGTCAAGCGGCATATGGCCGCGCCGGAAATCCAGCTCGGTTTGATGTCTGCTCTCTCGAAGCTTGCTTGCAATTCGTTGCACATCTTTTTTTCGAAAAAGAACGACCGGTCCGTCCGTGACAGTAGACCAGCGCGAGGACAGATTGAATTCCGTGGTATGCACTGAAACTCCTCCAGGCTTCAGGTACTTGATCGAATCCAGAAGAAAGCGCTCGCCCAAAGCCATTGTTCCCAAGTGCTCCAAGGAGCAAGAAGACCAGATAAAGTCAAATCGGCCAAGATCGTCTGGCAATGCCTTCATGTCCAGAAATTGGAAGCTGGCTCTTTGCTTGAAGGTTTCCGGAGGACAAATCCCCCGTTTGTTGAGAACTTCCAGTGATCTGGCGTGTTGGTCAGTGCTTGTCCACCCAGCGTTCTTGGCTTCTTCTGTGCAAAGATCGGTCGCTACAATCTCGCAGCCCATGCTCGCGAACAAGTCTGCCAGAGGTTCTTGTCCAACCGCGAACCCCAGGCCCCTCTTGCCCGGAGATAGCATGCCCCTTTCATGTAGAGCCTGAGTTATGAAGCACCATTCCCACAGCTTACGATCAGCCCGTTCTAGTGGCTCTTGCATTTTTGCCGCCCAGTTTTGAAATTCTTTGGACTCGAGCTGGCGCTGCGTGCAGAGGCACGATCTCAATTTGTCATCCAGAGGCTCTTCGCCTCTGTTGCCAGCCAACCACCGTGCCCCCAAGGCAGTCATTTCGCAAAGCCTCCACCGCCATATTGCCAGAGCGCCATACCAGGAATGGCTCACTATTCTCCAGGCCCACAACCAGGGCTTTCTTGCCGCCTTGAGCATGACGGCCTGGATACCAGATGACCGCTCAATTCCTGCAGTCAACCCGTTCAGGCATCGCTCAATAGTGACGTACAATGCGCCTCCCTTACATATATCGCTTGATGATCTATAACCCCGTCCTTCTTGCTGATCGAGCACCAGCAGGCTGTTTTAAAAACGGTTCGCTCTTCATCAGCTTTCTCTTCTCCGCCCCTCATCTATTTGACAAAGTTCGGCATCAAATGGCCACAATCCCTGATCGCGCTCGCCCGGAAGCTTCTCGCATATGAATGCCCAGGTGCATTATCGCGCCCCCTGCCTATCGCTCAATTTCAATCGTATTCCATGTTAACAGAGGCCTTATTTGCCCTGACATGTGCCCCGCCCAGTCACCACGAGCAGATCCAGATCCGGGCGCGTCCAAAACGTGGAATGCAACTGCGTCCTGCTCGAAGAAGTGGAGCCTGGCAGGTTCTAGAGTGGTAAGCGCCGCTCCCACAACTATCGTCCCCTCCGCCAGGAGGTTTCCGGGGACCCACGCCGTGGATATATACCGGCCGGGAGGCTTGGGAC
>JBBINO010000115.1:0-6082 GCA_037443845.1 Acidobacteriota bacterium
TTTCTCGCGCGTTCAGGGCTCGTTGAGGATTTCGATCTCGTCGGAAATTCGGGCGCTCTTGCCGAGCATCGCGCTGGCCGAGCAGTACTTTTCTCTCGACAACTCGACCGCTTTGCGAACTTTCTTGGGGTCGAGGCCGCGGCCGGAAACGCGATACCTAAGGACGATCTTGGTGAATACCTTCGGGTGCTCCTCGGCGCGCTCGGCCTCGGCGGCCACTTCGATGCGCCCCACCTGCTGGCGCATCTTGCCGAGGATCGCACTGACGTCCACGCCGGTGCATCCGCAAAGCCCCAAAAGAAGGTACTCCATCGGCGACGGCGCCGCTTGGGGTTTCTCGCCTTCGGGCGCGTCCATCATCGCCCAGTGGCCGGAACCGCTCTCGCCGGCGAAGGCGTTGCCGCCGATCCAGAGAGCGCGCGCTTTCATGCGGCCTTACCCCTCGGGCTGAAGCGGCGTGACTTTGAGGACGCGGTCCGATGGGGACCAGTCGGCGCGCCCCTTGGCGACCTTCAAAAGGTACTGCGGCCCTCGAATCTCTATGGCCCCCTGGACGGTGGGCGACTCGGGGCTTAGCGTCACTGGCTTTCCGTCCACCACGACCGAAAAAGTCTCGTCGGGAGCGAAGCCGGCGGTGATGCTCTGGCGGACCTTGATCAGCGACGGGCGCGAGGAGGCGTATTCGAGGACTCCCTTTCCTTCGAGCTTGTAGTAGCTCTGGATCATGCTTTCCGAGTCCAGCCGAACGAGCCCCTTCGGCTCGTAGCGGTTGGCCCAGTTGACCCCTGGAAAGCCGAGCGCGGATGAAAGGTCGAGGACCACGACCAGCCCTTTGGCCTTGGTTATCGAGTCCACGAGCGCCGTCTGGCGGTCCAGCTTCTCGCCGGCAAGTTTCTGTTCCTCCTGGACAAGCGCTGGAAGGTTGAGCGAGGCCAGGTCCATCGGCGCGGCGGCGCCGAAGGCCTGGCGAAGAAGCGGCTCGAGGCTCGCGTGGGAGCCCTTTTCAAATGCGGTTTTCCACGCGGGGCTGGCTTGGTCAAGCGCGAGAGCGAGGGCACACCCGGTCGCGCTCCACCTAGCTTGGCTCGCCGCCTGCCCGGCGGCGCCTGCGGATGAAAGGCGCGCGTTGAGCAGCGAAGATGCCGACGCTTTGTCAATGACGGAGGCGGCTTGGTAGCCAGCGTATTCGCCCAGCCCGTCGCAGTCCTCCTTGGCCCACTCGTACGAGGAGACCGAGGGCGGGAGCTTAGCCTGCCGCTGTGCCCGCAAGGCGAGCAAAGCGGAAACCACGGAGGGCAACTCATTAGCCGGAGAGGCCAGAATTTTCTGGCATAGCATTGCCTCGGCCCTGAGCATCGCGTTGTTCTGGGCGTCGTTCTCGGGATAACCGCCGTTGCCCAAAACCGGAGCTGGCGGGATTCCGATGTACTGCTCGTAGACCTTGAATTCCTCCTGGTAAAGAAGCCACCGCGCCTCGACGGGCCCGGCCTTCGCCAAGGCGTCCGCGTCCACCCAGGCGCTAAGCCTCCCGGCGAATGGCGCCGCGCCTTGAGAGGGCAACACGCCCTGAGGCAACGCCCCAATCCCAGCTTCGGGGAAAGAGGGCGCGGCGGAAACGAAGCCCTCGGGCAGCGGCGTCACGTGCCACAACATGACCTGGCGCGACGCCGCGTCCCATACCACGAGCGGCGTCTGGTTGAAGTGAAAGCTGCTCCACGCGAGCTTGTTCGTCGAGGCGGCCGCCTTCCCCGCGTCACGGATCAGAGGAGCGACGCTCGACAGATTGTTTGAAACTGCCGGCGCTTGAGCGGGGGAAGCGGCGGCAAAGGCCACCGCCGCCAATACTGAAGCCACGCGAAGTGTCCAAATCGGTTTCGGCATACTTGAACTCCTCCAGAGATGATGATGCCAAAGAAAGCACGTAGCGTCAAGCGGCATTTGTTCGGGACGTGCGTTCGGCCGGTCCGGCCCGGTGACTCCGGATCACGCGTTGAGGTACTGGCGCGCTTCCGCCCCGTCAACGGCCCCGTCGAGGGCGCGGCGAAGTATACGCCGCTGAAGCGTCTCGCCGCTCGCTTCTTCAACAAGCCGCCTGGCGTTGGCCGGCGTGGATTCGGCTTCCTCCAGAGGCACCGTGCTCGAAGAAAGCGGCAGCCATTCGAGAAATGGCTCGGCGTGGAGCGCGTCCCACCCCATGCAGCGCTCGCAGCCCTGGCGAGTGTAGAGCGTCACCGGGCGCCCGTCCGCGCCCGCGCTTTCGACCGGTATCTTGCAGTGCGGGCAAAGCCTCGGAATGGAGGCGTGCGTCAGGATGCCCTTCAGCACGCCGGCCCGCAGGGCGGAGCGGAAGCCGTTTCTGAGCATCCACTTTATCGCCGCCGCCGCGTCGGGCTGGTGGAGCACTCCCAGCACCGGCGCGCGAGAGGCCGCCAGGAGGGCGAGTTCCGTGGTCTGCCGCTCCTTGAGCGGGTTGATCGCCAACAGCTCCGGTTCCTGTTTCATGGCGAGCGTCGTTTGCTCGGCCCAGCTTGACTCCTGGCGCGAGACTTCCACCTGGGCGACGCCATTCATCGGCAACAGGGCGTACTCCTCCAGCGCTATGATGAACTTGAACCGCTCCTTCGCGTGAGCCAGAAGCGCGTAGTAGAGGCTCGTCAAACCGGGCCCGGGCGCTCCGACAACCAGGAAAAGCCCCTGCGACGCGTCGAAAGCCTTCTCGATTCCGGCCCTCTCGATGCCGCTGAACCCCGCCGCCTGTTCGGACCAGTCGCTCTGAAACAGCTTCTCATCGTAAAGCGTCAGCGTGTACCTGTTGCCCTGCAAGGTGCCAAGCGCCTTCACGTGGAGGGAGAGAAAGTGGGACTCCACCTGAAGCCTGATGCGCCCCTCCAGGCGGGAGCCGCGCCGCTTGTCCCTCAGCCTCGCGAGGTCGCCCAGCAGGGCGTCCATCTCTCCCTGCTTTCGCGGATGAAGCTGGAATCGGTCTTCCAGCTTCTCGTCGGTCCGAAAAGCCACTCGCAGGGCGTCGCCCTCCGGCTTGATGACAACCGTCCTGCATTTGATCCGTATCGCTTCCGCCATGATGGTTCGGAACCATTCCGTCGCCGACGAGTCGGCCTTGAGAGTTGACCAGTGCAGGGGCCTGATGTGTGCCGACGGCAGAGAGAGGATGAAAAGGTTGTCGCCAGCAGGGCTTCGCACCACCCCCGGGTCTTTGGAGATTCCGTAAAATTGTTCTAGCGCCTTGACCACCACTTCGCGCGGGCAGACGACCGGGTCAATCGCCATCCCCGTCAGCTCTTCAAGAGCCGGGATGAGGCGCGGGTTGTCCAGGTCGGCGATCGCCACGCAAAGGACGTTGTCCCTCACCTCGACCGGCACCACCTGATAGAACTGGGCCAGGTTGGAGGGAATGAGCTCGGTGATCGAGGGATCCTTTATCCACTCCACGAGGTCGTAGGGTATCAGCCCCATCGTCTCGCGAAGAAACTGGCTGAGCCTCGTCACGTTCAGGTGGCCGAGGCGTATGAGGTGGTAGCCGAGCCGCCCTCCCATTCGCCTCTGCTCACAGAGCGCCTCTTCGAGTTGTTCGCGGTTCAAGAGCCCCTCCTTGAGGAGAAGCTCTCCCATCACCGGATGCTGTGACCCGCCGTTGTCTGGCATACCGCCCGTTCCCTTCAACCGGAGGCTGGACACGGGAGAGGCATGGCGGGCGCGGCAGCCGTCTCCCGCGCCTTCGCCTTTGCCGAACTCACTCGAACTTGCATCCGCCGCCCGTCAAGCGGGCCTGCCTCCAAGAGACATCAGGACTTTCTTTATGCACAGGTCCTGCACGACGATGAGCCCGGCCTTCTCGGCGCGCGCAGCCGCCTCGTCGTGGCGCACGCCCTCTTGAAGCCACAGGGCCCCTGCGCGGCCGGCGATGGCCTCTTGCGCGATCTCGGGGACGGCGTCGGAGCGCCTGAAGACGTCAACTATGTCGACCGGCTTGCCGATAGCCGCCAAGTCCTTGAAGCACTTTCGTCCCAAGACGCTCTCCAGCGCTGGATTCACCGGGATCACGTCGTAACCCTGCTTTATCAGATAGCCGGCGACCTCGTTGCTCGCGCGGTCCGGCTTGTCGGAAATCCCGACCACGGCTATGGTCTTTGCCTCTTTCAGGAGCTTGGTTATCCTCGCCTCCATGTGGGGCCTCCATCGCTATTGTACACGCTTGCGCCACCATTCCAAAGAGGCGGCGGAACTCCTTCTTCCGTTCACCCGTGAGCGCGCTCCGGATGAATCAGCCTCGGCAGGCAGCGCCGGCATATCGCCACGTCGCCTCCCTGGTACTTCATCAGCAGGAGTGGCCTCACGTCCTCCCCCGTCCCGCACAACATGCAAGCGAGACCGTCTTCTTTTCCTTCCGCCCGTGAATCTTTCGCCCGATCGTCCATTTTTAAGCCGCTCCCATTCCTTCACGGAGCCGGAACGGCCTCGCGGTCCTGGCCCGCTCCTCGCGCCCGCCTGGTTCCATCGTAAAGGTCGAAAACGTGAAGCCTCGCTTCGGTAGGCCCGTTCATAAGGTGTAGCTTTTTGGCCGGGTGGAGGCCGACCTCTTTGAGTAACGACAGGTTTCCTCCCAATATTGCGGCTCTCCATCCCGCCCATCTGTTCTTCAACGCGTCGCCGAAGGCTTTGTAGAGTTCTGGCAGGTTCTCCGCCTCGCCGGCGTGATCGCCATAGGGAGGGTTGGTTGCGATCAGGCCGCCCCCTTGAGGCGGCGCGGCCTTGAGCGCGTCCTTCTGAAAGATGGTAACGCATTCGTTCATTCCAGCGGCGGTCGCGTTGGCTTTCGCCGCCTTGACGGCCCGCGCGTCAATATCGGAGGCGACTATCGGAAACAAGGGCGAGCGCATCATCGCCATAGCTTCCTTCTCCATCCGCCGCCATTCCGCCGCGTTGAAGCCGGGCCAGCGCGCGAAGGCGAAGCGCCTGCCGCTGATGAGTCCTGGCGCGACGCGGGCGGCGATGAGCGCGGCCTCGATGGCGAAAGTGCCGGAGCCGCAAAACGGGTCGCAGAACGGCTGCCCGCCGTCATAGCCCAGAAGCAGGAGAATCCCGGCGGCGAGCGTCTCGTTTAGCGCGCCGCGGACGGGCGCGACGCGGTACCCGCGCTTGTGAAGCGGCGCCCCCGCCATGTCCAGGCCGATCGAACAGAGACCCTTCGAGAGGCGCACGAAGACCAGAAGGGAGGGATCGTCCCTGTCAACGCTGGGGCGCGATCCAGTCTTGGCACGGCACCGGTCGGCTATAGCGTCCTTGGCCTTGAGCGCGGCGTAGCCGGAGTGGCCGGTGAAAGAATCCTTGACGCTCGCCTCGACGGCGAAGCTGGACTCTTTGGTAAGAACGTCCTCCCACGGCAGTGAAAGGACGCCATCGTAATATGACTCCTTGTCACCAGCCGCGAACTCGCCGAAATTGAGAAGCACCCGTCTGGCGCTGCGCAGGTGGAGCGCCGCGCGACAGCCGCCTTCGATAGGCGACTCGAACGCGACGGCGCCGGGCATCCGCGCACAGGCGTCAAAACCCAGCCCGCGCAACTCGCCCTCGGCCGCCGCCTCCAGCCCTTTCGCCACCAGAACCGTGAAGCGCATCGTGCCTCCGCCGCTTATTATACCGCACCGCAAAGCAGAAAGGCTCACATCGCGAAAAGGCACGATGCGGCAAGGACGGCGGCCTGGAGAGGGGGAACGGCTTCGCCCGCGTGCTTTGGTCTTGCCAAGGCATTATATTTTGGATGTAAGGGGGGGAACGGGAGGTTGTCCATGAATCTCGACCTCACGCCCCAGGAACTGACGGTGCTGGACGAGACGCTGGAGTCGGCCCTTGAAAACATACGCGAGCAGGTCCACCACGCGGAGGACCCGGTCTACAAGGATTCCCTGAAGGCGGACGAAGCGCTGCTGCGCAAGATGATTCAGAAGGTCAGGGCACTGCTTCCAGCCGAGGCGGCGGCCGTCTAGGCCGTGGCGGCGAAAGACGAATTCGCGGGCTTGTAGAAGCGCGAAAGCAATCGCCAAGGGTGTGGCGTGCGCGCGGC
>JBBINO010000116.1:0-6049 GCA_037443845.1 Acidobacteriota bacterium
AACAGAACGCAGATCTACTGCGAAGATTCGATATTCAGTGAGGAAGACATGCCGAGCAACGATGCGATGGCGGATTGAGTGTTCTGCTCTTTGTTCTCATAGGGAGGCTCCCTTCCGAAATTGTAGTGAGATCGCGTTGAGCCCCAAAGTCCCACGGTTTTGGAATTCGCGCTCCAGGGAAACTTTTCAATTCGGACGCCCGTAAGGTATGCTCTGAAGGGGAGGTCGCTATGCCTCAGCGTTGCCAGACAGCGATGCAATCAATGAGAGATATCATCACAAAGGCACTAAAACACGAAGGCGAAAAGACCGTAAGAAAAGGGAATATCTTCGCCTTTTCCCCCCAAAAGGCTTTTCTCCGTGCCTCCGCGTCTCTGTGGTTCATCCCCCTTTTCGTCAGCGCGGCGGTGGCGGCGCAGGAAGCTCCGTTGTCGCTATCGCTTCAGGACGCGCTTTCCATCGCGGCGAAGAACAGCTACGACGTGAAGATGGAAAAGATCGGCCTCGAAAGCGCCGATTACAGCCTCAAAGCGGCATACGGCATTTACGACCTGAACCTTTCGGCCAACTGGAACATCAACCTAAACAGAGATCCGGCCACCAGCATTCTTCAAGCCGGGGTGGGCAACAGCGTTTACATGCAGCGCAGCGACACCTACGGCCTGGGGCTCTCTCAGTTCACTCCATGGGGCCAGCAGTTCAGCCTGACCGCCAGCGAGACGAGGAGCCGCACCAACTCTTCATACTATCTTTTTAATCCGACCTTTTCTTCCTACGCCAGCCTCTCGACCACGCTTCCCCTGTTGAAGGGATTCGGCTACAAGAACAACCACCTGCCGGTGCTGAAGGCGAAGCTCGACAAGGAGTCGGCCGGTTTCCAGTACGCCGAGAACCTTCGCGACACGCTCCTCGCCGTCGAGCAAGCCTACTGGGACCTCGTTTACGCCAGGGAGTCCCTGGCGGTGAGCCAATCCGGCCTGGAGCTTGCCAAGCAGTTCCAGTCCGAGACGGCCGCCAGGATCAAAGCGGGCGTCCTCGCGCCTATTGAACAGGTCACGGCCGACGCCCAGGTGGCCCAAAACGAGCAGAACATCGTCGTGGCCGAGAGCCAGCTCCGCAACCAGGAGGACCTCTTGAAGCTCGCCCTCGGATACTCACAGGAGAGCAAGGAGTGGAACCAGCGCGTCGTTCCGGCCGACGAGCCATCGCGCAACGCCGGGGACTATGACGAGGCCAGCCTGATCGGCAAGGCGGAGCGGCTTCGCCCGGAGGTGGCCATCCTTTCAAGGACCCTCGAAAAGAACAAGCTCGACACGGCCTTTGCCAGGAACCAGAGACTGCCGAGCCTCGCGTTGCAGGGCGGGCTTTCCTACGCGGGCACGGCCGGCGACTACTACGACCCTTTTACGAACATATACGTGTCCAAAGGCTTTTCGGACTCCTGGAGCCAGGTCAGGGGACTTGACTACAAGTCATGGAACGTCGGCCTCGTCTTCAGTTATCCGCTCCAGAACAGGGCGGCCCGCTTCAACTACCAGAACGTGAGGCTCGCGCAAAACAACACCGAAATTCAGCTCGAGAAAGAAAAACTGGTCGTGGCGAACGAAGTTCGCCTTGCCTTGAGAAACCTCCAGACCACGGAGAAGCGCATCGCCGCGGCCGAGCTGAACGTCAAGCTCCAGCAGGAAAAGCTCGACTCCGAAAAGAAGAAATACGAAAACGGGCTGAGCACGTCGTTCCAGGTGCTCTCCTACCAGAACGACCTGATTTCCGCGAAGTCGTCGCTTTTGAAAGCTCGCATAGACAACCAGGAAGCCTCGGCTTCTCTGGACAGGGCGGCCGGGACGTACCTCCAAAGCAAGGGGCTTGAGATCGCTCCGCAAGGCGCCGCGGCCCAAAAGGATATGCCGGAATCTTCGAACGAGGTGGGCAGATGAGCGAAATGGAGCCTGAACAGCCCAAACCAACCGGGGAGAGCGCCCCGGAGTCACCAGCAGCCACGGAAGTCGCCGCCGCGGCACCGGAGGCTCAAGCGGGCCCTTCGCCAATTGCGGCCTTCGCCGGCGTCGTCGCATCGCCGTCCTCGGCCTTCGCCTCGATGCGCGAATCGAAGTGGCATTTCGCGATATGGCCGCTTGCCGTTCTGGCGTTGCTGGCCGGCCTCGCCACCTATCTGTTCATGACGAGGGTGGACATGGAGGCCTTCATGAGAAACCAGTTGAAGCACAGCCGCTTCGCCTCGCAGATGTCAGCCGAACAGACGGACCAGGCGATCGAGCGAGCCAAGAGCGCCAACCCATGGACGAGGGTGGCGATCAACGTCCCTGGTACGGCCGTCTTCATGCTTCTGGTCGCGCTGGTTTACTGGGTCACCTTCCTCGCGATGGGCAACGCGATGACCTATGGCCAAACCCTTGTGGTCACTAGTTGGGCGCAAGTCCCCCAGATGATAAACAGCCTTCTCGCCTCAGTCGTCTTCATGGTTCGGAATCCGTCCGAGCTTGATCCCATGAACGCCGTGATGTCCAATCCGGGCGCGCTGATCGGCCAGGAATCCCTGGCGCCGTGGCTCTACTCGCTGCTTTCGAGCCTGGACATCTTTGCCATCTGGACCGTCGTTCTGTACGTGCTTGGATTCGCCGCCGTGGGCAAAATCTCAAAGGGACAGGCCGCCACGGTCGTGCTCGCCATCTTCGTGCTAAAAATCGGGCTCAAGGTGGCGTGGGCCTTCTTTATGCAGAGTTAGGGGGACCTGGTGAAGCGCAAACACTGGATACTGCTCGCAGCCGCTCTTCTCATAATCCTGGTGGTCGTCGTTTCCATCATGAAGTCCGGCAACAAGCCTGACGAGGTGGAGGCGGTCAAGGTCGTCAGGGGCGACGTCGCGCCGACGGTGACGGCGGACGGCTTGATAGCCGCCAAGGACACGGTCAATATTTCCTCGCAGGTGATGGGCGAGATCGTCGCGATTCCATTCAAGGAGGGCGAGCGGGTTAAGAAGGGCGACGTGCTGGTCCAGATCAACCCCGACACTTACCAGCGCGACGTCGCGTCGGCGAAAGCAAGCCTCGACGGCGCCGCCGTGGCACTGGATCAGGCGAAGGTGACGCTCTCCCAGCGCCAGAAGGATTGGGACAGGGCCGAGGACCTCTTCAAGAAGGGCATCTATTCGACCTCCCAGCACGACGACGCGAAGCTCGCGTACGACCAGGCCAAGCTCGGGTACGACTCGGCCCGCACCATGGTCGAGCAGGCCAGGGCCGCCTACCAGAGGGCTCAGGACTACCTTGCCAAGACGACGATGCTCTCTCCCATCAACGGCGTCGTGACCGCCGTGAACGCGAAGGTCGGAGAGACGGCCGTCATGGGAACGATGAACTTCTCCGGCACGGTAATCCTGACCGTATCCGACCTTTCGCAGATCATCACCGAGGTGGAAGTGGATGAGGCCGACTTTCCGAGGCTCAAGATGGGCCAGCCGGTCATCGTTACGGTTGACGCATTGAACGGCAAGAAGTACGACGGGACAGTCATTGAGATCGGCGCGTCGGCGCAGGCCGGGTCCTCCGGGGTGCAGACGAACATCCGGCAGTTCAAGGTCAAGGTGCTGATAACGAGGCCCGATGACCAGCTTCGCCCGGGCGTCACCGCGAGGGTCAAGCTGATAGCCGACAAGAGGCAGAACGTCCTTCGCGTCCCGATCGGCGCCATACGCACCGAGGAGAAGAACGGAGAGCAGGTCTTCTTCGTATTCATCGCCGAGAAGGGCAAGGTCGCGAAGAAAGAGATCAAGGCCGGGCTTTCGGACGACCTCTACACCGAGGTGACGGACGGGCTCAAGGGCGGCGAGGAGGTCATCACCGGCCCGTACCGGCTCTTCAAAACGATGCGCGAGGGCGACCGTGTCAGCGTGAAGCTGCTCAAGGACGAGGAAATCCAGAAGCAGCAGACCGGCGAAGTCGAGGTCCACGTTTCTTAAGGCGGGGCGCCAGGCGGCGGAGATGAGATGAACGAGAACGACGGCATACTCATTGAGGCGAGCGGCCTTGTCAAGGACTACCCGATGGGCGAGGAGGTTTACCACGCCCTGCGCGGCGTTGACCTCACGGTGCGGCGCGGCGAGTTCATAGCCATCATGGGGCCGTCGGGCTCCGGCAAGTCCACGCTCCTCCACCTGCTCGGCTGCCTTGACACCCCGACCTCCGGCGAGTACATTCTCGACGGGACTCCCGTCCACGCGCTCTCCCACGACCAACTGGCCGAGGTGCGCAACACGAAGATAGGCTTCATTTTTCAAAGTTTTTTTCTCCTGCCGCGGGCCAACGCGATGGAAAACGTCGAGCTGCCGCTTATTTACGCGAAAGTCCCCCCGGCGGAGCGCCACCAGAAGGCGCTGGAGGCGCTCGAATTTTTGAAGCTCGGCACCCACGCCCGCCACATGCCCAACCAGCTTTCAGGCGGGCAGAGGCAGCAGATCGCCATCGCTCGGGCGCTCGTCAACAGGCCGGCGCTAATCATGGCCGACGAGCCCACGGGCAACCTCGACAGCGCGACGTCGGCGGTCATCATGGACCAGCTCGCGGGCCTGAACGCGGGCGGCAACACGATCATACTCGTCACTCACGAGCCCGACATCGCGACCTACGCCAAGCGCCAGGTGCGCATACGCGACGGAAAGATCGTGAGCGACGACATGGGCAAAGCGGCCAGGGAGCAGGTGAGGACGTGAGCGCCGCGATAAAGCGCGAGCAACTTTACGGCTTCTGGGGCTCGGTCGGAGAGCTTCTTCGCATAGCGCTCAGGGCGATTCTCTCCAACAAGATGCGCTCGTTTCTTACCGTGCTGGGAATCATTATTGGAGTGCTGGCGGTCGTCACCGTCCTCTCGATCATCCAGGGCGTCTTCGCCTCGTTCTTCAGCCAGTTCGAGACGATGGGCGCGGACACGATGTTCATCAGGCCAAACTGGGAAATGTTCCGAAGCCACCAGGAAGGTGTCCGCCGCCTCAAGATGACCTATGAGGACGCGCTCGCCGTCAAGAGGGACGTGCCGCAGGTGAAGGAGGTGGCGCCGTTCATCATGCGCAGCGACAGCATCGCCTACCACGGGCGCCGCGATTCGACGCAGATTCAGGGCACGACGGAGCCCTTCGCGGAGATGAACAGCATCGGAATCGAGTCCGGCCGTTTCCTGGGCCCGATGGACGTGGCCGCGCGGCGCAAAGTCTGCGTGATAGGGCAGGACATCATTGACAAGCTGGCGCTTCCCGCCGCGTGTTTGGGCGATGAAATCCAGATAGGGCGCGGAACTTACACGATAGTCGGCGTGCTAGAAAAGAGGGGCGGTTCCTTCGGCCAGAGCGAGGACGACGAGATTTACATTCCCCTTACGACGGCCATTCAGCAGTACGGCACGGATACGGCGAACTCCGTCTTCATCATGGTCCAGGTCAGGGACGCCAAGTACATGGACGACGCCGTCGAGAGAATCTCCCAGGTCATGCGCCGCGAACACGGCCTGAGGTTCGGGCAGCAGGACGACTTCCGCATCTTCACGGTCGAGCAGGTTCAGAAGATAATCAAGCAATTCACCGGCATCTCGACGCTGGTCGTTACCGCCATCGTCTCGATCACGCTGATCGTTGGCGGCATCGGCATCATGAATATAATGCTCGTCTCGGTCACGGAGCGCACGCGCGAGATCGGCATCAGGATGGCGGTGGGCGCGAAGCGCGTCCACATTCTCTATCAATTCTTGATTGAATCGGTAACGCTCTCGACGTTGGGAGGGGTCATTGGGCTCCTCGCGGGCTGGGGGCTCGCGAACCTGATTGTCTTCACGCTGCGCCACACGGTCTCGGAGGGGTTCCCCCCGGCCTACGTTCCTGTGTGGGTGATCTTTCTGAGCCTCTTTTTCGCCGCTTTCACCGGCGCGGTGTTCGGCGTATATCCCGCTTTCAAGGCGTCGCGCCTTGATCCCATTGACGCGCTGCGGTACGAGTGAGTCAAGGTGAATGAGAGATGAACGATGGTGGATGATGGACAATGCG
>JBBINO010000117.1:0-5566 GCA_037443845.1 Acidobacteriota bacterium
TATTCAACCGTTCCCCAATGCGCGCGACGATGGCTTGCAAAAGCGACGCGTAGCCAGGAAGCCTTGCGAATATCTGAATGGCGACAGCCTCTATGTAGGTATGGACGGTTCGGTTGCGGTCATCGCTCATCTCAAGGGCCATAAGGCTCTCGGCTTCGTCCAAAATCCCGGCCTTGCCCATGCAGCGAAAAACGGAACGTGGCGAAGGCGCCTGGAAGCCTTCGTGGTTTTCGATATATGTCTGCGCCGCTTTCCACACCGCCTCGTAGGTGAACTCAAAGCGCTGAATGGCGCCATCCCTTTCCAAATCGCTTGGCGAAGAGAGCTTGAGTGCCATTTGAAGCGCCGTCACGGCGCGAAGAGCGTCGGCAAGGCGTTGCTTCATTCGGTCCATTGTATGCCCTCCTGCTCTACAGCCGCCTTTAGTGCTTGTGCCGCGTGGTAGGTATCAACCAAGTCCACGAAAAAAGGGATGCGGCTTAGCTCGAACGCCTCGGAGAGCAAGGCCATTAAGTTGCCGGGGACGGGCTTGGCCCCAGCGCTCACGGCGATGTCAATGTCCGAAAAACGCTTTGCGTCCCCACGGGCGCGGGACCCAAAAAGAGAGGCCCTGATGCCAGAGCCGCCCAGAAGGCCCCGCACAATGATCCTGGCTTCCTCGATGGCCCACTCCGATGTGTTTCGATACTCATGGCCAGTGGGAAGCAAAACAGGACTTCCGCTCATAATGCTATATAGCCTCCAGAAGAAATATATGTCCCGGCTCGGCAGGATATCAAGCGGCGGAGGGGCCGAAAGAATGACGGTGGACGGATGACGTTAGAGGTAAGACGTGAGACGGTAGACGGCAGACGACCGATAGCATCAAAGACACGCGCGGCGCGTAGTTTGTGGGAGGGCCTCAGCGCCCTCCCGGCTCCCGGCACGCACATTCACGCGCCGCGAACCATTCGCCGGGCGGGGGTGGAACCCCGCCCCTACGGAAGATGCATGACGTTGGCGTTGCAAGGCAACGGCAGGCGGAGCGCCTACCCCGCACAGGGGGCATCGCCGTAGGTGCGCGGAGCGGAAAAGAAAAGAACATTCCAGCTCGGACTAGAAGGCGTATTCGGCAATAGCCTTTTCTAAAGCCGCGATGAGTGGTGGCAGATCCTCGGTCACCGTCTCCCATACACGATCGGCATCCATATCATGATAAGCATGAATGAGCCGATGGCGCATGGTCACTACGGCTGGCCACGGAATTGAGGGCAGCAGGTCTCTCGCTTCCGCTGAAACTTTCGTGGCGGCCTCGCCTACGATTTCGATTGACTTGACCAGAGCCAAAAGCAATACGCGGTCTCTATCGAGCGATTCGCGTGTCTTGCCGCGAGGAAACTCCACGGCTTAATGCGCCGCGTCAAGCATATGCCGCAACCTGACTTCATCCTCCCGCTGCAAACTGGACCTCCGCTTGGCGAAGGACGTCATTTCGGAAATAGCGGCTCAGGTCGGAAGGCGTTCTCAAGTCGGCCTTGCGGCCCAATAATGCCGAAAGCTCCAACTCAAGTTGGGCCATCCCTATGAGCCCCAGGCGATATCCCGGTTCGAATTCGACCAGCACGTCAACGTCACTGTCCGCCCTGAATTTGTCGCTCAAAATAGAGCCGAAAAACGCTAGCCGAGAAATGCGATGCTCATTGCAAAATTCCGCAAGGGCTTCACGGTCAATTTTGATGCGCTTGGTCACGATGAAGTCCTCCTCGCTTAAATATAGTAACCCGCGCGATTTGCGTCAAGTTGGAGTTGGGACTCGGAGGCACCGCATTTTCTAATCCCGGATACGCCAGCATGCTGGATGACCGCACGCGGGCGGGCCGCAAGGGCGCTTCGTTCGTTTCACGAAGCTTTTCCATAAAGCGCGCCGGGGCGGCCAAATCCTAGGCGAAGAGCCCGCCGACCCAGCGGCGGAAGTCCTCCTTGACCTGGTCCCAATTTAGGCCGGCAAGGAGGCGCAGCGGGGGTTCGGCATCGGCGTCGTCGAAGTACACAAGGCTCCTGACCACGTGGCCGATGTCGTGCGTCTTGTATTTTCCCTTAAAAACGCTCAAGTACTCCGCAAGCGGCTTATGGCGGGTGACGAGGATCCACAGATCGATGAAATCCTTCCGGCTTCCCCGGGCCGAGACGGCGGCGAGCTTCATGGCGGCGATATCCTCCTCCGACGCCAGGGGCAGCAGGACGGGGGCAATCGTACGAAGCGAGCCAAGCAAGGGAAGGGGGCTGCCGATGAAGCTGGCCTGCACGCCCCCGGCTTCAATGTAAAGTGTCTCGCGGGCCGTGGAGGTGACGGTGATCTCCAGTCCCTGGGCCGCGATCCGCGCTGCGAGGTCATCGGGCGAACCGATTGTGGGGGCGAAGAAATCGAGGTCGATCGAGACCCGGTGGCCCTCGAGGAGCGCGAGTGCCGTACCGCCTGCAAGGTAGAAGGCTGTTCCTCGCAGGGTCTTCGAGAGCGCCTCGTAGACCGGGCGGACCCCCGGTGCGGCGGCCTCCCAGTGGACCTTCAACCCCTCCACGCCGCCTCCCTCTGCCGCGCCTTCCGGGCCCATTCGGCGGCCTGCGGCTCAGGGACGCCGCTGATCCAGGACCAGAATCGGATTTCCCTGGGTTCCAGGGAGCGGGCACCCCGGCCCTCCATGAAGCTCCGAAGCCTTTCCCGGCCCACGGTGTCCACAAGCCAGAGCATGTCCTGCCACTGCCCGCGGGCCATGACCCGCCCGATGAGCGCGTTTGGGGGGGCCGGCAGCGCAGCGAGCGCGGCAGTGTCGTATTCCCACATCAAATCAAGGACGGACTGGGGAATCCTCATGGCCTCATTATACCACCGCAAGGGCCAGCAGACGGGAGTTGGCCGCTTTATTTGATGGCTCGCCAATGCTGTTCAGAATAGGACGGGGCGATCGCCCTTTTGGCGGTGGCGAACTGGCGTCGACCAGTTTGCGGGCAAGCGTCGTCTTGCCGCACTGTCTTGGGCCGACCAAAGCCACCACCCGGCTCCGGCGGAGTGACTTGCTCAGGTTTGCCAGGAGTCTCGCGCGCTCAATCATGCGGCGATCATAGGACCATGAAATCTGAAAGTCCAACTTTCGTATTTCATGCTATCCGCGCTGGTATCTGTCTGAGCCCCTTCACGGCCCCGCGTTGCCGTGGGAAGCGCTTGGCATCCGGTGAGGAAGGTGTCCAGTGTTTGGTGAAAGAAGCACATGGGACTTTGTTTTGGGCGCCTTCGGGGAGGGCCATTTCTTCGCGCCACCCCGGCGAAGCCTGTGGGCGGCGCTTGGGTTGCCCTTTGGGCCGGGCGCCCTCCCGCGCTCTTTCTTGCGCCGCGAACCATTCGCCGGGTGGGGGTGGAATCCCGCCCCTACGGAAGATGCATGGCCATGTGCCTGCGCCGGGCTGGGGTGGAACCCCGCCCCTACGGAAGACACGGCTCGTTGCACCAAGCACGGCAACGCATTCGTACCTATTTGCCGTAGACCTTGGCGACGTATTCGCGGTAGGCGCCCGACTGGACGTCGCGCCACCATTTCTCGTTCTGAAGGTACCACCGAACGGTTCTCGCGAGGCCTTCTTCAAACTGGACTTCGGGCCTGAACCCAAGCTCGCGCTCGGCTTTCGACGGGTCAATGGCGTAACGCCAGTCGTGGCCCGGACGGTCCTTGACGTAGGCGATCCGCTCTTCCGCGTCTCCGGCCGAGGTTCCCTTCGCGGCGAAGAGAAGGCGCAAGAGGGAGCGCACCAGGTCAATGTTTTTGCGCTCACAACGGGCGCCGAGGTTGTAGACTTCGCCCGAGCGGCCCTTCTCTATAGCCAGAATGACGCCCCGGTTGTGGTCGTCAACGTGAATCCAGTCGCGAACGTTCAGGCCGTTGCCGTAGACGGGAAGCTTCTGGCCATCCACGAAGCGGGCGATCATGAAGGGGATCAGCTTCTCGGGAAACTGGTACGGCCCGTAGTTGTTGCAGCAGCGGGTGATGACGACGTCGAGGCCGAAGGTCTTGTGGTAGGCCAGCGCCAGCATGTCCGCGGAGGCCTTGCTCGCCGAGTAGGGAGAAGAGGGCGCGATGGGCGTCGTTTCGGTGAAGGCGCCCGTGTCGCCAAGCGCACCGTAGACCTCGTCGGTCGAGACTTGAAGGAAGCGCCCCGGCGCGTCGCGCCACGCTTTGCGCGCCGCCTCCAAGAGCGTCGCCGTGCCCAATACGTTGGTGCGGACGAAATCCATCGGGCCGAGCACAGACCGGTCCACGTGGCTCTCGGCGGCAAAGTGGACGACGAGGGCCGGCTTCTCTTCAGCGAAGATTTTCTCGACCGCCTGGGCGTCGGCCACGTCGGCCTTGGCGAAGCGGTAGCGGCCCGGAAAGGTCGCTTCGATTCCCGCCAGGTTTTCAAGGTTTCCCGCGTAGGTGAGCGCGTCCACCACGACGACGCGCCACTCGGTTTTTTGCGCCAGCGCGAGACGGACGAAATTACTGCCGATGAAGCCCGCGCCGCCGGTAACGATGACGTTCATGAGGGAAAACCTCCACAATATTTGTTGCGGCAGATTTTAAAGATGCCGCTTTTATAACAGGCTGTTGAGAAACTCCCATAGGCCGCGTTGCCAGCGCCACGGCTCCGGATGCAAGGCGCCGCGACGCCGTCGATGTCCCTGCACATCGTCTAGGAGCGGCAACGCGGCAGGCGGGGCCGTGCCGCGGCAACCCTTCGGGCGCAAGGGATTGGGGGCCATCTGCGTTGTTCCGGCTCCTAGAAAGGGGATCCACCCTGTCGTCGTCGCCGCGCCTAGCATCTGGCCCCCAAGCCTCTTGCGCGCGGCCCATGCGGGTTTTTCAACAGCCTGTTTAATGCAACCAGGTCCTATTTCAGCTGGCGTTGCCTGGAATGGTCGTCTCTTAAGCGCTGAACCAGCGGAAGTAAGGCAGGGAGATCTTCCTTTACGGTTGCCCATACAGAGTGAACATCAACTCCGAAATATTCGTGAACGAGTTTATCGCGCATGCCGGTTATGTCGCGCCAAGGGATGGCAGTGTACTATTTGCGAACGCTGGGCGGAACCTTCTTTGCGGCTTCGCCAATAACTTGAATGGCATGGATCGCCGCATACACCGTTTTGTCATCTTTGGCGAACGACTTGAAGGTTGTGCCAGAACAAAAGGCTCTTGCCTTTTGAATTGCATCAATAATGTCGTCAATGGAATCCAGGAACTCGCGTTTCATAGCGGAAGCACTTCCCGCAAAATACGCTCGCCAATCCTTGGTTTGAGGGCGCTCTTCGTGACCAAGTCCACCCTTCGCCCGAAAAGCTCGCTTAGATTTCTTTCAAGTTCCATGAACTTCAGCAATCCAATAGACCCGTCAAACTCCACTAGAATGTCTATGTCACTGTTATGGTTTTGCTCGTTGCGCGCGTAAGATCCGAACAAGCCAAGGCTTCGGACTCCATACCTCTTGCGCAAAGCAGGTTTACTTCTGGCTATTTCCCTCCGTATTTGCTTGATCGCAACCATAGCACGTCCTTGCGGTC
>JBBINO010000118.1:0-5418 GCA_037443845.1 Acidobacteriota bacterium
GCTCCGATCGCGATGAGGATGATGCCGCCGATGAGGTCGGCGGCGCGCCGCACCCACGAGAGCCTCGCCAGAAACTCGCCCGCCCGTATTCCGGCGGCCGTCACGGCTGCGCAGACGAGCCCTATCGTCAGGGCGGGCCACCAGACCGAGACGGCCACCATCGAAAGGCTGAACCCCACGGCGAGCGCGTCTAGGCTCGTCGCCACGCTCAGCGCCAAAAGGCTGAAGCCGCGCGTCGGGTCACCCTGAAGGCCGCCCTTCCCTTCGCCGCCGAACGCCCCGAAGATCATGTGGACGCCCACGATCGCAAGGAGAGCGAAGGCGATCAAGGGCCCGGCCGCCTCCAGCAGGAACGCGACGGCGCGGCCCGCCGTCCAGCCAATCACCGGCATGAGGGCCTGGAATAGTCCGAAGTGGAAGACGAGCCGGAAGGCCTGACGCCCGGAAACGGCGCCGATCTTGACGCCCGCGGCGACCGCCACGGCGAGGGCATCCATCGAGAGGGCGAGCGCCAGAGCGAATACCGTCCAGAAGGTCAAGGCTTCCTCCGCCCCGAAATTCTGCGATGGAAAGTTTCGCCTTCGGTGGTGAGGGTGCCAAACCGAAAGAAAAGACTTTTTTTAATTGGTTGGGAGGGCCATTCCCTCCCCCTCCGCTGGCAAAGCCAGACGGAGGAACCCCCACCCTTGGGCGCCCTCTTCGCCTTCGGCTCGATGGCTTCCCAATCCCTTTTGGGTGCACAGCCACTTTGTCTAAACGACGTGTTCATCACCATTTGGGGGCACCGTTGTACGCCCATCGCGGGATTGGGGCCGCCCCGCCGGCCGGCGAGGGCGCTAGGCCCGGCCGGTTCAACCGCCGCCCTACTTCTTCGACTTGGCCTGTATTTTCGCCCAGGCGTCCTTCAGCGTGACGGCGCGATTGAAGACCAATGTCCCGCCGGCCGAGTCGCGATCGCAGCAGAAGTAGCCTTGCCGCTCAAACTGGAATCTCTCTCCGGGGGCGGCATCCTTGAGGCACGGCTCAAGCTTACAGCCCTGAAGGACGCTCAGCGATTTTGGATTCAAGTTCGCCTTATAGTCGGCACCCTCCGGGTAATCGTCCGGGTCGGGCTTCGCGAAGAGCCTGTCGTAGAGCCTCACCTGCGCCTCCACGGCGTGAGTGGCGCTGACCCAGTGGAGCGTCGCTTTCGGCGAGCGGCCGTCCGGGGCCGTGCCGCCGCGCGTGGCGTGGTCTACCTTGCAGCGAAGCTCGATGACCTCACCGTTCTCGTCCTTGATGACTCCGGTACAGGTGACTAGGTAGGCGCCGCGCAGGCGGACCTCCCTCCCGGGCGAGAGCCGGAAGAACTTCTTGGGCGGCTCCTCCATGAAGTCGTCCCTCTCGATGTAGAGGACCTTCGTGAAGGGGACGCTCCTGGTTCCGGCGGACGGGTCCTCGGGGTTGTTCGGCAGTTCGAACGACTCCCCGCGGCCCTCGGGGTAGTTCTCCAGCACCAGCTTCAGCGGCCTGAGCACCGCCATGCGGCGCAGGGCCCGCTTGTTGAGGTCGTCGCGCAGGCACTCCTCGAGAAGCGCAACGTCCACTATGCTGTTGCTTTTCGCCACGCCGATCTTGTCGCAGAAGGCGCGGATCGCCTCGGGCGTGTAGCCTCGCCGCCGGAGACCCGCGAGCGTGGGCATCCTCGGGTCGTCCCACCCCGAGACGCAGCCCATCTGCACCAGATCCAGAAGCTTGCGTTTGGAAAGGGCCGTGTAGGTGATGTTCAGCCTCGCGAATTCGTACTGGCGCGGCTTGTGGGACACCGGAAGGTTTTCAAGGAACCACTCGTACAAGGGCCTGTGGTCCTCGAACTCCAGCGTGCAGACCGAGTGGGTGACGCCCTCGATCGCGTCGCTCTGCCCGTGGGCGAAGTCGTACATCGGATAGACGCACCAGGCGTCGCCCGTCCTGTGGTGGGAGGCGTGGAGAATGCGGTAGATGACCGGGTCGCGCATATTCAGGTTGGGGTGCGCCATGTCTATCTTCGCCCGCAACGTGCGCGAGCCGTCGGGGAACTCGCCGGCCTTCATCCTGGCGAAGAGCCCGATGTTCTCGTCCACCGAGCGCCCGCGGTAGGGGCTTTCCCTGCCGGGCTCCTTGAGCGTTCCGCGGTAGGCGCGCACCTCCTCGGCGCTGAGGTCGCAGACGTAGGCCTTGCCCTCCTTGATGAGGTGGACGGCCCAGTCGTGAAGCTGCTGGAAGTAGTTTGAGGCGTAATAGAGGTGCTCGCCCCAATCCCAACCGAGCCACCGCACGTCTTCCTGTATGGAATCAACGTACTCCTGTTCCTCCTTGGAGGGGTTGGTGTCGTCGAAGCGCAGATGGCAGCGGCCCCCGAACTCCTTCGCGATGCCGAAGTTCAGGCAGATGGACTTGGCGTGGCCGATGTGGAGATAGCCGTTGGGCTCTGGAGGAAAACGTGTCACGACTTCCCGGCAGCCGCTCGACTTGAGGTCCGAGGAAACCGTCTGTCTGATAAAGTCAAGTTGCCCGCCCGCGGCTCCGGTGCCGTTTCCGTTGGATTGCTCTGGCGCGTCCATTTCTCGCTACTCCGTTCTATTCCATTCAGCCCTGATGAGAGGCACTTTCTCCGCCTTCTTCTCTAGAGGGTCGTCGTAGGCGACGCATCCGTCCCGCCTGTCCTTCTCGCTGTAGTAGCCGTCAATGATCGGCTCTATGGCCGCCGCCATCGCGGCCTTCGTCTTCTCTTCCTCCGACGGGTGGATCAGGATCAGCATCGAGTCGTCCGGGCGCTGGCCGACGACGCCGGAGGCGGCGCTCTCTTTCACGGAGTCGTGGATCTTCCAGGCCACGGAGTGGATCATGTCTTTCAGTTTCGCCGGGCCGTACTTCTGAGAGAAAACCTCGACGGGCCTCGACGGGAAAGAGACCTCCGCCAGCATCACCTGCGCTCCCGCGTCGAGCCGCGCCTGGTATTCCTCCATCACCCTGGACGCGTCCGGCAGGCCCGTCCACGCCACGCTCTTCTTTCCCTCTTCGACCTCCTTGAGGAGCTGTTCGACGAGCGATTCGAGATGGCGCGGCTCGTAGGGCTTGGTGACGTAGGCGTCGGCGCCGCTGTCGTAGCCCCAGTAGACGTCCTCCTTCAGGTTCTTGGCGGTAAGAAGAATGACCGGGATCACGGCAGTCTCCTGGTTCCTTTTCAAGTCGCGGCAGACGGCGTAGCCGTTCTTCTTGGGCATCATGACGTCCAGGATTACCAAGTCCGGCTTTTCCGCGGCGACCTTGGCCTCGGCCTCCTCGCCGTCGTAGGCCGTCTGCACGTCGTAGCCCAGAAGATCAAAATTAAGCTTAAGCACTTCCACGACGGACTTGTTGTCGTCAACGACCAGAATCTTTTTCCTCACGGCTGGCTCCTTGGTCTGGCGGAGGGAAGGCCACCTCGAAAACCGTTCCCGGCCCCAGACATCTTTCGTTCCAGAAGGCCATCTCTTCTCGCGCCAGCGGGGACCTGATGGAGAACCTGGCGCCGAGGTGCTCGGCGACGTTCTTGACGATCACGAGCCCAAGCCCGGTGCCTTCGATTTTATCACGAACGTTTCCGGCGCGAAAAAACGGAGTCCCTATCTTCTCTATTTCGGAAGGAGGTATTCCGGGGCCGTCGTCCATCACCTTGAGGACCGTCCCTCCCCCCTTTTGGCGCAGTTCGATTCCGACGTGGCCCTTGACGGCGGAATACTTCACGGCGTTGCCCACGAGGTTCGCCAGAAGGCTTTCCAGCATTGATGCCTGGCCGAGAACCGCGCATTCATCGGCCTCGACCCTCACGGCCACATCCTTGGCCTCGGCCAGGTTGCGCCTTTCATTGACCGCCTTCTCGACCAACGGGGCCATGGCGACGATTGAGAGGGCTGGCCGGCTCGCAAGCTGGATTCGGGACAGCCGCGACACGTCGTCCAACAGCGCCCTGATGGATCGCCCGTTAGCCAGCACGAGGCCAACCATCTTGGCCTGGCCTTCGGTCAGAGGGCCAGCCCTCTCCGTCTCTAAGAGGTCCGCCGCGTTGATGATGGCGGTCAGGGGATTCTTGATTTCGTGGGATATGACGGAAATCAGGTCCTGTTGGGCCTTGGCCATCATGTACCACGCGTGGATGTCCTGCGCCACGACGAGGTAGCGGCCCTCCTCCTTCAAGGGGCTTACATCCACCTGGTGCCACCTGCCGCCGATTTCGAGCGGCGAGCTTACGGGCCGGCCTTCCGCCGCCGTCTTGTCCAACAGCCCGAGCAGCATCCTGCCCGCGTCGCGCGTCGTGAAGAGCTTTTTCTCGGCGCGCTCGACCTGCGTGAGCCCTAGCGCGCGAGATGCCTCGTCGTTGCACAACTCGATCTGGCCGGTTTTTTCAAGAAGCATGATGCCGACGGGGACCGCCTCCAAAACGGCGCCAAGCCTCTCCTTCTGCCTCGCAAGCAGCGTGAAAAGATCGGCGACCTGCCTCGCCTTCTTCCTGTGGCTCTCAACCTGTTCCCACCTCAGCAGGCTCAAGTAGACGAAGTCGGCCACGCGGGCCAGAATGGCCGTCTCCCTGGCGCCGTATGGCCGGTCTCCGCCGGAAACGATAAGCAGCGCCAACGGGCGCGAGGCGTCCCCGACCCTCTCCGCCATTCCTCTCGCGGGAGGCGATTCGAGAAGCGCCCCCGCCGCCGCGGCTATCGGTTCGTCCGCCTCCCACCTCGGCGAGATGAAAAGCTCTTCCGGCCTGACCAGAGAGCCCAGGTTCATGGAGACGGCGCCGCGCTCCTTGGCGCAGCACAAAAGCCTCGGCTCGCTAGGTGACAGGAATATAAGCCCCGTTGCTTCAGCCCGGAGCACCTGCCTTAAGACGAGGTCAACGGCTTCGGCCATCTCCTCCGGAGTATCGGCGCCCGCCAGGCTGTGGCCGAGGTTGAGGACCGTCGAAAGGTCCTGGTGGATTTGCCTGAGGCTCTCGGCCCTTTCGAGGCGAACGATGTGCCTGGCTATGTCCTGAAGCGTCACGAGTAGAGCCCGCGCGGGAACCTTGCGAGAATCCGGAACGACCCAGTACCCCCACGTGCCGCCGGTCTCCGCCTCTATCGGCATGACGACCGCCCCTCCGCTTCCCGCAAGGCTCGGCGGAACCCTACCCTGGGAAAGGGCGGCGAGAGTCTGGCTCGAAAGCGGAGCTTCCTGGGGGTCGCCTGCCTGGCGGAAAGCAAGGAGCGTTCCGTTCTCGGCGACCTTGAAGAGGCGGGCTCCGGGGGCTTCAAGGGCGATCTCGCACAAGATCCTCCTGGCCCGCGCGCAGTCATCCGACAGCAAGGCCATTCGCAAAAGCCGCGCCGCGGATTCCTTGTTCAATGCAGCAACCTCCGCCTCGTCTTCGCCGGACTTACG
>JBBINO010000119.1:0-5325 GCA_037443845.1 Acidobacteriota bacterium
TGGACGGCGTCGTCTGCTCCGTCCATGAGGCGGCTTCAATAAAAAGCAAGCTGGGGCCGGATTTCTACACCCTGACGCCGGGCATCCGCCCCGCGGGCGCCGGCGTTCAGGATCAGAAGCGCATCGCGACCCCCGCTGCCGCCGTCAAGGCCGGCGCCGATTTTCTGGTGGTCGGCCGCCCCATCACCGGGGCTACCGATCCTGCGGCGGCCTGCGACGCGATACTTGAAGAGATGGAAAGCCGGCGCAACAATTGATCCGCTTGAACAGTATAATCTCTAGCGGGAGCAACGGGGTATAGCTCCAAGTAGGTATTCTTTCCATTTCCAGGTTGAGAGGTGGCCCCATGAGGGTTGCCAGATCGCTGACCTTTTTATCGGCACTGCTTGCGCTAGCGTTGGCGCGCCCTGTCTCCGCCCAGCGCGGGGAGGTGGTTTTTCGTACGCTTTCGATCGAACAAGGCCTTTCCCAGAGCATCGTGAACGCGATGGTGCAGGACCGCCAGGGCTTCATGTGGTTCGTTACCGAGGACGGCCTCAACCGTTACGACGGTTACGCGTTTACCACCTTCAAGCACGATGCGAAAGACCCCTCAAGCATTATCCATAACGAAATCAAGTCCATCTGCGAAAGCTCCGACGGGATGCTCTGGATCGGCAGTTTCTACCGCGGGCTTGAGTGTTTCGACCCGGCCACGCAGCGCTTCACTCATTTCCAGCATGATCCGAAGAATGCCGCCAGCCTGGGCAACGACATCGTCTGGGCGGTACTTGAGGACCACGGCGGCCGGCTTTGGGTGGGGACGGGGGGCGGCGGACTGGACCTTCTCGACCGCCACGCGGGAACTTTTAAGCACTGTCGCCACGACCCGGCCGATCCAGAATCGCTCTCGGGGAACGACGTGAGGGCGCTCTATGAGGACCGATCCGGAGCATTGTGGATCGGCACCGCGGATGGCGGGCTCAACCGCCTTGACCCGTCCTCCGGCATTATCACCCGCTACTCTCACAAGGCATCGGACTCCGGTTCCTTAAGCCATGACGACGTGCGGGCAATCGTCCAAGACCGCGCTGGCGCCATATGGGTGGGTACCAACGGGGGCGGGTTGAACAGGCTGGATATTGCGACGGGCCGGTTTCGCCGGTTCAAACACGCGGCGCAAGATAACGCCAGCCTTGCCAACGACATAGTTCTGGCACTACTCGTTGACGCCTCCGGCGGCTTATGGGTTGGGACGGACGGCGGCGGGCTTGGCCGCCTGGCGGACCTAAACTCGGGACATTTCGTCTCATACCAGCACGTTCCCAACCACTCCCAGACCCTGGCCAGCAACCGCGTCTATTCGTTGTTTTTGGACCGCTCGTCGGTCCTCTGGGCGGGAACTTATGGGAGCGGCGTGAGCCGCTGCGACCTTAGGAGAAAAGAATTTCGCCATTACCGTAATGATCCCGGAGACACGTCATCTCTAAGCGACAACATCGTCTGGTCCTTTTGCGAGCCGCAGCAAGGAGTTCTTTGGATAGGCACGAACGACAGCGGCTTGAACCACATGGATAGAACAACGGAAAGATTTACCCAATACCTGCACGATCAAGCCAGGCCTCAATCTCTAAGCGACAACAAGGTGAGGATGGTAACCGCCGGCAGGCATGGCCTTCTATGGGTCGCGACCAGCGGTGGCGGGCTCGACAGGTTGGATCCAAAGACGGGAGTCTTTGCCCACTATCGCCACGATGACGAAAAACCGGACAGCCTCAGCAACGACGAGCTCAGAATGGTCTTCGAGGACAGCCGCGGAACAATTTGGGTTGGTACCTACGGTGGTGGTCTCGACCGCTGGGATCCAATCACAAACGGCTTCATCCACTACAGATCGGTTTCAGGCGACCCGAGTACCATTTCCAGCAACTACGTTCGCACCGCCTGCGAGGACAGCGAAGGCACCCTCTGGTTCGGAACCCACGGAGGCGGATTGAACCGCTTCGACAGGACCTCGGGGACCTTCACGCGCTACGTGAACAACCCCCTCGATTCAACGACTCTATCCAACGACTTTGTCTTCTCAATTCATGAAGATCGCGCCGGCACCCTGTGGGTGGCTACATACGGCGGAGGCCTTAACAAAATGGACAGGCGGACCGGAACATTTTCCGCCGTGAGAAAGATTGACGGCCTTCCCGACGACGCCATTTACGGGATTCTTGAGGACAAAGAGGGGAACCTCTGGCTGAGCAGCAACTTCGGCATAGCCAAGTATTCTCCTGGAACGGGAGCCGTGCGGAGTTACACCATCGAGGATGGCCTCCAGAGCAACGAATTCAACGGCGGGGCTTATTACCAGAACGGGCGGGGAGAGATGTTTTTCGGTGGAATCAACGGGTTCAATGTTTTTGACCCGGCTCGAATCCAGGATGACCCGTTCAAACCCTCAATAGTTCTCACGGACTTTCAGATTTCCAACCGATCGGTGCCTATCGGAGCCATGCAAGATGGACGCACCCTCTTGACGCGGTCCATCACCTACACGCATCGCATCGAGCTCGGCCACGGGGACAGGGTCGTCTCCTTCGAGTTTGCCTCGCTTGACTACGCTTCTCCGGAGAAAAATCATTACGCATACAGGCTGGAAGGGCTTCAGGATGACTGGACCGATCTTGGCGCGCGGCGGTTTATCATGTTAACCACCCTTCCGGCGGGGCGTTACACGCTCAGGGTGAAAGGCACAAACAGCGATGGCGTCTGGAGCGATGAAGGAGTTTCCCTAAACATATCAGTGCGGCCTCCATGGTGGCGAAGCCTTTGGGCTTACGTGTTCTACCTCGGCTTGCTCAGCGGGGCGGTCTTCGCCATAGTTCGTTTCGAGCGGGCGCGCGAGCGGGAGAAGGGCGAACTCGTTGAGGCTGAACTGAGAATGCAGACGGCCGAATTGCAGTCTCGCGTCGCCGAGACGGAGGCGCGGGCGCTCAAAGTGGAAAACGAAAGGAAGAGCCACGAGCTCGAACAGGCCCGCGAATTGCAGCTTTCGATGCTGCCGTCCCGCCTGCCCGAACACCCGCAATATTTGATGGCGGCGAAGATGCGAACGGCCACCGAGGTGGGCGGCGACTACTACGATGTCAGGGTTCACGAAGATGGAGCGATAACCGTGGCGATAGGGGATGCCACAGGCCATGGAACCAGAGCCGGCATAATGGTCGCCGTCATGAAGGGGCTCTTTGCCAGATTGAGCCGCGAGCCCGAGCTTCAATCCTTTTTCGACGAGTGCAACGAGACGCTCCGGAGCATCTCCCTTGGACAAATGTTCATGGCACTCGGCCTTCTAAGAATAAAGGATGGACAAGTGCAAGCAATGGGAGCGGCCATGCCGCCCCTCTTCATTCACCGGGCCGAGATGGGGCTCGTCGAGCAGTATCCCTTGAGCGGCATGTTCCTCGGTACTGAATTGGGTCTGCCCTACGAGAAGATCGGCTTCGTGATGGCCCCGGGAGACACCATGCTGCTGGTTTCCGACGGATACTTGGAACAGCTGGGCCCGGAAGGCGAACAACTCTACTACGAGCGGTGCTCGATCTATCTTGCCGAAGCGGCGGGGAATGAACCGCGGAAAGTTGTTGACCGGCTTTTCGGCCGGTTCGATTTGTGGCGCGGCCCGTTGCCTCAAGCCGACGACGTGACGCTGGTCGTTATTCAAGCCAAAGGCCGCGAGACGGCCGAAGGCGAGATGCCGCCTGAAGAGACGAGGACCAATTGAAGGGCCGCGCTGGTTCGGACGATCATGCGGGACGCTTGAAATTCTTCAAGCCGGCGATAACTTATTTGGAGGATGAATCAAGGCCCTTTCACTTTTACTTGTTGACCTTTCTTGCCGCCGTGACCCTCAGGAACTTCTTCGAGTTTCTGGTCTCCGCAAGCTCGATACACGTTTTATGGCATCACCCGGTACACTTCACGCTCTTCTACGCTAGTCTTGCGCTCTGGATGATCTTGCTCTTGCGCCTCTTTACCGGCGAAGCAGTGCCGCGCATCGCCCGCTCAGTAATGACCGCGTTCTGCGTCACACCCATGGTGCCGGTCGTTGATCTTCTCTTGCAGCCGCTCGCGAGTTACAAGATTCAATACCAATATCTAGTCCCGGAGAGGATCAAAGATATTTGGCCTGTCTTCTTCACCTTTTTAGGCCGGTACGATGGCGTTACTCCGGCGATGAGGCTGGAAATATTCGTAGTTTCCGTAGCGGCGGGGATGTACATCTTTCTGAAGAAGCGGTCGCTCTTTCGCGCCATAGCGGGAGGAGTGGCCGCCTACTCGATGATATTCTGGCTTTTCGGCGCCATACTCTACTGGATCACTGCGATTGAGCGGCGCACCGGCCTTCCCTATGACACCACGCCCAGAGTCATGATTGACGTTTACGTCGCCCTTGCCTTGGTGGCCTTTTTGGCGCTGGCGTACGCCAGCGCTCCGGGTGAAGCGAAGGAGATAATTAAGGACGGCCGGTTTACAAGGATCGCCCACTACGAGATGATGGCGGCGGGCGGGCTTCTGATCGGCTATCCATGGAGCACCGGACTTTTCAAAAGCTTCGCCAGTTTTCTGGAACTGTCCTTCATGTTTGCCTCAATAGCCTTCGCGTGTCTCTTTTCAGCCATAACCAACAACATGGAAGATGTCCGGATAGACTCCGTAAGCAGTCCGCGCCGCCCGAGCGTGAGCGGGGCCATTCCTAAAAGCAGGTACAGCCGGATAGCGTGGATTTCTTTGCTCCTGTGCATCGTCACCGGGGCCGCCGCCGGGTACCTTCGGCTGTTTCTCGTCTGCTGTTTCATTGGCGGCTACGCCATTTACTCGCTGCCGCCCCTCAGAATGAAGCGCCTGCCGTTCCTTTCAAAAAGCGTCATCGCCGTTAACTCTTTGGCGGCGCTCCTTTGTGGATACTGCTTCGCCGGCCGCGAAATAAACACGTTGGCCCCTGGTTTTGTCTTGTTCTTTCTGGCCGCGTTCACAGCTTGCGCTAATTTCATTGATATCAAAGACCTGGCCGGAGACAAGGCGGCGGGCATCAAAACACTGCCCGTGCTCATGGGACCCAGATGGAGCAGGCTGCTGGTAGGGCTGTTCTTCTTGATCGCCTACGCGGCGTTTCCCCTGCTGTTTGGCATGGAGGCAATTGTTTTCTACGCGATTCTTCTCGGCCTTCTGCTCTTTATAGCAATCAACCGTGGCTCGTACAGCGAAGCTCCGGTTTTTGCCCTCTATCTGCTGAGCCTTGTCCTCCTGTTCTCGTACTTCTATTTAACCGGATGGGTCCATATTGACGGACTTAGA
>JBBINO010000120.1:0-5208 GCA_037443845.1 Acidobacteriota bacterium
GGGCGAGTTCGATTCCAACGACGCCTTCCTGAAGGGCCTCTCCGGCGGCGCGTGAGGAGATCCCGGCGCGGGTTCAAGCTGCCAGGGGATTTCTACTTCGGCGATTGGCCGGGCTGAACTCCGCCCTGCGGCCGCATGATCACGCCCGGCGGTTGTGGCGGGGGCGGGGGAGGAATCACCAGGGGCGAGAAGAACCACTCGCTGATGTTTTTCTTGCCGCGGTACTCGGCGAAGGCCTCCTTGTCCAGCTTGGCGTAAACGCCCAAGATCGGCTGGCCCTCCTGGCCGTCTAGCCTGAATGGCAGAACTTGCCCGCCGGGCGGAATTCCGGGCTGTCCCGGAGGCTGGCCCCCACCCTGGTTGAACGGGCCAGGCGAGACCGGCCCCTGCTGAGATTGTTGCGAATTCTCGGTGGAATCGTTCGGGAAAATGTCCGAAGAGCTTCCGGCGCCTTGCTGCTTGGGGATTTTGGGCTTGAGGATTGTAACGCCAGGCGCCAGGAGCCCCCACTTGCCCTCGGGGTCGAAAGGGTTCCTGTAGAGCCGTCGAATATACCGGTGTCTCTGCGGCCCCTGCTCGACGAGCTGCTTGAGCTTGGTCGGGTAGGTGCCTCCGTGCTCCGCCTGATATAGGCGGATGGCCTCGACGTAGGCCTCGCCTCGGAAAACGAGCTCCGCCTCCCGCTGGCGCTCCATTATCACGCTCGCCGGCTCGGCGGCCTCAAGCAAAAGGACCGCGACGACGAAGAGCATTACGAGAACGGCAAGGAAGGTGAAGCCCTTTTCGGCGCCGTTGCCTTCGCGGCGGAGTGCCGGAGCGCACCGCGTGACCGACGAAATGTCACCAGGTGGAGTATTTGGTGCCGTCAATCGCAGTATCCTCCGATGCTGAGTGGACGTCCCAAATTCCGCTCGCCTCCTCGCCTTCGGTAGGTTCGAGCTGGCCCTCCTCGTTTCCGCTAAAAGGGACGGTGACCCAGTTGGCCTGGTTCGTGATCGGGTCAATCGGAAGGTGTCCCCTGAAATAGCCATCGGTAACCAGGGCGTCCAGCGAATCGGGATACTTGCCCTTGTCGGCGTAGTACTGGTCAATTACGTCCCGTATCGCGGAGAGATTGTGGCGAAGCACCGTCTCTCTCGCGCGCTCAACGATGTGCTGGTAAGTGGGGGCGACCATGCTGGCGAGAATGCCGATGATGGCAATGACCACCATGAGCTCGATGAGGGTGAACCCCCGTGCGTCACGGCGCGGCTTGACCTGATTGGCAGGCCTCTTCTTATCCATGCCCTCTACCATTCGTTATAGTGCGTCTTGCCGTCGAGGGCCAGCGCCTCGCTCGTCGAATAGACGTCGTACACGTTTTCGCCTCCCCAACTCGTCGAATCGAAATCATCCTTGTCGGACCTGAGCCCCCATTCGGTGCTCTTGGTCATCGGGTCCACCGGAATGCGCCGCAGGAACCGCAGCTTCTTGCCGGTCGGGTCGCCTACAATCGGAACCCCCTCGACCATGGTCTCAAGGTCGGGGGGATAAAAATCCTGCGAAACGTCGGTCTGTTGTATCATGCCCTGCACGGCGTAGCGGTGGTACTCGTCTATGGCGCGCCGCATCACCCTGAGGTCTTGCAGCAATTCAACCTCCTTGGCGCGCCGGTTCATCACCTGCGCGGTAGGAATCGCCACGGCGGCGAGAATCGCCAGGATGGCGATGCTCAGGCCGACCTCGAATATAGTAAAGCCCTGGTCGGGGCTACCTTGCAGGCGCACCGCCTCCTCCAGTGACAGTTATTACGCTTGCAATTGCGGGAAGCGCCGCGCTGGCGCCGGCCGCGTCGGTCATCGCTCCACTGCCCATGCTCACCCTGGCGACGCCCGCCTTGGCCGCTGTGAAGCGCAGCCTCATCAGCAGGCCGGATCCGGACGAGGCGCCGTTGTCCGCCCTGCCGGTGTCAACTACCAGGAGACCTGGCTTGGATTCGTGTGCCTCGAAACTGCTGGCGCCGCCGCCCATCTTGAAGAATGTGCCTTCGTCCGCGCCCTGGAAGGTAAGGAGGTCGGAGGGGAAATCAATCTCCATTTTGAGGCCCTTGGCGTCTTTCGCGCCGACGACCACCATGTTGAGGACGACCGTCCCTCCCTGCGCGGTCTGGAGGCTGGTTGGGCTGACGAGGATGCGCGCCTGGCCTGCCGGGGGCGCCGGCTGTTCGGGCGTTGGCAGGGCCGAGGGGGCGGTTCCGGGCTGCTGCACCTGAGTTGGCGCAGGCGCTTGCGTGGCGGGAGCGGGCGGCGTTGGAGTCGGCACGGGCGCGTTGGGCGCGGCCGGTTGCGGTGCCGGCTGCGGTGGAACGGCGGGCTTCATCTCCGGGGCCGGCTTTTCTTGGGACGGCGCCGTGGAGGAAGGCTGGGTGGTGGAGGGTTCCTCGAAGGGTGAGGGCGCGAAGGAGCTTTCCCGGAAGCCTTGAAGCTTCGGCGCCTGCTCGGTGCCGACCCAGAGCGCGCGCATGTCGTCTTCCGTGATGTTCGGCATCCGGATGATATGAGGGGTCAGGAGCACGAGAACGTCCGTCGAGGTTTTTTTTGTCGCGGTGTTGCCAAATAGTCTTCTCAAAAATGGAATTTCTCCCAGACCGGGCAGGCCGCTGTATGACTTGTCATTTTCCCTTCGAATCAAGCCCGCCAGCATGCTGGTTTCGCCATCTTCTAGACGAATCTCGGTCGAGATTTCACGCGTCCCGATAATAGGTTGAGGCGGCGACGTTCCAGGCGCGTATCTGGTGATGTTGGAGACTTCCGCTTTAAGCTTGATGGTCACTTCGTGATTGTGATGAACCTTCGGCTCAATGTCTATCTTTACGCCGATATCCTGGTAGGTATACGACGTCATGGGGATATATGTTGTTGTTCCTCCAGTGACGGGATAATTCAGATTCGCGGTCGGGATGGGCTCCTTGTCTCCTATATGAACGGATGCTTTCTTGCCTTCCATGACCCTGAGCTGAGGCCTCGCCAATACTTGCGTGTCCGAGTCGGTGAGAAGAAAATTAACGAGAAAATTTGGAAGAGGCGTAATGTACATGCTGTCGTGCAGGGCTCTGCCAAATTGCCCTGAAGGTAGGGCGGGGCCAACTCCCGTCGTTCCGCCATAGATGGCATTGTATCTAGGCAACACTTGAACGGAGGTCTGGTTGTTCCAGCCTTGAGCGCCCATTTGGCCGATGTTGATTCCAAGGGTCTTCTCCTTGTCGGAGTTGACTTCTATCAACTCCACATCCACGGCCACTTCGCCCTTGCTCTTGTCGTTGGCCTCGATGATGCGCTGGGCGAGGGCCACCATCTCCGGGGTGTCCTTGATCGTGATCGAGTTCAGGTCCTGGCTCATCGCCATCTTCCGCGTTTGCAGGATGGAGCGGACAAGCTGGAAGACGTCCTTCGCGTCCGCGTTCGAGAGGTAGAATGTCCGCATCACCTGCTGCTCGTACTCGTCGCGCTTCTGCTTGTTGTCTGGAATGATAATCAGCGTGTGCGTGTCCAGAACCTGGTAGAAGTGCTTCGTCTGAAGCATCAAGTAATCGAGAACCTGTTCCATCCGCACGTTCGAGAAGTCAATCGTCACCTTCTTCTGCGTGTCGGCCCGCTCGTCGTAGATGAAGTTGATTCCGCTCGCCTTGGAGATGGCGTCAAAGATCGTCTTGACCGGCGTGTTGGTGAACTTGAGGACAAGAGGGATATTCGAGGCGGGGTCTAGCATCCTGCCCTGGCTCTCCGAATCGGCCTGCTGTTTCATTTCGTCAATCGTGATTTGCGACTGCCGCGCCTTCTTCTCGGCCTCCGTCAGTATTCGGACGATCCGATCCAGGTCGTCCTGCGCCTTCTGGTTGCTGGGGTCAAAGGCTAGGGTCTTCTGAAGCTCCGTCATGGCGGTCTGGTAGTCTTTGCGCGCCAGGGCTATGTTGGCGGCCATTTGGTGTTTTTGAGACGCGGCCAGCTTGGCCCTGACGAGCGTTGTTTCCACCTTGAGATCCTTCGGCTTCTCGTCGCGTGCCTTCTGAAGATAGGTGACTGCATCGTCGTACTGGCCGCGGTCGTAGAGGCGCTTGCCGTGGTAGTAGGCGGCAGAGCCGCAGGCCATCATGGCCAGGACAGCGCAGAGAAGGACGATTGCTTTCAGGGCGGTTTTCATTAGGGTTGGCTCCCTCCTGGCGTAAGAGTGATGCGCTTGGTCTCGGTGAAGCCGTCAAAGCCGATTTCGGCCGATTCGTAACCCACTTCCTTTATGATGAACCTTTGCGCGATGTGTTCTCCGGCCCGGGCCAAAACGGGGCCGTTGGTGCCTGGAACCGAAAAGACGCCTATGCGGTTCTCCGGCGGCCCCATATAACCTATGAAGGAGAAGGTTATGGCGGGAGGTTGTGGCGGGGGCGGATTGGCGCGAATGTACTCCTGCTGCTTCGCCGCTTCCTCGGCGGCCTTTTTCGCGGCCGCTTCTTGGGCCTTTTGGGCTTCCTCGGCCTGGCGCTGTCTTTCAGCGACCACCACCGGATCCTCTTCGAAGGAGAAGAGGTTTCTCGCCGCTTGAGGCTGGGAACCGGCGGCCTGGCCGTCAGGGGCGCTCTCTCCAAAAAGTCCGTCCAGGCTGAGAACGGGCAGGGCCGCGGGAGCGTTTCGCTTCGTAGCCGCGGCTGGCGCGTGGCGGGCTGCTCCGGTATCCTCGATGTCCGCCGCTTTTCGGCCGGCCCCGGCCTGGCCGCCGCCGGTGCAAGCAAGCGCCAGCGAGGCAAGCCAGAATAGGGCTAGGCAAAGAGGCCTGCGGCGGGGGCTTCTCACGAGGCCTCCTTTTGGGCGCCGGTCTTCGCTTGGCTCTTTGTCGCCGGCTCGCTGCCGTCGGCGAGAAAGAGCGTTGCGACGGCTATGCGCGCGTTCAGAAGGACTGCGCCCTGCGTGGAGGCGGAGAGGCCGATGTCGTTCAAGATGTAGAATTGGCGCGAAGCCTGCAAGTCGGCGATGAACTTCTTGACTTGAGGATAGGAGCCTGAAACGGCCAGCGGAATCTGCACGGTGACGTAGCCGTGGAGCCAGGCAGTCTTTTCTTTGTCCTTGGGCTCCTGGCCGTAAGTGTAAGTCAAACTGTCGTTCGAGAGGCCGTTGGCTTGAAGAAGATTCTGGAGGTCTTTTTGCAGGTCGGCGAAGCGCTCCGCCCTTGTCTTGAAGT
>JBBINO010000121.1:0-5198 GCA_037443845.1 Acidobacteriota bacterium
GTGCCTTTGCTGACGGTTGCGCGCCACGGGAAGAAAGGACTTTTGTCAATTTGACAGCGCGCCATTATTCTTGGCGCGCTGTATGCGCGTGGCGGTCCGCCGCATCAACTAAACTGCCGCCTCTCGCGCTAAGCCTCGCGGAATTTTCTGCTCGTCCAGGCTATCGGTCCGCAAAGGGCCGCGGCCACGGCTATGACGCCGAAGATAACGTTGACCGGGAGCGCCGTGGCCACCAAACCGGTCAGGCCGGAGGAAATGGCCGTAAAGCCCAGCACCGTTATGTTTATGAGCGCAAAGACGCGGCCGAGCTGAAGCGGCGGGGCGATCCTCTGAACAAGGCTGGTTCTGGTGACCGTGATCAATGGGATGGAAATTCCGTGAAGCGCCACCGCAACTCCCGCGCTCCAGAGATTCCCCGCCCAAAGAAGGGGGAGGTAGGTTATGCCGTCGAGAAATATCCCGGCTATGATGATCCTCCCCTGCCCGGCGCGCCGGTTCAGCCAGATGGTGATTGGAAGCCCTGCGAAGACGCCCAGGGCCAGAAGCGCCTCCATCATCGCGTAGCTTTGGCCGGAGCCGTGAAGGACGTTCTTGACGAGAAGCGGCGTGCCTACGATCGCCGGGCCCATTATGAACAGGTTGTCCACGGCGGTGATGACCATCAGCCAACGGAGGCGCACGTCGCCCCACGCCACACTAATGCCCTCGAACAGCTGGGCCGCGCCGGAAGAGGCGGGACGGCGTTCGGCGGCGGCGGTCCGGCGGAGACCTAGCAGAAAGAAGACCGAAACGAGAAACAGCGCTCCGGCGCACGCAAAGAGCTGCACCGCCGGCATCCACTTCAGAAACGCGGCGCAAAGCGCCGGGCCGAAGAGCCACCCTACCTGAACGCTGGTCTGGATGAGCGAGTTGGCCTTGACGAGATCCCTATCCTCGGCAAGCGACGGGATGTAGGCGTCCCTGGCGGGGTTGAAAAAAGCCGAGGCGGTGAAGAGGCCGAACCCGGCCGCCGCCAGAACCCAGGGCGTGGCGATGCCCATCCATCCGGCGATCACCAGCAGGACGCAGATGGAGGCCCTGGCCGCGTCGGAAGCTATCATCAAGCCTCTTCGAGGCAACCTGTCCGCCGCCACTCCTCCCGCCATCCCGAAGAGAAGGATAGGGAGATAGTTCAGCATCGCGACGGCGCCTACGACGAATTTCGACTCTGTTCTTTCGACCACGGCCCAAATCAGAAGCACCGAAAAGGCCGCGTCGCCCATCTGGGAGGCCATCTGAGCCCAGACCAGGGCCATAACGCCGCGAGGCATTCGCGCCAGATGCATGGTCACTCCGGAAAAACGAGGTTGAGCGCTGCTGGCAGCGCCTTCACCGTGCACGGCGCGCTGCCGGCTTCGTCGCCGTCGGCCTGAACCGGAAAGCTCGATTCGCATCCGATCCTGAAAGAATCGGCGTCCTCCCAGAAAACGCCCTTGCCGCCTTCTATTCCCCGCCTCGTGATTCTAGTCGCGACCACCGGCAGCCGCGCGATCAGCGGCGGAGCCAGGGCAATGACGCGGATGAACGGCGATTGAAGGGAGGCGTCACGGCTGAGGACGAGAGACCCGAGGCCGTAGTGGCCGGCGTTCAGAGCGAAAACCTGTTGCGCGATGAATTTTCTGCCCGAAGGCAGATCAATTTGAAAGAGTGGTATCTCTCTTTCAAGCAATCCCATCATTCCGGCGTGGACGTAGGCCCACGCCCCCGTCTCCCGCTTCATCTTGAGGTCAACCGTCTTGACCGCCCAGGAGTCCATCCCCGTAGAGGCGCAGAAAGTAAAGACGCCGCCCCCCTCGACTTCGCCCAGCGTCACCGGCCTGGCCTTGCCTTTACAGGCGGTCATCGCGCAGTCAAACAGCCGCCCGGCGTCCAACCCTATTTCCCTCGACAGAATGTTTGCCGTTCCCATCGGAATAATGGCCAGCGGAACCGGAGAACCTTTGAGGCCCTGAGCCGCTTCGCGAACGCTTCCGTCTCCACCGCAGACGACGACGCGCTCGAATCCTCCCGCTTCGGCTAGGGACGCCAGGCGGGAAAGGTCGCCCGGCGTTTCCGAAACCGCCGCGTCAACTGCGAACCCTCCTCTCTCCAGGCACCTCCGAAGGGTCGCCAGCGCTGACGGACCAGGCGCGTGGCGCGCGGCCGGGTTGTAGAGCAGGAGGGCCTTGGCGGGCATCATTCCTCCAATTTGCCCTTGGCGCAGATTACGTGGTGTTCAGGTGTTTGGTGTCAGGTATCTAGTTCACGAGATGGCCAAGCGAGCATGAATCTCGGCGAGTCTTAAACACCAAACACGCGACGCCGGACACATTCATTTCCGCCTCCCCCACGCCTACTCTTCATCGCCATGAATCTTGAGGATCGAGAGGAAGGCCTCCTGCGGAATGGCGACGTCGCCCACCTGCTTCATGCGCTTTTTGCCCTCTTTCTGCTTTTCGAGGAGCTTGCGCTTTCTCGTGATGTCGCCTCCGTAGCACTTGGCGAGAACGTCCTTGCGCAGGGCCTTTACGACCGTTCTGGCGATTATCTTGGAACCGATGGCCGCCTGGATGATAACCTCGAAAAGTTGCCTCGGGATCGCCTCTTTCATTCTGGAAGCCAGGAGCCGACCTCGGGCTTCCGCGTCCTCACGGTGGACGATGAAAGAGAGCGCGTCAACCGGCTTGCCGTTGACCAGGATGTCCAGCTTGACAAGCTCTCCCGGCTTGTAATCCTCGATGTGGTAGTCCATCGAGGCGTAGCCTCTCGACAGCGACTTCAGCCTGTCATAGAAATCAACGACGATTTCCGAAAGAGGCATCTCGTAGCGCAGGAGCACCGTCTCCTTGCTCGCGTAGTGGAAGTCCCTCTGGACGCCCCGCCTCTGCTCGAACAGGCGCAGGACATTGCCCACGTATTCGCCTCGCGTCAGCACCGTCACCGTCGCGTAGGGTTCTCGTATTTCCGAAACCTCCTGAGGAGGGGGAAGCTGGCTCGGGTTGGATATGTCAACCAGATCGCCTTGGGCCGTGAGCACCTGATAACGGACGTTCGGAGCGGTCGTGATCAGGTCAAGGTTGAATTCCCTCTCCAGCCGCTCCTGGATGATTTCCATGTGCAAAAGGCCCAGGAAGCCCGTGCGGAATCCAAAGCCGAGCGCCTCGCTCGTCTCCGGCTCGAAGACGAAGGAGGAGTCGTTCAGCCGCAGCTTCTCCATCGCCTCCCGGAGATTCGGGTAGTCGTTGGGGTCAACTGGATAGAGGCCCGCGAAGACCATCGGCTTGGACTGGCGAAACCCCGGAAATGGCGTCGCGGCCGGACGCGCCGCCAGAGTCAGCGTGTCGCCGATGGAAACCTCCGAGACCTCCTTTATGCCCGCGATCACGAAGCCGACTTCGCCGGCCTCGAGGCTCTCGACCGCTACTGGCTTCGGCGTGAATCTTCCGAGGTTCTCGATGTCGTGGTCGCGTCCGGTGGCCATCATGCGGACCTTGTCCTTCACCTTGAGCATGCCGTCAATGACGCGCACCAGCATGACGACGCCCCGGTAGGAGTCGTACCACGAATCAAAGATCATCGCCTTCAACGGCGCGTCCCTGTCCCCCTTGGGCGCCGGGAGCCTCGCGACCACGGCTTCGAGAATTTCCTCGATGCCAATCCGTTCCTTGGCCGAGGCGAGGATCGCCCCGGAGGCGTCGAGGCCGATCACCTCCTCGATTTCGGCGATCGTCTTCTCCGGCTGCGCCGAAGCGAGGTCAATTTTATTAATGACCGGCACGACCTCCAGCCCCTGGTCCACCGCGAGATAGGCGTTGGCCAGCGTCTGCGCCTCCACCCCCTGGGTCGCGTCCACGACGAGCAACGCGCCTTCGCAAGCGGCCAGCGCCCGCGATACCTCATAGCCAAAATCAACGTGGCCTGGAGTGTCAATCAGGTTGAGCTGGTAGCTCCCCCCGTCCTTCGCCGTGTAGAAAATCGTCACGGCGTGCGCCTTGATTGTGATCCCGCGCTCCCTTTCGAGGTCCATGCCGTCGAGAAACTGGGCGACCATCTCGCGGTCTGGCACGGCATGCGTCGCTTCGAGAAGACGGTCGGACAGCGTGGTCTTGCCGTGGTCTATGTGGGCGACTATCGAAAAGTTTCTAATTCGCGACAGTTCCATGATTACTACTCCGACGGCACTAATGTTGACAGCAAAGCAAAGGGCCTCTTCGGAGTGGGAATGGGTGAGCAGCGAGGCCGAAGCCCTGGAAACTCACGCTAAGCCCTCCCTCCAGGGTTGGCTTTGCCAAGCCGAGCGCCGAGCGGGAAGGTGCCAGCCTCTTCCCGCTTGGATCGGCATAAGGCCCCGGAGACGCGCCGGGGCCGCTCCAATGTCCTATTTTGCTATATTTTCAGCGCTTAATCAAGCTGGACGAGGCAACCTCGCGCCGACCCCGCACCATTCATTAAGATGCCTCGCTTCTGCTCTTGGCCTTCAGCCACGGCAGAACAGCGGGTAGCAGTAGAAGGATCAACACCCACTGGCTGTGCCGCATGGCATTGCGGCCTTCGGAAAAAAATGGAGTGCTCGCGAAAAACTCTTTGGCGGCTTGGTCGTTGGCGTGAACCGCGGAGGCCGCTCCGCCAAGCGAGAAATCGTTAGCAAACGCAGCGCCGCCCAGGGCGGCCTTCCAGCCCAGAGCGAGGCCGCCAATGGCGTACCATCCAGCCGCCAAGCCACCGACGGCCCACCATCCAAGGGCCACGCCTCCAATCGCGAGGGCGGCAATGGCCAGCCCGCCCAGCGCGACGGCTCCAAAGGCGACCCCGCCGGCGGCGACGCAACCCGTAGCGGCCCCTCCCACTCCGGCAATCACGCCGTGGGCCACCGTGCCGATGGCTATCCAACCGCGAGCAACGCCAACTCGGGGACGTCCATCTTCCATTGCCCCGAGGTTCACGTGAATTAGGGGAAGCCCCATCAAAGAAGATTTAGATTTGTATTCCATGCCGCCCTCCGATACCGGATTCAACGTCCATTCGCTCTCGTAGGTTACTTCAGCCACCCTAAGCGCTGGGCCGCGCCATAAATCAGGTAAAAGCCCATCACCGTGACGAAAAGGCCGAAGCAGAGGCGAAGCACCGGGCCGCTCATCAAGTGGGCGATTTTCGCGCCCAGCCAAGCCCCCGCGATCAAG
>JBBINO010000122.1:0-5123 GCA_037443845.1 Acidobacteriota bacterium
TTGTTGATGAGGATCTCGTAGACGTTGGCGTCGAACCAGGGGCTGGTTATCGTCCACCAGCCCTCGCGGCCGCGCTTGTCGCCCCATGAGTTTTCGACCTTCCACTTGACCGGCGCGCCGCCTTCCACGTCAACGCCAGTGAAGACCATGCAATGGTTGGGAGCGCCGTCGTAGTAGCGGAGCTGGTCCTCCTTGCTCATGGCGAAGTCCAGGCCGAACAGGTCGTTGTAGTCCTGGACGCCCATGTCCCAAAGACCGGTCTTCACGTTGCGCTGGACCGACGAGTTGCAGCAGAACCAGACAGCCTGGTCATCCATGATCGAAGCCAGGGCCATCTTCTGCATCTGGGTTGTCGAAATGTTGAGCGCCTGCATGTCGGGGCCATCGGATGAATCCCTGTTCCATGCGAACCTCAGCATGGCGTTTTCCGGCTTGCCGGGATAATTGATGAAGGGGACGAAGCTGTCGAGCGGCGCCCCCATGAAATCCTTGTAGAAGCTCTGAGGAGTATAGCTTTTGATCGGGCTCACCTTCTTGTCCTTGTCTTCGTATCGCCACTTGAAGGTTGTTGGCGGCTCGCCCAGGCAGAGGACGAGAACCTTGTAGACCTCTTCAAGCGCCGCGAGCTTCGCGCTCTGCGTCTCCTCGGGGGTCTTGGCGTCGCGCTCGGCCTTGATCCCCTTGCGCATCACGGTGCTCAGAAGGCTATTCATCTGATCCGTGTGGCTGGCCTGTTGAGTGTCAGGCATGATGTTGCTCGGCACCACGCCGTAGCGGGAGACGAGGTAGCGAACGTAGTTCCAATCGCCTCCATCTTCAATGGGCTTTTTCAAGAGGAGTTCGTTCTTGCGGCTGTCGGGCGGCTCGTTCTTGAGCGCTATCGCCAATTCAAGCGAGCGGTTAGCCCGTTCCAGCTTGTCCCAGAACTGGTTGTAGGCCTGGGAGAGCTCAAAGGTTTCGAGGTTGTACTTCTTCATCACCTCCGGCCTCAGCATGTTGAGGCCACCGAAGAGCCAACAGCGCCCGCTCTGCTGCTGGTTGGTGATCTTTCCCTCCTTGACCACCTTGGTGAAAAGGGCGTCGTCCGAGATGACTTTCTGGTGATCGGCCACGAGCGCGCTGATGTCGTTTTCGGCCAGGGCGTTCTGCGCCGCCTTCATCGCCGGAGTCATCACGAGCGACTGGCGAAGCTTCTCCATCACCTGTGGCGTCAGGGCGCCGTTTGGCGACGGGTTTTCTCCAGGGCCGGGCACGTACTGGGCAAAGAGGGGAAGCGCGAGCGCCGCGATCAGTGTTGCAGCCAAGGTCAAACGTTGCTTCATTTTCCGTCCTCCTTCAAGACAAGGGTACATCCTACACCAGGAGCGCCGCGAAAAAAACGGGCGGGTTCCCGCGCGACCACGTAGTAGAATGAATGGGGCCGCGTTCGGCGGCGGGAGGACGATGATGGGGCTCAAGATGTTGCAGGTGGACGCGTTTACGGCCGTCCCTTTCAAAGGGAATCCAGCGGCGGTCGTCTTTTTGGATGGCCAACGTTCGCCCGAGTGGATGCAAAACGTGGCGATGGAGATGAACCTCTCCGAGACCGCCTTTCTTCTTCCCGAGGGAGAGGGGTGGCGCCTGCGCTGGTTCACTCCGGCGGTCGAGGTGGACCTCTGCGGCCACGCGACGCTCGCGAGCGCCCACGCGATCTGGGAGGAGGGACGCGCCCCGGTGGCTGGTCCGATAAGGTTCTTCACCAAGAGCGGAGAGCTGAGGGCGGCCAGGCGCGAAGGGATCATTGAGCTTGATTTCCCGGCGACGCCAGTCAAGGAGGAGGCTCCGCCCGACGGGCTGGTAGAAGCCCTGGGCGCCTCCGCGCTCTTCTGCGGGAAAACCTGTTTCGACTGGTTTTTCCTCGTCCAGTCCGAATCGGCCGTGAAGCTTCTCGCGCCTGACTTTCAAGCGATGGGGCGGGTGACCGAAAGGGGGGTGATCGTCACCGCTCCCGCTTCAAGAGAAGATTGCGACTTTGTCTCCCGCTTTTTCGCCCCCGCGGCTGGAATCAACGAGGACCCAGTGACCGGCTCGGCCCACTGCGCCCTGGGACCATTCTGGAGCGAGCGGCTAGGAAAGAACAACCTGAAGGCGCGGCAGGTTTCCCGGCGGGGCGGCGAACTCGCGGTGCGCGTCGAACAAGAGCGCGTTTTTATCGGCGGGAAGGCGGTAACCGTCGTCCGCGGCGAACTGGAAGGCTGAAACCTTCCGGCCTATTCGTCATCAACCCTGAACGGGCCGACGACCAGGTCAACGGGCAGAGGCGCGCCCGGACTGGCCCTGATCAGAAGGCTCGCCTCGCTGTACTCATCTGGCTCGAAGGCGCGCTTGTTGGAGTCAATGAAATCCTCCCATTCAATGTGGTCCGCGACCCACCCCGTTCCCTGGGCGGGGATGGCGTGGACGTACTCCGTTTCCCCCTTCTCCGACCTCGCTATTACCACGAGATCAACCGCCGCCTTCTGGTCCGCCATCTTGAACCAGATGGTCATGCCATCGAAGTACCGCCAGCGGGCTATGTCCTTAAAGTCCCAGCGCAACTGGGCTCCAGCGGAGCCGAGCTTGGCCGAAACCGCCCTTGAGATGTTCGTTTTTGGAGGGCCCTCCATCACCAGGGAATAGGATGCGCCGCCGACGAGGCCACAGCCCGGCTTGCCATCAAACTCTTCCAGGTAAACCGGCATGCCGACAAAAGGGGGCGTCGAAGCGGGCCACGCGAATTCCCCCTCGTCGAGCGAGCCGGCCGAAAAGCCGGCGGCCTTGAATGCTAGAGGCGAATCGCCCCCTTCGCTGCAACGCCAGACGATCCGAACGCTGGGGTGCTGTGAAGGCTTGAATGGCGCCCCGGCATGGCTGAATAGGCCGAATGGAATGAATATCTGGCGCGCCGCCGGGTCTCTCGTCGAGATCTTGTAGCCGTAGGCTTCTCCAGTTGATGCGTCCGTTATCTCTAGGTCAACGTACCTGCTGGTGCCGTCGGGCTGGTAGAGAAAGCCTAGTCCCGCCGATTTTTCCCACTCCTTCGTGTTCAGCGGACTGCTTTCCACTTCGCCATCCCCACCGGGGGAAAACGCCAGGTTGATGGCAAGCACGGGGTTCTTCTCCACGCGAATGGAAGAGAGGCTCAAGACCGCGCTCTTGCCAGACGATTTCCACTCCAGGCCTTTTGAGATGCGAAGCGCCGGGTGGTAGGGGGTGTAGGCGAAGAGCGCCGCTCCGGCGAGCGCGCCTGAAAGAATTGCAGAGAGCTTGCAGCATGATCTCGGCATGAAGGGCTCCTATTTTCTATCGTTCGTCATGGAACAAGGACGTCGGCTTTGGCTATCTCCCAGAAAGCCTCTCCTTGCGAGCACGGCGCGGCGGTGAACCTGACCGTGTACGCGCCTTTGGCCAGATGGGGGAGAGGAAGGGCCAGCTCCGTCAAAGAGGCGTAGCCGGCCGCTTGCCCGGGACAGTCCCATGAAAAGACATCCTTGGATGTGTCGTCTAGTATTTCGGCGCGAAACGGGCAGGCGGGCTGCTGGCCGTCCGAAGGCTTGTATTCGGCACGCAGGACGATCGCCAGTAGCGCCCCGTCCGCCGGCGCGTCCAAGGCAAATTGCTGCTCAACTCCCTGTGGGCCTTTTCCGCCCGGGGAAGGGAGCAGCCTAACGCCCCCGCGCCTTTCCGGCAGGAACCTTACATTGCCGAGGCTCCGCCAGCTAGAGGGGGGAACGCCTTGAAGCGAGGGGTTCTTCAGGAGGGCCTTGGGGTTCGACACCTGCACGGTCACCGGATCCGACGAGCCTTCGTTGCCGGAGCCATCCTCGGCCTTGACCTGAAGCGTGTGCTCCGAGCCGTTCGGCAAGCTCCTGGTGTCCCATGAGAACGTGTAGGGATATTCTTTTTTCGTCTGAAGATGGTTTCCGTCAACATCCAGCCAGACGCGGGCAACGTCGTGATCGTCGCGCGCTGTGGCCTTTACCTCGATAACGCCCCTCACCACCGAGTGGTCAGGGGGGAAGGAGATGGAGACTTCCGGAGGCGTCGTGTCGGTCTCGGTCCTTGATTCCAGAACGAGAGAGAACGAGTCGCGTATTTTGCCGTCTCCGGCGAGAGCCTGGATCGTGACTTGGTGCTCCGTGTCTGGCCAGCCCTTCGTGTCCCAGACAAAGCGCGCGTCGGTGGCCTGGCGCTCGTCCACCAATGCGCCGTCAATCCACAGCGAGAGGGCGTCGGCCTCTCCGCTGTATATGGCGTGAATCTCAATCTGGCCGCACAGCGGCTTGAGGTCGGTCGCGGAGGGATGGGCGCTAAACCACGTGCCCTCTTCGACCGTCCTGTTCAGGAAGTGCAGCTCCAGCGTGCCCGCCGGCTTTTGGGAGAAAGCCGCGAGGGCGGCAAGAGCCCCGGTAAGAATGGCCCACGCCGCCCGGCGGCCGGCAAATCTCATCATTTTCGACAGCGGGCCCGTTTGCCTCACGCCTTCATTGTGTCACGTTAAGGGCGCAGTCGTCCACCATGAAAGCCGTTCCCAGAGAGGAGTCGGTCGCCGCTTTAAATTTGATTACGACCGTCTGCCCCTTGTAGGAAAGGAGGTTCAGTCCCGTTTTCTGCGCCCATGCCGTCGTCTTGTTCAGATTGCTGAGAGTCGTCAGAGTGGCAAGCACGGTGCCGGAGCTGTTTTCGACCGTCACGGTCAGCTTGTCGTAAGCCGTGGAGGTCGTCGTCTCCTGCGTCTTGATGTAGTACCAGAAGCTCAGCGTCGCGGCCGTGGCGTTTGATGGAACGGTTACCGTTTGTTTGATGTAGTCGGTTTCGCTGTTGTAGTATGTGCCGTTGTAAAAACCGAGGCTCGCCTGGTAGGAGCCGCCGTGAGGAGCGGCCGGATTCGAAACCGTCGTGATCACCGTGTGTGACGTGCTCGTGGAAAGGGTCCAATTGCCGTTGTTTCCCGATTCAAAACCCGGGTTGAGAAGAAGCTGGGTGGTTCCCCCGCCGGACGCCGTGGCCGTGAAGTTGATGCCAGTCTGGTTGGCGCCGCTTACCGTAACCGCAGTGCTCGCCGGGCTGAAGGTATAGCCGCTCAGGCTCGGCGTGACGGTGTA
>JBBINO010000123.1:0-5013 GCA_037443845.1 Acidobacteriota bacterium
GCGAATGTCGCTTTCCTCCGCTCGTCCCTTCGCGTCCCCCCGCCCTTCGGGCTTTCTTCGGAAGGCCCGCGCTGCAAACGCTTCTCGCATCAAGGGCGCAAGAAGCATTCGGGCAATAGCCGGAGTAGGAGAGAGAGGGTTAGTGTCCCACCCCTCTCTATTTATAAGACGTGCGGCGCGAGTCTCGGACCAATAGGGATAGTGAAGAGTGAAGGGGTGAAGAGGTGAAGAGTCGCAACAACTCACGCTCCACCCTTTACGCTTTACCTCTTTTACCTTCCGTGCGGCCTGGCTCGCGGCCTCGGATGGCAAGCAACCGGTTTCAGTCACCGGGCGCGGCTTGCCACGGCACGGTCGAGATGAATAGCCTATCCAAGTTCAACTCGGCGTCTTCTTACCTGATGAATCGTGCCGTGGCTTCGGCCTACGACCTGACGGGTGCTTCGCACCCTGCCGCGCCCTTCGTCGGTGTTGCCGTTTCCGTTGTGTTCAGCGACCTTCGCGGGCAGAGATATCACCACGGAAGACACTGAGGCGCAGAGGGTTTATATGGGGCGCAAAGCATTGCGCCTCTGTTGCCCGCGCACCACGCGAACTACGGGCGGCGAAAACCACCGACGGGCGCTCTCTTCAAGGAAGGCTTCCTTTCCTCTGTGCACTTCTCGGCGCTTGTAACGCAACTATAATCTTCCCTCCGCACCTCGGCGCCTCTGTGGTTCAATCTTTTCCTTCGTGTCCTTGGTGCCCTTTGTGGTGAACGAATCTTTTCGCTTGCGGCGGTGAGGTGGCAAGGCGGGATCAGGCTAATGGGGTCTTGGCCTGCAAGGTCTCGAGGTCCTTGGCGGTGAAGTAGGGAACCATCAGGTATCCGTCGAGTGGAGGGGAATGTTTGAATGCCCGGGCGACCTGCCAGACGTCGCCGCAACGCGATATCTCCAGGACGAAGCGGGACAGGGGGCTGACCCCGGACGAGTCGTCTTCGGAAAGGTGGCCGTGCCGCCCGATGCCTTTCGCGAGATCCTCGAGGATATCGTGAATCATGTTCGACTCGGATGAGCCGGGAATGAGGAAAAGCCTCCTTTTGAGGAGGACGACCTCGCACAGCGCGTGGATAAGGCTTTCCGCTTCCTGGTCAAGCGTGTACTTCACTGACGACCTCCGGAGCCGCCGTCAAAAGTGGATGAACAGGTCCGGCGGCCTTGTTCAGTCGAAAGTATAGCACCTTGTCTTCCTGCAAAACCAAGGCGCCGAATGGCGCCATATAGGATCTTACCGAAATGGCGAGACGGCGCTGGCGGGCGGGCGCGCAATGCGAGAAATTGATATCCCCTGCCAGGCGAGTTATAATCAATTCAGGAGATGGCGTTCTCCGTAAACCGCCGAAAGGCTGATGACGCCTCACCAAATGGCATGGAGGTGGGGAATGCCGCTCTCAGCTAGGCTTCTCAAACAGGCCGCCGAGGAGCTAATCTCCCTGGCCAGCGAGCACGGAAGGGGCTTGCTGGATGAGGGCGTGTCAAAGATTCCGGAGAGGCTCGAAAAGGGGAGGCTGACGCTCGCGGTCCTTGGGCAGTTCAAGCGCGGGAAGTCCACGCTTGTCAACGCGCTGCTGGAAGCGCGGGTGATGCCTTCATCGGTGCTTCCTCTGACGAGCGTCGTGACCTCGGTAAGGTATGGCCCGGAGCCGAAGGTCGTCATCCATTTTAAGGATGGGCGAGAAATCGAGGCCGGAGCCGGCGATCTCCCCGAATACGTCACGGAGGAGAAGAATCCCAAGAACGAAAGGGGGGTGGGCTGGGCGAGGGTTGACTGGCCTTCTCGTTTCCTCGACAGGCCCGTGCGCGTGGTGGACACCCCGGGCGTGGGCTCAGTCTACGACCACAACACGGAAACTTCGGAGACGTTTCTGGGCCAGCTTGACGCGGCGGTCTTCGTCCTTGGGGTTGATCCAGTCCTGACTCAAACGGAGATAGAGTGGCTCACAAAAGTCAAGGAGCGCGCCGAGCGTTTCTTTTTCGTCCTCAACAAGACGGACCAGTTGCAGCCTGGCGAGGTTGAACAGGTGTTTGATTTCACGCGACGCAAACTCCGCGAGCTTTGGGGGCGCGAAGGGAAGATATTCCCGCTTTCGGCAAAAAAAGCGCTGGAGGATAATGGCGATCCCTCCTTCCGCGCGTTCAGGGCGGAGCTGGAAAGATTCCTGGACGACGAGGGTTCCGAAACGCTCTTGAAATCATCGAGCCGAAAGCTGGAAGAGGGCTTGAAGGGATTCATATCCACCATTGAGATGGAACGCAACGCGGCGGCGCGCCCGGAAGCCGAGCTTCGCGGCAGGCTCTCGGTCCTGAAACGCGAGTAAGAGGGGTTGGACCTTGAAAGGTCCCGCGGTTTCTGGGTTCTCGAACAGGCTCAAGGCAAGGTTCTTGAAGCCGTCAAGGCAAGAATTGACGAGGCATGGGGGCTCGAACAAACGTGGGTAAAGTCGGAGATGGAACGCGCATGGAACTCCGCCGCGACCGTCGGCGGGGCTCGCGCCGCTTCCGTTCGCGCCCTTCAAGAATGCCTGGAGGAATTTTTCGGCCGGCCTCGCCTCGACGCCGAAAGGCTGGCGGAGGATAGCTTTCAGCACGCGGTTTCATACCTGGCCAACGAATACCAGGAGTTGTTAGACAGGCTCTTGAAGACGGCGGGCGAGTGGTTCAATACACAGATGCCCAAAATCGTTCTGGAGATTCCCTCCCCGCCGAGAAGCCGCTTTTACGTTCACGTTCCGCCGGAGCTTGTGGGCGTCTCTTCGGCTGGCGGCTCCATAGTGAACCTCCTGCCGGCCGGATTTGGCGGCGCCTTCATCAAAAAGGGCCTGGTGAAAAAGATTGGCCTCTTCTATCAAATGCAGCGGGACCGGCTGCTGTCTGACGTTGCCGAAAGGATGCAGGATCAAGCCGGCGTCGTCGTAACCGGCCTCGAGTCGGCGATATCGTCGCTCTTGTCGCGGTTGAAGGAAACCATCGAGCGAGGGCTGACCCTTCACGAGCGGACGCAGGCCGAAAAAGAGGCGGCGCTTGCCTGGCTCGCCTCGAAGGAGTCAAGGGCCAGGGCACTTCTGGCGCGCTTGAACTATTACGGGGAGCGCGAATTAGTTGACTTTTGCGAAGGGCCTCTTCGAAGTGGGAATGGGTGAGCAGCGAGGCCGAAGCCCTGGGAAATCAAGCGAAACCCTCCCTCCAGGGTTGGCTTCGCCAAGCCGAGCGCCGAGCGGGAAGGGGCCAACCTCTTCCCGCTCGGATTAGTAAATCGGGTTTTCGGATATTATGAGCACCGGAGATGGCGTTCTCCCCAAACCGCCGAAAGGCTAATGACGCCTGCCCTCTATGGATGGAGGCGTCAAGATGGTCTTGTGGGAAAACGCGTGTATTTGGTTTGGGCTGGCCTTCCTCGCCAGCCTGATCTCGCGAAAAGTCGGCCTTTCGGTCGCCCTGGTCGAGCTGGTCGTCGGCATCGCGGCCGGCAATTCCTTCCACCTTGAGATTACAGATTGGGTCACGTTCCTGGCGGCCGTTGGCGCGGTGGTTCTGACCTTCCTCGCGGGCGCCGAGCTGGAAAGCAAGGTGCTGAAGCAGTACTGGAAGCAGAGCCTAATCCTCGGCGTCGTAGGCTTTCTGGCTCCCTTCGGCCTAGCGTGGGGTGCCGCGCAACATTTTCTCGGCTGGGAAATGCGGGCGAGCCAGCTCGCCGGAGTGGCGCTCTCGACCACCTCGGTGGCCGTGGTCTACGCCGTCATGGTCGAGACGGGCCTCAACGATGCGCCGATTGGGAAACTCGTGCTGGCGGCCTGCTTCGTCAACGACCTCGGAACCGTGATCATGCTGGGACTCCTCTTCACCCACTTCAGCGGGTGGTTTTACGCCTTCGTGGGGGGCACCGTCCTGGCCCTTCCCTTCCTTCCGGCTGTCACCCGGTGGCTTCTCAAGAAGCTCAACAGCCATCCCAGCGAACCGGAGGTCCGGTACCTGCTCTTGCTCCTCTTCGGAGCGGGACTGCTCGCCTCGAAGGGGGGGAGTGAAGCCGTCCTCCCGGCCTACCTTATCGGGATGGTCCTGGCCGACACCTTCCTTCAGAGCAAGGAGCTCGTGCGAAGACTTCGGGCCTCCACCTTCGCCTTCTTGACGCCTTTCTACTTCCTTAAGGCGGGCAGTCTGGTCTCGCTCAAGGCGGTTTGGGCGAGCATCGGCGCCGTCCTTCTGCTCTTCGCGGCGAAGAGTGCGGCGAAGTTTTTTGGCCTCTGGCCGTCGGGCGAGTTGCTGGGGCTCAAGCGCAGGGCCAACTTCTACAACACTTTTATGATGAGTACGGGCCTCACCTTCGGAACCATCTCGTCGCTCTATGGCCTGAACCACGGCATTATCACGAGGGCGCAGTATTCGATTCTCGTGATCGTGGTCATTATGACGGCGATTATTCCCACGATGATCGCGCAGGCTTTCTTTGAACCGAAGGGGGAGGAGAAGACCAACTTCATGCGGGCCGGAAAGGCCATTGAAAGGAGACGGAAATGAGAAACATCCTCGTTGCTTTCGACGGTTCTCCGGGCGCCGAGTTGGCGCTGGAGCGGGTCAGCATTTTCGCGGAGAAGGAGTCGAAGATTCACCTCCTGGCCGTGGGAAGAATTCCAGAATACGCCGAAACGGTGAGCGAGGTTGCCGACGCCAAGGAATCGGCCCTCCGCCATTACGAGAAGGACCTTGAAAACGCCAAGATAAAGCTGAAGCAGATGGGCCTGAACGTGACGACGCATCTGGATTTCGGCAAGCCAAGCGAAGTCATCGTAAGAAAAGCCGAGGAGCTTGTCGCCGATCTCATCGTAGTGGGCACCAACCAGCACTCGCAATTCAAGCGGCGGGTTGTCGGCGCTACGGCTGACAAGGTCGTGGACTCCGCCCACTGTTCGGTTCTGGTCGTGCGCCCGAGGATTGTAAGCTCCAAGCAGTAGCGGCGCCCCCCATCGGCCGAAGA
>JBBINO010000124.1:0-4564 GCA_037443845.1 Acidobacteriota bacterium
AGAATCAGCACGAACAGGATCGCGATCTCGAACAACGGCCTCATCAGACTTCTATCGTTTCGCCGAAGGAAGCGACGCGGCCCTTGATCCCCCTTGCTTCCACGCGCTTCGCGAATTCTCTGGGGTCGGCTGGAATCGGCGGGAAGGTGTTGTAGTGGATCGGCATCGCCTGTTTGCAGCCGAGCAGGACGGCCGCTTCAACGGCGTCCTCGACGCCCATAGTGAAGTGGTCTCCGATCGGCAGCAGGGCCAGGTCAATCGGGTTCAGCCGCCCGTAGAGGGCCATGTCCGACATTATTCCGGTGTCCCCCGCGTGATAGACGCACTTTCCGCCCATCCAGACCAGGAAGCCGGCGGGGTTGCCGCCGTAGGAACCGTCGGGCATGGCGGAGCCGTGCAGCGCCGGGGTAAGCTTGACCCTGCCCCACGGAAATTCGCGGCTTCCGCCTATGTGCATCCCCATGGCGTCCACTCCCTTGGCGGAGAGCCAGTTGGAAATCTCGAAATTCGATACGGTTTGGCACTTGTTGGCCTTCGCTATCTCCACCGCGTCCCCGACGTGGTCGCCGTGGCCGTGAGTGATGAGAACGGCGTCAACCTTGACCTCCTTTGGCTTGATCTTGGCGTGCTGGTTGCCGGTCAGGAACGGGTCAATGATGATGCGGTGCCCGTTTGCCTCGAGTTCGACGCAGGAATGACCGTGGTAAGTTAGCTTCAGCATGGCATCCTCCTTCTGTTCCATTCATCCCTGGAATACTTGCACCGGCGAAGCCGCTCGGCTTCCGAAGCCTCGTCCGCCGTCAGGCCGGTTTCCATCCAATCGCCGCCGAATGTCGCGGAGAAGCCAGCGCGCATGGCCTTTCTCACTTCCGCCGCCTCGACGGCAGGCTTGAAATCGGCGAGGCCCGCGAATGCCCGCTCGTACCGGGCGGCCTGCCCGGCTCCGTTTCCGGTGGCCAGCGCAAGAGCCTCGTAATCGAGCCTGAGCGGTATCGCGCCGTGCTGGAGAAAGGCGCGCTTGCCCCTGAACTGCGCGCTGCCTATGATCTTTCTGCCGCCGGCGAGAATCTCCTTTTCAGATGGGACGAGAAAGCAAGGCGCCATCCCGCCGGGGGATACCGCCCTGGCGCGCTGCTTGAGTTCAACGGCGATCCCGAGGGCCGAAATGGAGGCGGCCAGCGCCTCGGCTATCTTGGAATAGGTATCTTTCAATCCGCCGGAGAACTCGCCGGTGATGGGCGCGGCCACGGCGTAGGTCAGTTCGTCGTCGTGCAGGACCGCCTTCCCGCCGGTCGGGCGCCTGACCACGGAGAAACCGCGGCTCTTCAGGTACGCCGGGTCGCAGGCGGCTTCGAACTCCTGGTGATAGCCGAGCGACAGGCAGGCGGGGGACCAGGCGTAAAGCCTGAGGACCGGACGCGGTTCTGATCCGCTCTCGATCGCGCCGAAGAGCGCCTCGTCAACGGCCATGTTCCACGGCCCTTCGCCTGCGAGGGGCTCGTCAATCAGCCTCCAGGTCATGCCTTGCCCGAACACTCCGCCAGGAAGCGGCGAAGGTTGGCCTCCTCTGCGGGCTGAAGGTCGTCACCGCGGCAGTTGTCGAACGTGAAAACTGGAAGCGGGAGCGTCGAGCGGAAGAAGCCTTCCTCCCTGATGTTGTGGCAGAGGCATTCCACGCCGAGGATGAGACCGCGAAGCCTCCGCTCCTCTATCTCCTTAAGAATCCTCTCCTGCCTGCGCTTCAAGCCATAAGGGAGCGAGTTTTGGTGGTAGTGCGAGACGAGGTCGCGCGAAGGTCCCTGAGGGTTGTTTTCGATTCCCCACTCATCGTAGACGACGATGGCATTCGTCTCCTCCAGAAGCTTGTACAGCCCCGAGCGGTACGGCGTCATGCCGATGAAGCCGATCTTGGTCCACCGTCCCTGCCTCGCGCCCTCGAATTCAAGTATCTGCCGCTCGATCTCCTTGCGGTGTCCATCTATGTCCTTGCCCGGGTTCATCGCCTGCGCGAGCGCCCGGGTGTAGGCGAGCGAGGGAAAGGCTCCGTTCTTGTACTGAAGGGAGTCGAACCTGCGGATGGCGACTCTCACGTGCGCCCACTGTTCGAGCGACGACTTCAGCGCTCTCTGGTCAACGCCGAGCGCGGTGCAGAGATCGTCAAGCGCCCCCTGCATTCGCTCGATGTTCCTGAGGATCGGAAAATGAAACGGCCGGACGATTACGCCCTGTTCGGCGAGGAGCGAGAGGACACAGCGCACCTCCTGCGGAACGCCCGGGTCCGGATACCAAACCGCCTCAAGCTCGCTCTCTATCACCATCGCGTAAAGGCAGCGCGCCCAATACGGCGCGCTGTCGCTTAAGCCGGCCGTGCGCGATACCGCCAGCCATTCTTCACGGTTTGCCGCCGTCGAGAACATTGACCAGAGGTTCTGCGCCTCGTGCGGCGAGGCCGCGAAAATTTCGGCCGGCATGGGAGGAACATAACCGATGCGCATCCCGCCTCCGCAATGAGAGTAACGCCGGGGGCATTCGCAGTCAAGCAGCGCCCAGCGTCACCCAGCATGGCGCCGCTTCGCCGCGGCCCCGCCGCATTGCCTGAGCGCGAGCGGAAGCACGCACGAAAGAACTGGACCTGACTCCGGCTGGAGCTTCTCGCTCCACGCGGTCTTCGCAATTCAAATTCTCAGTTGCTCTTCCGGCGCGGGCTCTAAGTAGGCTGTTAAAAACCCGCATTGGCCTATGGGAATTTCTCAACAGCCTGCTAGTCGTGGCCTAGGGCCGGATGCATGATGGAAACGATCACCGCGAAATAGTGAAAGATGCTGCCCGCCAGGACGAAGATGTGCCAGACGGCGTGGAAATACCTGACCTTGGTATCGAAAGCGAAGAAGAGTATGCCGCCGGTGTAGGCGAGGCCCCCGGCGCCAAGCCAGATCAGTCCCCAGACCGGGATGCTGCCTATCAACGGCTTGGTGGCGATGACGATCAGCCACCCCATGGCAAGATAGACGAGCGCGGACATGATGGCGAACCGGCCGATGAAGAAGACCTTGAACAAGATTCCGGCCAGCGCCAGCCCCCAGATCACGCCGAAAATGGACCAGCCCCATCCGCCCTTCAGGCAGACCAGCGTGAAAGGGGTGTAGGTGCCGGCTATCAAGAGGTAGATGGCGCAGTGGTCCAATATCCTGAATAGTTTTTTGGGACCCTTGTACTTCACGCTGTGGTAGAGCGTCGAAGCCAGGTAATTGAGGACGAGCATCGCGCCGTAGACGCTGCAAGCGACGACCGTCCTTGCGCCGCCTCTCGTAGCCACCACGACAATGACGACGAGCCCCGCGATGGCAAGGCCCAACCCGAGGCCGTGCGTGATGGTGTTGGCCGCCTCTTCGAGAAACTGGCTCCTCAGTTCTTTCCAGCGGTCCAGGCTGCTCATTCCTCCGCCACCTGGAAGACGATCTTGCCGCGCCCGTGGCCCGTCGCCAGTCTCTGGTGCGCTTCGGCGGCGCGTTCAAGCGGAAGGACCGTCTCGACCACCGGGTCTATGAAGCCCCTCTCGATGAGCCTGGCGAGCTGGTCGAGCGTTTCCCTCCTCCGCTGCATGAAGAAGAAGTGCGCCTCGGCGTTCTTGAAGTAGGCGGGGGCGAGCGACGAGAGGGGCGCGTTGCCCATGGCCTCCGGCGCTATCGTCACGACGCAGCCGCCCTGGGAGACCGCCAGGAAGCTCTTGGCAAAGACCTCTCCGCCTACCGTGTCAAGGACCACGTCCACGCCGCGCCCCTTTGTGGCGTCGGCTACGGCCTCGGTGAAGTCGTGGCTCTTGTAATTGATTATTACGTCGGCGCCAAGGTCCTCCACGAAGTCGTGATTCTCCGCCGAGGCCGTCGCGTAAACCTCGCAGCCGGCCCAACTCGCGAGCTGGACGGCCATGGAACCGACTCCGCCAGCCGCGCCATGTACCAAAACGGCTTCCCCGCCCTTCAGGTTCGCCCGCTCGAAAAGCGCCTGCCAAGCGGTCATTCCGGCCAGCGGGATGGAAGCCGCCTCGACGTGGCTTATCTCCTCCGGTTTGAAGGTGACGATTGAGGAGTTGACGAGGTGGTACTCGGCGTAGGCGCCCGGCTCCATGAGCTCTGGTGAGTAATAGACGGGGTCGCCAGGGACGAAATCGGTCACGCCGGGGCCCACTTCCTCCACTATCCCCGAGACGTCGTATCCCAGGATGATCGGGAAAGAGTAGGGCAGCGGCAACATGCCCTCGCGGATTTTGTAGTCGACAGGATTGGCCCCGCAGGCGTAAACCCGGACCAGTAGCTGGCCTTCGCCGGGGCGTGGTTTTGGCAGCGCCATCGCCTGAAGCGTTTCCGGCCCGCCGAACTTTGAAATTCCGATAGCCTTCAAGAATCTCCTCCTCGCCGTCCTTCGCGGCGGAGCAGTAGGATACCACCAAAAAGAGCCAGTATCACCAAGATGGGATGAGTAAGGCACGGAGGAAGAAAAGTGTCTCGTGTCTGGTGTTTTGTGGGCTCGTCGTTGGCTGGCGCCTTTCACCGGGCACCACTCA
>JBBINO010000125.1:0-3073 GCA_037443845.1 Acidobacteriota bacterium
CCTTCTGGTCCTCTTTGGACTCAAGGCTGGTTATTTTTTCAAGGACGTCTTTGGGCAGGGTTATGCCGGGCACTTCATTGTGGAGGTATAGCGCTTGCTTGGCGCTGGCAAGGGGCAGGATGCCTGGCAGAATGAAAACGGGCAAGTGCCGGCTGGCGTCCAGAAACCGTTCCACGGCTTCGATCGAAAAAACCGGCTGGCTCATGGCGAATGTCGCGCCGCCTTCGAGCCTTTCGGAGAGCTTCGCCGTTTCCTTGTCGAGGTCGGTGGCTCCTAGGTTGACGCCGACGCCGATCTTGAACGCGGTACCCCTGCCGATGGCGTTGTCCGAGAAGTCGTAGCCGCGGTTCAAAGACGATATCACCCTGACCAGCCCCGCGACGTTCACGTCGTTGACCGAGGTGGCGGCTGGCACGTCTCCAGAGGTGGCTGGGTCCCCGGCGAGAGCGAGCACTCCCGAGACCCCGAGAAGCGAAGCGCCCAGAAGCTCGGACTGAAGCCCGAGAAGGTTTCTGTCGCGGCAGGTCATGTGGAGAATCGTCGTGAGGCCAGTCTCCTGCTGGACAAGGTGGGCAAGAGCCGTTGAGGAAACCCTGACGCGGGCCCTGGGGTTGTCCGCTATGTCCACGGCCGTGGCTCCAGCCTGCTTGAGAAGGCGCGCGGTCTCGACGGCTCGCCTCGCGTCTGGCTCCCTCGGAGGGTCAATCTCGCAAGTGACCGCGAAGCTCTTGCCGAGCCTGGCGAAGAAATCATCTTGCGCGAGGGGCCCCGCTTGCCCGGAAATCTCCGCCACCTCCGCGACGAGCACCCCGGATTCGGTTGCCCTCCTTTTGGCGGGGTGCCTGCCTTTCATCATGGAGACGATCGCGCGGATGGTGTCGGGGGTGGTGCCGCAACAGCCGCCGACTATGTTGGCGCCCAGTTCGGCGTATCGCTTGGCGTATGAGGCGACATAGTCCGGATTTGAAAGGTAGACGAGCCGCCCGTCAATTTCTGCTGGGTGCCCGCCGTTGGGCATGACGGAAAGGGGAGTGCCGACTCCTTTCGCCACCTCCTCCACGATGGGCAGCGCATCGGCTGGCCCCACGGAACAGTTGATGCCAACGACGTCGGCGCCCGACGCCGCGAGACGGCGCAAGCCCGCCACCGGCGAGTCCCCGAAAAAGGTCCGGCCATCGTGATTGAAGGTCAGCGAGGCGAGCACGGGGATCTCCGGGGCGAGCTCCCGGCATGCGTCAATGAAGAAGATGCATTCGAGCACCGACTGCTGGGTTTCGAGGATGAACAGGTCGGGTCCGGCCTCGGCCAGGGCGGCTATTTGCTCGCGGCACGCCTCGCGGGCCTCTTCTTCGCTAACCTCGCCGTAAGGCTTGAGCATGACCTTCAACGGCCCTACCGAGGCGCCCACCCAGACCGGCGTGCCGTGCGCGGCGCGCCTGGCGATCTCGACTGCGCGCGCGTTGATCTCATTGAGGCGCCCCTCCATCTCGTGAGTCCCAAGGGCGAACCTGTTTCCCTTGAATGTGTTCGTGGTGAGAATCTGCGCTCCCGCGTGAAGGTACTCGCGATGAATCGAGAAGACGATGTCGGGCTGGCTGAGGTTAAGCTCCTCCAGGCAGCGCCCAGGCTGAACGCCGCGCGCCAGGAGCATCGTGCCCATCGCGCCGTCGGCGACGATGACCGATTCGTTCATCCAGGCTTGAAGCGCTTCCCTGCGACCAGCCATTCACGGACCTCCGGCTGCGAAATGATACCACGGCGGAGCCCATTTTCCGAGACGTGTGGCGATTCTTCAGAAGGCGCGCCATCTGGTATAATGAAATTCTAAACGCGCGGCTGGGCCGCTCGCACTATTGGAGGAGAAGATGCTCGTCACCGAGATGAAAACCATCCAGATGGTCAGGGGGACTGAAATCCTTGATTCGCGGGGCAATCCAACGGTCGAGGCGACCGTTTACCTGTCGGACGGGGCGGTCGGCAGGGCTTCGGTTCCATCCGGAGCGTCCACTGGCGAGGCCGAAGCGACCGAGCTTCGCGACGGCGACCAGGAGCGTTACGGCGGCAAGGGCGTTCTGCAGGCCGTGGCAAATGTTTCGGGGACGATATCCGAACATTTGGGCGCCAGGGATGCCATGGCCCAAAGGGCAGTTGATCAAGCGCTCATCACGTTGGACGGCACCGAGAACAAGTCGGGGCTGGGTGCGAACGCGATTCTGGCGGTCTCCGAAGCCGTCGCCCGCGCCGCTTCTGTTTCGCTTGGACAGCCCCTGTACCGCTACATCGGCGGGGGCAACGCCCATTTGCTGCCGGTGCCGATGATGAACGTCTTGAACGGCGGGGCGCACGCGGACAACAACGTTGACGTCCAGGAATTCATGATCGTTCCCGTCGGGGCGGAAAGCTTCGCCCACGCTCTTCGCATGGGCGCCGAGACCTATCACGCGCTCAAGGGGCTGTTGAAAGAGAAGGGCCTTTCGACCGCGATCGGCGACGAGGGAGGCTTCGCGCCGGACCTGGCCGGGGACGAGCAGGCGCTCGAGCTTCTGGTTGACGCCATCTCGAAGGCCGGCTACAAGCCGGGGAAGGATATTCACCTGGCGATAGACGTCGCCGCCAGCAACCTCTGGGATGACAAGGCGAGAAGGTATTCGCTGGGCGGGCAGGAGCGCGACGCCGTGAATCTCACCAGGCTGTACGACGGCTGGCTTTCAAAGTATCCGATAATCTCGATCGAGGATGGGATAGGCGAGCACGACGACGACGGATGGAAGTCCCATACTCAGGCGCTCGGCGGGAAAATGCAGCTCGTCGCCGACGATTACGTTGTTACCAACCCAGAGCGTTTTCGCAGGGCCATCGCAGATCACATAGCCAACGCCATGCTCATCAAACCGAACCAGATCGGCACCGTCACGGAGACGCTCGAAGCCATCGAGATCGCCAAGCGCGGCGGGTACGGGGTTGTCATCAGCCACCGCTCCGGCGAGACGGAGGACAGCTTCATCGCGGACCTGGCGGTCGCCGTAAACGCGGATTTCATCAAGAGCGGCGCGCCTTGCCGGATGGACCGGCT
>JBBINO010000125.1:3173-4402 GCA_037443845.1 Acidobacteriota bacterium
GCCGGCAACAAGAGCCAGAGCGTTGGGGAACAGCAGAAGGCCGATCCGGGCGGCCAGAAGAGGTGAACGCAGCAGCCCGCTCGATCTTAGGCCTGTTCCTGCCAAAGGGGCGCTGCCTGGCCTGCTCGAAGGATTCGTCGTCAGGGCCGGTCGCCGGCATTTGCCGGAGCTGCTGGAGGGAGAGGCGGAAGATCAAAGGCCCTTCGTGTCCCTCTTGCGGCACACCGCTTCCTTCGCCGGAAGAGCAAGGGGGACACACTTGTGGGGCCTGCCTGGCCGATCCGCCATGTTTCCAGGGCCACGTCAGCGTTTACGCCTACACCGGCCCCGTAAGGCTGATGGTCCTTCTGTACAAAGAGAAGCGCCGCTATCCGCTGGCGAAGCTGATGGGCGCGGCGATCGCGCGGGCCGCGCGCCGGCGCTGGCCCCAAGCCAAGTGGGACGCGGTCGTCGCCGTTCCATCTCCTTTGAAGCGGCGGCTGGCCAGGGGCTTCGAGCCGGCCGGGCTGATAAGCTTGGAGACGGCAAGCAGGCTCGGCCTGCCGCTCGTAACCGGGCTAGCGCTGAGAAAAACTCCCGCGCCGCAGAAACAATTGACCGTCAAGGGGCGCCGGGCCAACGTCCAGGGCGCATTCGTGGCGAGGCCGGACAATATTAGGGGAAAGCGCATCCTTCTGGTTGACGACGTGATTACAACCGGGGCGACCCTTCGCGAAGCGGCCATGGCATTGCGGAAGGCTGGCGCCGAGGTCCACGCCGTCACCTTCGCGATGACGCTCAAGCGCGACCTCGACCTTTACACCCAGGAGGAGGCGCGAGGCGGCGCCGGGACAGGACGGAACTAGGGACATCCGCCGGTCCCTTGCTCCGTTTCCAGCCAGACGTGGTATCATCTGCGCATCGAGGCGCAGGAGGGAAAGCCGGTGCCGGTCGTGCTCTCGGTCATTCTTCTATTGCTGACGGGCCTTTTAGCCGGAATTTTGTCCGGGCTGTTCGGCGTCGGCGGAGGAGTAATCATCGTTCCCGGCCTGGTTTACATCCTCGGCTTTTCGATGCACAAGGCGACGGGCACCAGCCTTGCGGTCCTCCTGCCGCCAGTCGGCCTCGCCGCCGTTGTCTACTATTACCGCCAAGGCAACGTTGACCTGAAGGCCGCCGCCTACGTGGCTGCCGCCTTGATCGCGGGGGCTTGGCTGGGCGCGAAAATCGCCCACTTGATGAGCGGCCCG
>JBBINO010000126.1:0-4399 GCA_037443845.1 Acidobacteriota bacterium
GGCGGCCTCGGGCTCTTCGGCGCGACTTCGATGGATATAGACACGACGAAGGCCACCGCCCACGTCTGGCGCACGGGCCAGACTCATGACAACTTGAGGGTGACCTTCGCAACCGCGACTTATGGCATGGGGCGCGTCGCGGCAATCGGTGATTCCTCTCCGGCCGACGACGGAACGGGCGACCCGGGCGACACGCTTTACGGAGGCTGGGACAAGGCGGTTGGCGGCGTGAACAACCGGGAGATCCACCTGAACGCCTGCGCCTGGCTTCTAAATCCGCCGGCCGACACGACGCCGCCTCAAATCCTTTCCGGCCCGGCCGCCACCCACTCCGACTGTTCGGCGGTCATCTCCTGGACGACCGACGAGCCGGCCACGTCGAGCGTTGACTACGGGCTCACCGCCTCCTACGGAAGCGGCGCCTCGGCGGCGGGGTACGCCGATTCTCACGAGGTCATCTTGCTGGGCCTCTCCCCTTCAACGACCTACCACTACAGGGCTTCGTCCACGGACGCCGCTGGAAACGGACCGACTCTGAGCACCGACGCGACCTTCACCACTTCCGCCGCCGCGCCCCCCGTCATCACGAGCGGCCCCTCGGCAGGCAACATCGCGGGCGCTTCGGCGGCCATCTCGTGGTCCACCGACGAGGCCGCGACGTCGCAGGTGGAGTACGGCCTCACCACCTCCTACGGCGAGAACGCCTCGGTGGCCGGCTACGCGACCGCCCATTCGGTCACGCTCTCCGGGCTCTCGCCGGAAACGTCCTACCACTACAGGGTCCTCTCGGCGGACGGGTGCGGCAACGGGCCCTCGGCCAGCGCCGACGCCGTTTTCACGACCGGCGCGGCTTCGCTGGACATCTCCGGATGGGTTCTCAAGCAGCACAACAGCGAGCTCTCCTACACCTTTCCCCAGGGAACGACGATTCCATCGGGAGGCTACGCCGTCGTCGCCCGCGATTCCGGCCGCGCTCAATTCGAGTCGTTCTTCCCCGCGATGCCGGCCGCGACCGTTTTCCTGAACTCGAACGCCACCGGCTCGTGCACCAATGGCTGTTTTCCCCAGATCAACGGCGGGGAGAGCTTCGAGCTCTGGAACGCCGCCAGCACCCAGGTTGACGGGACGACCATCACCATCACCACCGGAAACGCCTACCAGAGAACGTCGCCGGGTGCCGCGGCTCCAAACGCCTCTTCCTGGAACACCGTGGCCATGGCCAACGCCAACCCGGGCGGCGGCGCGGGAGCCATGACCGGTGCCGGCGTGGTCATCAATGAGATGTCGGACGCTTCTGACTACACCAAGGAGTTCATCGAACTTTACTATGACGCCGGGAGTGCACCCGCCGATACGATTGCTCCGGCGCCCATCAGCGACTTGACGGCCCTTCCTCTGTCGGACACCAGCATCAAGCTCGCCTGGACTGCCACGGGAGACGACGGGGGCACCGGCACTGCGGCCGCCTACGACATCAGGATGAGCGCATCGCGCATAACGGATGAATCCTCGTTCGCGTCGGCCGCCCCCCTTTCGTCGCCACCCACGCCATCAATCGCCGGGACGCCCCAGCAATTCACGGTCACCGGCCTGGCCGCGGACACGCCATATTACTTCGCAATGAAGGTACGCGATGAGGTGCCCAATTGGTCCGGGCTTTCAAATTACGCTTCCGCGGTCACGGCACCTTCTGGCGGCGGAGGCCCGGCGCCGGTGAGCCACCTCGTCATAAGCCAGATTCAAGTGGCAGGCGATGGCGCTGCCGCCTCCGACGACGAGTTCGTGGAACTGTACAACCCAACAGCGTCAGCCGTCCCTATCGCCGGATGGTCGCTACAGTATAAATCGGCGACTGGCACGACTTTCGCAAAATTGAACATCCCAGCCGGCTCCATCCAGAGTCACGGCTATTATCTTGTCGCCCGGTCCGCATACAACGGCAGTCCCGCTTACGATCTGCTGAACGGTGTTTTTCTGATGGCCGGGGCCGGCGGCAATCTGTACCTCGTGAACAACCAGACGCTGCTCACCTCCTGCGCGTCAAGTTCTATCGTGGACAAGGCCGCCTACGGCACGGGCAATTGCCCAGAAACTGCCGCCGCTTCAGCCCCCGCCGCCAATAACAGCATCCTCCGCAAACCTGGAGGGGCTCAAGGTTCAGGCACTGACAGCGACGACAACTCGGTGGATTTTCTGGGACTGGCCCCGTCGGTGCCTCACAACTCCTCCAGCACGCCCGCCACGCCTCCCGCCGGAAGCGTTCTCGGCCACGTCGGGCCGACGCTCTACCTGACGGCCGGAGCGAGCGAATCGGAGCTAAGCTGGGCGAACGCCGCAAACGCCACTTCTTATAATGTTTATAGAGGGACAGCGCCCGATTTCATGACCGCAGGCCCGGTTCCCTGGAAGAGCACGGCGGCCAACTCGTCCGCGGACGCCTCGGCGCCGGCGGCGGTCTATTACTACGTTGTGAGGTGCACCGACGGCTTGACGGAAAACGATTGACGGCGTCCGAAGAAAAAAAGAACGGCCGAGAGGGGGGGTTCCCGGCCGTCCGGGGCGACTCGTCGTGATACCAGAGAGCCGCCATGTGCATAATATAGCACTTTTCCATGAAGCGTGCACCTTGAGGGCATGTGCGCGGGGCGCCGGAGCTTCTTCCTGCCCGCCGCCAAATGGCGTAAAATTGGCTCGTGGGGGAGTTCGTTGGCCGGGTTTCAGCAGAAGGTACTGACGGATACCGAAGTCGTTAGGATCGTCCTTGACGGCGACCAGGAGGCTTTTGCCGTCATCGTGGAGCGCTACCAGAAAGGGCTCGCCAACTACATATTTCACATGGTCCGCCACTATGAGGAGTCTCTGGAGCTCACGCAGGAAGTCTTTTTGAAGGCCTACGCCAACCTCGCGAGCTTCGATTCGGCGTATAAATTCTCCACCTGGCTTTACAAGATAGCCAGCAACCACACGATAGACCACATGCGAAAGCAGAGGGCGCCGGAGAGCCCCATCGAAATCTCCGCCGACGATGGCGGCGGCACTTACGAGCTGCCGCTCGAAAGCCACGCCCAGAGCCCGCACGACAGCCTCGCGATGAAGGACATGATGGGACGCATTCGCGAAGCGGTGGATGGCCTGCCTTCTTCATACCGGGAACTGGTGATTCTCCGCCACTTTAACTTCCGCTCCTACGAAGAGATGGCGAAAATCACCGGCCTTCCTTTGGGAACCGTCAAGAACCGCATCTTCCGGGCAAGGCAGATGCTCATGGAAAGGCTCAAGGATGTGCGTTGAACTTCCTTTGGCCGGCGCGCGTATGATAACCGCGGGGACGAGACGAGGGCAATGATGCACTGCAGGAAGGTTTTGGAGTTGCTTCCAAAATTCATCGAGAACGACTTTTCCGAACAGGAGCGCGCGGCCGTCGAGGCCCACCTGAAGGAGTGCGAGGCGTGCCGGCTGGAGTTCGAAGCCATGGGCAGGCTGGTGGAGACGCTCGAAAGCTTTCCGCCAGTTGGAGTCCCCAAATCCTTCAAGGAGGCCGTCATGCGCGCCCTGCCCGCCAAGAAACCCCGGGGCGAAAAATAGATGGCGCGCCAGAACGAGGGGCAGAAAGACTTGGCGCAGAACCGCCAGGCTTTTCACCTGTACCACATCCTGGACCGCTTCGAGGCCGGGGTCTCGCTGATTGGCGCCGAGGTCAAGTCAATCCGGGCCGCCAGGTTGCAGCTACGCGACGCGTACGCCCAGGTGGAAGGCGGCGAGATATGGCTGATGGGATGCCACGTGACGCCATACGCCCAACACACGCACCTCACGCTCACCCCGCTGGATCCCTTGCGCAAAAGAAAACTCCTGCTTCACAAGGAGGAGATAGAAAAGCTTCGAGGCAAGGTCCAGGAAAAGGGGCTGACGCTGGTGCCGTTGCGCGTTTATTTGAAAAACGGCAAGGTGAAGGTGGAGATTGCCCTGGCCAAGGGCAAAAACGTCGTTGACAAGAGAGACGCCCTAAAGGAGAAGGACCTTGACCGCGAGGCCAGGCGCGCGCTGAGGGAGCGTTGATGAATGAGGCTTCCGCCGGCGCCGGCCGCCCAGATTGCTACGACGTGCCCGGTGGCCTGGTCGCGCGGGGGCTGGCCTTGGCGCCTCCTTCCAAGTCTCACACCCACAGGGCTCTCGTCTGCGCGGCGCTCGCCTCCGGGCGTTCGCTCCTCGTGGGCCCGCTCGCGAGCGACGACACTCTGGCCACGAGAAGATGCCTCGAAGCCCTTGGCGCCAGGCTGAGCGAGGCTTCTGAAGGGTGGCTTGTCGAAGGAACGGGCGGCAAGCTCCAAATCCCCAGGTGTCCGCTCGATTGCGCTTCATCCGGAACCACTCTCAGATTCATGATGGCCCTCTGCGC
>JBBINO010000127.1:0-4383 GCA_037443845.1 Acidobacteriota bacterium
CGGGATACGCCGCCTTCGGCCATCGTCACGCCGTAAAGCACCTCGGCCAGTTCCATCGTCCTCTTGTTATGGGTGGCGATGACGAATTGCGTTTCGTTGCGGAACTGCTGGAGGAGCCTGTCGAATCGGACGATGTTGGCTTCGTCCAATGGAGCGTCAACCTCGTCCAGGATGAAGAAGGGCTGCGGCCTGTAGCGGAACAAGGCGAAGAGAAGCGCTAATGCGACCATGGCCTGCTCGCCGCCGGAGAGCAGTTGGAGGAGCTTCAGTTTCTTGCCGGGAGGCTGGGCCCACACCTCGACGCCCGTCTCAAGAGGATTGTTCTCGTCCAATAGGCTCAGCCGTGCCTCGCCGCCCTCGGAAAGTTCCCTGAAAAGCTGGGCGAAGTGGGCCTGGACGCCGCTGAAGGCCTCCATGAAGCGCTCGCGGATCGTGCGGTTGACTTTTCGTATGGTTTCTTCGAGATTGGCGACCGCCAGGTCCAGGTCCTTCTTCTGTTCGGAGAGGAAGGAGTAGCGCTGTTCGAGTTCGGCGTACTCTTCCCTGGCGAGCATGTTGACGGCGCCCATCTCCGCGATCTTCTGTTCGAGCTTGAGAAGGTCCGCGTGAGCCTGCTCGCGCTCCTCGTCGGTGAGCGGGGGCTGGTCTGGGGCTGAAGCCGCCAATGCCTCCGGCGCCTCCTCGAAAATTTCCGATATCCGTTCTCTCAGGTTCTTAAGGTCGGCTTCGGCCGTGGTCAGAAGAAGCTCGTACTTGGCGGCCTCCTGGCGCGCCTGCTCCAGGTTCTCCCTGGCCTCGGTGACCTGCTTCTCCCTGGCCGCGACGTCGTCGCGGTAAGCGGCGAGCTGCTCTTCGAAACCGGCCTTGCGGCGGTTCTCCTCTTCGAGATGAAGCAGGAGCTCCCTGAGGGCGCGGTCGCCTTCGGTCAGCTCGGATTGCAGCGCCGCGTGGCGCGAATCAAGGGCTTCCTTTTCCTTCTGGAGCCTTGAGATCGTCTCTTCCAGTTCTTTGACGCGCATGGCGTCCCGGCGAACGGAATCGTCGCTGGCCTTGACGCGCTCGGTCACTTCTCCAAGCCTTCCCTGCGCGGCGGCGGCCTTCCTGTGGGCCTCGTCGAGACTTTGGCGCAGCGAGCCCTGGCTCGATTCGCCCTCTTTGAGGCGGGCTTCGGCCTTCTCTCGCGACGATTTTGCGTTTGAAAGGCGGTTTTCCGTCGCGGTTTTTTCGGCTTCCCACTCTTTCCGGTCGGAGGCGGCCTGGGTTACCTCGATGGAAGCGAGGCCGGCCATTTCCTCGATCCGGTGCAATTCTCCCTCGGTCTTTTCAAAATCGCCTCTTGCCGCGGCTCGCGCCTCAAGCGCGGCGGTTTCGAGGACTCGCGCCTTCTGCAGCGCCTCTTGGCAGGAGGCGGACTCTGCCTTGAGCCGTTGATGCTCGGCGACGGCGGCGTCCTTCGCGGAGAGGGCCTCCTTCAACGCCTTGGAAGCTTCGTCCAATTCCTGTTCCAGCTCGAAGAGCGAAGCGGCGCCAGTGCCTCCGCCTCCTCCTCTCACCCATCCATCGGGATGGAGGTAAACGCCGTCTTCGGAAACCGCCGCTAGGCCGAACCGCCTTTGAAATTCTCTCGCGCTGCTGGGGCTCTTTACGAGCGCCGTCAGCGGAATGAACTGGCTGGCCGTTTTAGGAATGCCCGGCTGCTCGTGAAGCCATCCGATGAATCCGTCCGCCAGGGCGGCTTCGTTGGGAGCCTCTCGTCCGGCCTTCGCGTCGTCGAGCCAGAAGACCGCCGTGCCCGCCATCTCCTTTCGGAGGCCAGAGAGAAGGGCGGGCAGGCCGTCCCACGGTTCCGCCGTCGAGCCTTCGAGAAGCTCGCCTAAGACCGCCGTGAGCGCGGGGACGAGCGGCCTGGGAGCCCCCGCGAGAAGGCGCGCCATCGTCTTCGCCGCGCGCTTCGGCCCCTTCTTGGCGAGCCACGCCTCGACGGTGGTGGACCTCGAAGCCTGCTGGTCCGTCAAGACCTTAAGCCTGGATTCCTCAGCGGCGGCGCGCGCCTGCGCGGTCGTCTCAGCCAGGGAGGCCTTTTCAAGCCTGAGGCGAGACTCGCCGAGTTTCGCCTCAGCGTTTTCACGGGCCTTGATTGCCGAAGCCGCCGCCTCTTCCTTCGCGCCGAGGAGCGTTTCGGCCTCGTTGCCGCTTGCCTCGATCTTGGCGAGACGCTCCTTCAGGGACGCCTGTTCGCGCTGAAGTCTAGCCTCGCGCTCGTCCAGGCGCCTGAACTCTTCTTCTATTCTCTTCAGTTCCGACTGGGCTATCGCGTAAGCCTGCGCGGCGTCGAAAGCCTCCTTGCGCAGGGATTGAAGGCTCGCCTCAAGCTCCTTCGCCCGAAGGGAAAAAGCCTCGGTCTCCTTGGTGGCGGCGCCGGCTTCGAGTCTGGCTTTCTCCTCGACGGCGGCCATCTCCTCGCGCCGCTTCGAAGAGAGAGCCGCCTCCTTGCGAGCCTCGGCTACCTTCACGGCGAGCGTTTCTAGGTCGTTGTCGATCTCGCGGAGGCGGTTGCGGCCCTGTAGGATCTGTTCCGTCCTGCGCTTGCTCTCCTGCTCGCGCCGCTCGTGGTCGAGCTCCTTCTGGTGGATGGATTCCCTCAGCGCGGTGTAGGAGCTTTCGTGGTCGTTGAGCTTGAGCTTCGCCTGGTGAAACTCGGCTTCGAGCGTCGCGAGCAGCGTTTCGCGCTTCTCGCGCTCCTTCCTGTAAAGCTCGAAGTCACGCGCCAGCATGGCCTTCTTGCCGGAAAGCTCCTTTGACGCGCGGCCGAAGAAGTCGCGCCGCCGGTCGCGAAGCTCGTTTGAAAGCCGGACGTAGCGGTCCGCCCGCGAGGCTTGCTTCTTCAACGCGGCCATCTGCGTCTCGACCTCTTGCATGATGTCGGTAAGCCGAAGAAGGTTCGCCTGCGCGCCTTCGAGCTTCTGGAGCGCGCCGCGCCGGTTCTCCTTGTAGTGTGCGATGCCGGCGACCTCCTCGAATATGAGGCGCCGCTCTTCGGGGTCGGCCTGCAAAAGCGCCGTCACCCGGCCCTGTTCCACGAGATATGTCCCCTGAACTGAAATGGCGTGCTGGTGGCAGAACTCGTGAATATCCTTGAGACGGCAGGCGCGGCCGTTGATCAAGTAGGTGCTTTCGCCCCCGCGGGTGAGCCTCCTGCCGACCTGGGCGCGGCTCTTGTCGTCGTCCTCGAATATCAGGGTGACGTCGGCCTGGCCGGCGGGGGGGCGCTTCGGCGTCCCGTTGAAGATCACGTCCTGCATCTTGCCGCCGCGGAGGCTTCTGGCGCTCTGCTCGCCGAGCGCCCAGAGAACCGCGTCGCCGACGTTGCTCTTGCCGGAGCCGTTGGGCCCGACGACCACCATCACGTCGCCCGGAAGGAGGACCTTTGTCCTGTCGGCGAACGACTTGAACCCTGCGATTTCTATTTCTCTGAGCCTCAGCATCAAGAGGCCTTGGATAGAAAGGGGGCGACCCTGGCGCGGAAGTCGTCTGGGACGGGCATTTTGGAGCCTTTCTCGTAGTCGTAGAAGACCTGGACTGTAAGCCCCTTGGCTGCCGGCGCCCCGTTCGCGGTTATCAGGTACTCGATCGTGAAGGAGCTCTTCCCGATGGATGAAACCCTCAGGCCGACCTCGACCTTGTCCGCGAAAAGGATCGGGCGGAGGTAGTCCACTTCGGCGCGCGCCACGACGAACCTGATGTCCTCAAGCTTTCGAGAGCCAACGATCTGGTCGAGCACCGCCACGCGGCCCATCTCGAAATAGGTGACGTAAACGGCATTGTTCACGTGGCCCATGGCGTCAATGTCTGAAAACCGCATGGGGATTTCGGTGACGAAAGGGAAACCTTCCATAAAACAGCCTCCGGGTTTTTTCAAGGCCCCTTTGCCCCGGCTTCGCTTTAGGGGGATAATGGCCTTCAGGAGGTAGATTTTACCATGAAAGAGGCCGATCTGCTCAATATTCAGAAAGCGCTGAGGGATGAAAGGCTGGAAGGATGGCTCATGGCCTGTTTCAGGGGGAGCGATCCCATCGCCATGAAACTGCTGGGGCTTGAGGAGCGATTCATGGCCACGAGGCGATGGTTCTATTTCATCCCGGCGGAAGGCGAAGCAGTCAGGCTCTGCCACGGGATAGAGCCTCACTCGCTGGACCATGTCCCCGGAAGGCTCGTGCTTTACGGCCGCTGGCAGGAGTGGCAGGCGCGGCTCAAGGAGCTTCTCGCCGGCAAGAAGAAAATCGCCGTCCAGTTTTCGGATGGGGGAGTGGTGCCGGCATTGGGGCGGCTCGACGCAGGGATGGGAGACTTCCTCCGCTCGCTCGGCGTGGCGCTCTGCTCTTC
>JBBINO010000128.1:0-4373 GCA_037443845.1 Acidobacteriota bacterium
CATGACCCGGTTCGATTGGCTCAATACTCTATGTTAGACGTAAAGTTGGTATGAAATGGGGCATTTAACCCTCATTTGATGTATAGGAACCAGGGCCGCTTGACATCAAATGGCTGGCGGAAGCATCAATATGCCACGGGGCGTGCTGCGGCCCCGTTCAGGGGGGAAGGGATGGAACGTTCTCGCCTCTTACTTGCTTGCGCGTTACCGGCGTTCTTGATCTTGCCCGTCTTGCCATGCCTTGCTCAAACCCCGCAAGATCCGATCGAGGAGCTGAAAGTCCAGCTACGCCGTGCCCAGGAGACCCTCCAGCAGCAACAGGCATTGATTGAATCGCTTCAGAAAAGGCTTGACGAGCTGGAAAAGAAAGACAAAGCGGCGGTTAAGCCCCAGGAACCCGCCTTGCGAGCAAGCGCTCAGGCGCCGGCCTCGCCCAGCCCCGTCTCGGTATCTTGGAAAGACGGCCAGACCACCTTCAAGTTTCCCGGAGCCCAGATCAACGTCTCGAACCGCCTCCAATACCGGTGGACGGACGACCATTTTCAAGACCCGGAGAAAGTTGACCAAGGCGCGTTCACCGTCAGGCGATTCAAGACGTCGGTATACGGATGGGCCTACACGAAGGACCTTACCTATCGCTTGCAGGTTGACTGGGCCAACGCCAACACGTCGCTTGGCATCCTGGACGACGCGTGGATTCAGTACGATTTCACTCACGGGAAGGGGCTGTTCCAGCTCAGGGCCGGCCAGATGAAGACGCCTTTCGGCAGGCAGAGCATAGCGGCGACGAAAGCCAACCAATTCGTGGACAGGTCCTTCGTCTCCTACCAGTTCTGCGCCATACGAGACGTGGGCGTAATGGCCACCGGGCAGTTCGGCACTTCGTCCGTCAAGGATATGTTCGAGTACAGCTTCGGATTGTTCAACGGCGGGGGGCGCAGCGTCTATACGAACCCGGACAACAAGTACCAGCGGGATTTCCGTTTCGTCTTCAGCCCGTGGGGCAGCGCCGGCTACGACGAGGCGAATCCTTACGGCGCACCGAAGCCGAAGCTCTCGGTTGGCTTCGATTACGAGCATAATGACAGGCGCATTCCGGCCCAACACGGCGCGCCAGCGTCGGGCGCGATGCACCACGCGGTTGGCTACGATTTGCTGTTCAAGTACAAATGGTTAACCGCCTACGGAGAGTATTTCGGACGGCGCAGCTTCGACGCCAAAGGGCTCTTGACGGCTTCAAACGGACTCAACGCCCAGGTGGGCTTGCTCGTTATCCCCAAAAGGCTGGAGCTTTTCGCGGGCCGCTGGAGCTACGACCCCGACGACGAAAGGTTCACCGACCGGCAAACCGAAACCGGAATCGGCGCCAACTGGTACTTCAGCGGATTCAACTCGAAGCTGCAGGCCGACTGCCGGAAGATCGAAGATGCCGCGTCCCGCTATCATACATATGAATTCAGGTTGCAGTACCAGTTCGTCTTCTAAAGGGGAGGGGCCGATGAAGAAGAGATTCCCGACTTTGCGGGCGCTTGCATTTGGCGCCGCCGCGTTCCTGACGCCCTTGGCGGCTCTTGCCTCCGGTGGCGAGAAGGAGGGCAAGCTCGTCCACGTGGCCGACACGCGCCACCTGAGCGGCTTCAACCTGTACATCGCCGACCTGTACAACACGAACAGGCTCCTGTTCACTCTCGAATGCATAGCCATCACGGCCTTGATGGGGCTCTGCCTGGGCCTCTTGATGGACTGGATAGTGGCAGCCATCGGGCTGGACCTTAGCAAGCACGAAGGCCAGGAGTAGGAGGGGGGAATGCACGACCTGCTTAGTATCACGCTCCCAATTTCCGGGGTGTCCATCAACCCGCTGCTGCTAGTTCTTCTGGGCGTGGCGGTGGGCGTCCTCGGAGGTTTCTTCGGCATGGGCGGCGCCTGGATGGTGACCCCGGCCCTGAACATTTTCGGCTTCCCCATGCCCTTCGCGGTGGGGACCGACCTCTGCCACATGGCAGGCAAATCCATAATCTCGACCAGGCGCCACGCCAAGTTCGGGAACGTGGACGCCAAGCTCGGGCTCGCCATGCTGGCCTTCGACGTGGTGGGGATCGAGTGCGGCGCGCGGCTCGTGATGTACCTGGAACGGCTCGGGCTAGCCGGACCGGTCATTCGCTGGGTCTACGTCGTCTTCCTGTTCCTGATCGGCCTTCTGGTGTTCTACGACTACTTCAAAAAAAGATCGCTAGAGAAATCAGCGGCGGCCGGTTCGGCGCCCGCCGGCTCGGCCGTGAGGTGGCACGAGACCCTGCACAAGATCAAGATTCCTCCCATCGTCAGGTTCAACGTCGCGCAGGTCGAGTGCTCGCTCTGGCTTCCGGCGGGCGTGGGGTTTCTCGTTGGGTTCCTCGCGGGGCTTCTGGGCATAGGGGGCGGCCTTCTCATGATGCCGGCCCTCGTCTACATGATCGGGTGCCCGACCTACGTCGCCGTGGGCACCGATCTCTTTACCGTCATGCTCGCCGGCTTCTACGGCGCTTTCACCTACGGCATGAAGGGAAGGATCGAGCTTCTGGCCGTCATCATCATGCTCCTGGGAGCGGCGCCGGGGGCGCAGGTGGGCACGATCGCGACCAAGTACATCAGAGGTTATGGCATAAGGCTGATGTTCGGCTGCACGGTTTTCTTCGCCATGATTTCGGTCATCCTGAAACAGCTCAAGCTGAATACCGCCGCCTCGTGGGTCGTCATGACCGCCGTGACCGCCATGACGCTCGTCGTCATTGTTGGCATGGTCAAAGGCGCCGCGAAAGAGCTTCGGGCAAGGAGGGCGCTGCGATGAGAACGGCCAAATTGATGAGGCGGCTACCTGGGGCAACGCTCGCCCTGCTCTCCCTTGCCCTTCTCTTCATCGCGTGCTCGGCGCCCGCGCCGGTCATCCAGGGAAAGGTTCTCTCCGTCTCGGCCGACGGCGGGACGATCACCCTGCAGGACGACATGAACCCACAGAATCAACCCCAGGCGTATGACATCCGCGAAGCGGAGATCGGGGCGGAGCCGGCCGAGGGCGACCAACTTCGCATCGTCTACCGCGCGGAAGGCGGGGCCAACGTGGCCCTGCGGGTGATGAACATCACCCGCCAGAAGGCGCGCGAAGCGTCGGGCCACTGAGCGCCCGCAGCGTCACTGGATTTCGCCGGGCGCGGTCTTCTCGATCTTCTCGGCGCACGCATTGGCCCATTGATCGGCCTCCTCGGCGCTTTTCGCCCCATAGACGAGCAGGTTGAATTTTTTGATCGTTGTGTCCCCAACCAGCGCGCCGAGGTACTCGCCCCTGAAGGAAATGTCGTCGGGAGCGAACCCGGCCCCCATGTATTTGTGGTGCACGCGCTGGGTGATTCCCCATCCCCACTGGTACTTCGTCTCTTTGGGCGCATCGTAACCGATGGTGTAGTCGGACTTTTCATCGGCGTAGCTCTGCCGGGCCGATTCGATATCCTTTTCCAGCCCCATCTTGTAGTACTTGCCCTGCATCTGGATCAATACTTCCGGATAGACCATCTCGTCAAGGTTGAACTTGAAAGCGCCGTCAAAGTCCGTGTGTTTGGCTTTGAAACGCCTGGATGCCACGAAATTGACGTTGATCATGGTGATCTTCATCTCGCCGTCGCCGGAAATGTTCCTCGTGAATCCCGGTGAAACGAGCTTGAAACCTGCCGGGACCAGGCCTTTGAAAGCCGGCGGCACCTGGTCGGACGGCGTCGCGGCTCCGAGGAAGAAAGCGAACAGCACCATCGAGGCTAGCGGAATCAGCCGGACTCTTTTCATAACTCAGTCTCCTTGAAAGCGAGGTCCCTTAGAGGTGTTGGCGAATGGCTCCAGCCGCCTGTCACGGCGCCAGCCTGTACAAATCCATGTTGGCGAGGGCGGTGCGCTCGATGGACTTGAAGCCCGCGTTCAGCGCAAGCTCCTCTACCGTTTCCGGCTTCAGGCGGTGGTGAAGCGGCGGGCCGCTCTCTTCTTCGCGGTATGGCCACTCGAGGATGGCGACCCTTGCCCTCGAGACTCTCCGAGCTTCCTCCAGCGCCAGCCGTGGATCATCGGCCTCATGAAGGACGGTGCCGAGGAAGGCCAGGTCGAAAGAGCCGTCCGCGAAGGGAAGCCTTTCCGCCGGGGCCTCCAAAAAGAGCCCGTTGGGGACGTGGCCGCGAGCGATGACAAGAAGCTCGGGATTGGTGTCGATGCCTGTAACGCCGGCGACTGATTTGGAAAAAGCCTCGGCAAAAAGGCCGGTTCCGGTTCCAATGTCCAAGACGCTCCTTACGGCAATTCCTTCAAGGCCCAAGGCAACCACGCGGCCGATCTCAAGACGGGTCACTCTTTCA
>JBBINO010000129.1:0-4157 GCA_037443845.1 Acidobacteriota bacterium
GTGAACCAGGCGATCTGGTCGTAGAACTGGCCGAGGTTGGGCTTGGCGGGGTCGGCGAAGAGGGTGCGGGGCTTGTCCTGCAGCTCTTTGGGGACGGCGAGGCCGGTGCTGGTGAAGGCCTGGTACAAGGGGTAGTCCTTCCTGTCTATTTTGAAGTCTCCGAGCGCGATGATGTTGTGGTCGTAGGCGTTCACGTCCTTCGCCCAGCCGGAGAGCCACGCGGCGATGGCTTTGAGCTCGGGGACGCGGTCTTGGGCCTTGGGGCCGTATTTGACGTGCAGGGTGACGAGGATGAAGGTCTTGCCTCCCGAGAGAAAGCTGACGGCGTAGGGGGTGCGCGCGAACTGCTCGGTGAGAGCGCCTTGCCCGATGGCGGAGAGCTTTTCCTTGGGGACGACGATCTCGCACGCGAGGCCGGAGAGCGCCACCTTGCGGGTGTCGAAGAGGAAGGCCAGCCGCTCGCCGTTGCCCGCGTCGCCCGCCGTCACGTCGGTGAGGATGAAGTGCCAGTTGTTGCCGAGCGCCTTGAGCATGTGGCGCAGGGCCTTGAGGTCGGCGCGCACCTCTTGCAGGGCGATGACGTCGAAGTGAGAGACGATCTCGGCGATGGCGAGCAGGGAGTGGAGGTCGCGCTTGGGGCTGTCGCCCTTCTCGGAGGCCCACTTTTCAGTCAGGCCGCCGAAGTCGCGAAGGTTCCACGTCGCGATGAGAATGTTGCGCTCGACCTGCTTCGCGGGGATGGCTTTGTCAAGAGAAGCGCGGAGCGAGCGGATGTCTTTGGCAACCTGCGCCGGCGGGGCATCGGTAATCGTAGGCATGAGGGCCTCCTGATGGCTCAAGAATACCCCCGCCCCTTCGCCCTTAGCAAGCGCCCCCGCCGTCGCCTCCGCGCCAGCTTGACGCAACTCAAAACTCCTAACTCAAAATTCAAAACCAGCCTCACAGCCTGCTAGTCTCCGCGCCTCATGACCTCTCTTTGAATGAGCATTTTGAGGTTCCTTTTCTCGGCGGGTTCCTTGAGAAACTGCTTGGCGAGGGCTTCGATGCGTTCGTCGCCGAAGCGAAGAGCGAAGGGCTTGAGGGCGGGCTGGGCGGCGAGGCGTTCGATGTGGAGCTTGATGACCTCGCGGATCTGTTCGGGGGTGAGGGCCGGAAAGTGGAAAGCGTCCAGAACGGTGGCGAGGAGGCGCTTTGGGACGCCGAGGCCTTCGAGCGTTTCAAACGCGTGGCGAGGGTCGCGATCAGCGGAGTAGCCGGCGCCGTCGGCGAAGCCGAGGGAAGCCTCTTTGCGGTCGAGAGCCGCGGAGACGATGAAAAGGGCGTCCTGGGCGCCGATGAGGTTGCCCCAGCCGTCGTGGAAGGAGCCTTCCCTGAAGACGCCCGCCAAAAAGTCAAGGACGCGCGGGTGGGCCTTGTGGAAGTGTTTGAGAAGGACGACGGAGTATGGCTGCCTCTTGAGCCTGAGAGAGAGAACCCCGCCTTCGTCGTCGCGGCGGTAGCCCACGGTGACTCCCTGGAGCCGCGCCAGTGTTGATTCGTCGCTGTAGTCCTCCATGTTGAGCAGAAGCATTCGGTCGGTGTCGGCGGGCCAGAGCGCGCGCGTGAGCGCCTTCGCGGTCTCGGTCTTGCCGGTGCCGGACGGGCCGTGGAAGAGAAGGACGACGGGAAGGGAGGGCTCTTTGAGGCCTGCCTTGAGATTCGCCGCCAGTGCCGCGAGCCTGTCAAGGGCCTCGTCATGGCCCGCGACGGTCTTGTGAAATTCGGCGGAGATTGCCTCTATGGGAAGAGACTCTTCCCGCGCGGATGGTTCGGCGCCGGACGGCGCGCCGCCGTTTCCGGAGCCGGTCCATTCGGCGAGGACTTGCGCGAGGTGTTCTTTCGTGAGGCAGGGGGCGTCGCCCGCTTGGACTTCGCCGCCTTTGAGCGCGGGCTGTCTGGCTCTCAACAGGGCGCAGCTTTCGTCAACAAGGTCAATGGCCTTGTCGGGGAATTTTCGGTTGTGGAGCTGCCCGGCTGCCATTTCGATGGCGACCTTCAGTACGCCGTCCGCGATAGCGACGTGGTGGTGGGCCTCCCAGAAGGCGCGGCGCGCCCGCAATATCTCGAACGTAGCGGCTTCGTCTAGTTCCTTTATCCAAATGGGGGAGAAGCGCCGTTCCATGGCGCTGTCCTTCTCGATGCTTTTGGAGTACTCCCTCGCGGTGGTGGCGCCTATCAGGCGCAGGTCGCCTCGCGCCAGGGCGGGCTTGAGCATGTTGCCGGCGTCCATGTCCTGGCCGGCGCACGCGCCCGCCCCCATGAGGTTGTGAAGCTCGTCAATGAAGAGGATGATTTCGGGGTTGGCCTGCGCCTCCTTGACGACGTCGGTGATGCGCTGCTCGAAGTCGCCCCGGTAGGTAGTTCCCGCGACGAGGACCCCCATGTTCAGCTCGATGACTCTTCTGTTCTGAAGAACCGCCGGGACGTCGCCGGCGACGATGCGCTGGGCCAGGCCTTGCACGACGGCGGTCTTGCCGACGCCCGCCTCGCCGACGAGGGCGGGGTTGTTCTTCTCCATCCTAGAAAGGACGCGGATGACTCGCTCGACCTCGGCCTCTCGCCCGAGGATGGGAGGGAGCTTTCCCTTTCGCGCCTGCGCGGTGAGGTCAACGCCGAAACGCTCAATGGTGCGGGGGCTTGCGCCCAGTTGCGGATCCACCGCTCCGGCGGGGACTTTGACTTCCAGTTTCTCGGGCGGCTTGGCAGCCCCCGGCATTTCAGCGTTTCCTTTCTCTTTCCTGTTTTGCGCCTCGTGGCGGGCGGCCTCCGCGCGGGACACCTGGAGCGCAGCGTCGGGAACCGTGTTCCACGGCATGAGCAGGCGGCCAGTGAACCGGTAACCCGTATTGGGGTCCACGGGCAGCTTCATCTCAAGCTTGGTTTCGATGAATTCCTCGGAGGGGGCAATCTTGTCCGGATGCCCTATAGTTCTGAAGGTTTCCATCTCGAATTCCTTCGCGAGTTTCTTCTTCTCCTCCCCAAGTTCGGTGCGCAGAAGTTCGCTTAGGCGGTGCCACAAGTCGTACTTGGCGGCGGCGCCGGGGTCGGCAGCAAGCTGGACGAGCCTTTCAATATGCTCGCTAACGTACTCCCCCAAATCACTGTTGCACCGAACGGCGAGGAGCCACTGTCTGGCCGTCTCTTCAGGAAGGCCCATCCATGAATAGGCTTCTCCGAGCGAAAGACGAAGGCGCCCGTCATCGGGCGAGGCCTCGACGCGTTTCAGAATCCACCGGAAGCCTTCTTCATGCCTGCCGCTCAGGTAAAAGGCCTCCATGACCTGGCCGGTGATGTCCTCATCCACCTCGTCCCATGTGACGAGGTCCAGGCCTGGCAGGCCTATGGCTTCTCCCATCACTTCTCCGGCCATGCAACGGCCGACTTGGATCGCTTCGTCGTGCCGTTGGAAATATAGCAGGACCTCCATGTAGTCGTGGGGGAAGTAAATTGGGCGTCCCGCTTTGAGAAGAAGCGTTGCCCAATGGTAGTACCTCTCGAAGGCTTCGGGGCGCGGAAGCCTCTCTTCGCCGTCACGGCGAAAGAGCAGGGAGTAGCTGATCAGCAGAAGGCAGGTGAAGTTGTCGGGATCGCCGTCATCGCTTAGAGTGTCCTTGTACTTTATGTCCCTCTCAAGAATGAATTCGAAGTCGCGCGCCGGCGCGTCGCCGATCCTCATGTCATCCACATAACCGGCGAGCAGGTGAAGGGCGAGATCGTTTGGCGCCAGCGCGAGAGCTTCTTGGACGCGATCACGCGCCTTGTCCTTTTCCTCTTTCCGAAAATATTCTACGGCTTGGTCGTAAAGCTCCTGGACGCGTCTGCTGGATTGCTCCACGGCGGCCTCCCGTGAAAACAAGATAGCATGGCGGGAAAATTGGGGTCAAGAAACTCGGTCCGCCCGGCCAACCTGTACATCAAATCCGCGTTGTCATTCCGGCGACCGAGCGAAGCGGGGAAATCCAGAATCTGATCCCGGACCAGGCGGCTGCGTAAATGGGAACCCCCGGAGCGCATTCCGCGCCCCGGGGGAGAGGGATGATGTAAGGGCAGAGGGTCGCCCATCTCGCTTTCTAGCAGTCAATTGCCCGCTTTTTGAGCGCCTCTGTTGCCCGCGCACC
>JBBINO010000130.1:0-3932 GCA_037443845.1 Acidobacteriota bacterium
CATTTTCGGCGTCGTCCCCGAAGAGACGAGCGAGTGGAATCCGGAAATCGCCCCGCACGCTATGGTGACGAAGACGAAGGGGAAGAGCTTTCCGGGGATTATCGGCCCGCCGCCTTGAGCGAACTGCGACAGCGCCGGGAACTTGAAGTCCGGATGGACGACGATGACGCCCAGCACCAGGGCGGCTATCGTCCCCACCTTCATATAAGACGAGAGGTAGTCCCTGGGGGCGAGAAGGAGCCACACCGGCAGCACCGACGCCGCGAAGCCGTACACGGCCAATAGCACGGTAAGCTGATGGTAGTTGAAGGTAAAAGCCCCGGCCAGTGAAGAACCCGCCACGTACTTGCCCAATACCACGCAGACGATGAGCGCGATGACCCCGGCCAGGCTTGGGCCAACGATCGCGCCCGGCCGCAGCCTGAACATGTAAAGCCCCATGATGATGGCTATCGGAATCGTCATCGCTATCGTGAACGTCCCCCAAGGGCTGGAAGAGAGCGCGTTGACGACGACCATTCCGAGGCCCGCCAGCGCGACGACTACGATGAACAACACGGCGACCCCGGCGGTGAAGGCGGCCACGGGGCCGATCTCGCCGCGGGCGATTTCGGGCAGCGAGCGCCCGTCATGGCGCACCGAGGCGGTCAACGCGACGAAGTCGTGGACGCACCCGGCGAGAACCGACCCGCATAAGAGCCACAATAATCCTGGCGCCCATCCGAACTGCGCCGCCAGCACCGGCCCCACCAGCGGTCCCGCCCCCGCGATGGCCGCGAAGTGGTGGCCGAAGAGAACCCACTTGTTCATCGGTACGTAGTTGTGGCCGTCCTTGAAGCGGTGCGCCGGAGTCTCCCAATCGCTCCGGAGCGTCAACACCTTGGCCGCGATGAAGGCGCTGTAATAGCGGTAGGCAATCGCGTAAACGCATAGCGCGCCTATGATGACGGGCAACGTATTCATTCGCATTCCCCCTCCGCGCGAGGCGCAGAGCCTTTATTAACACCTTTCCCCGCCTCGCGCAAGTGCGCGGCGAGCGTATCTTTGGGCCGGGATATCAAGTATACTTTGTTTGGAGCGTGGCTTGATGGGCGTGACCGGAATACAGGGCAACTTGGAAACGATGCCGCTCTCCGACGTGCTGCAGTGGCTCGCCCAGGGCAACAAGACGGGCGTTCTCCAAATCAGGTCCATCAAAGGCATCAACAAGAAGGTCTATTTCTCGCGCGGGAGGGTTCTCTCCACCGCCTCCTCGGACCCGAGGGAATACCTGGGGCAGTTCTTGATAAGCCGCGGCCTCCTGACGGAAGACCAGCTCAACATGGCGATGGAGACGCAGCTTCAGACCGGCATCAAGCTCGGCAAGATTCTGGTGACGGTCGGCATCCTGGACGAGGACGACCTCAAGGCGATGTTGCGGCTCAAGGCCGAGGAGGGGCTCTACGACCTATTCCTCTGGGACGAAGGGCGGTTCAGCTTTGAGGATGAGGCCTCGCTTGGCGAGGATCTGATTTCGATCGAACTGGACGTCACCTCCCTCGTCATGGAGGGAATCAGACGAAAGGACGAGTGGGGAAGGATTCGCAAGGTCATCCCCAGCGAAAGGGTTGTGCTTGGACGCACCGGAAAGCTTTTGAGGGACTCGGGCGTCGAGCCGGATACCGCGTTATTGCGCGTTTACGAGGCGCTGGATGGCAGCCGGACGGTCGAGGAAGCGGCGCTCGAGCTGCACTCGACTGAGTTCAACGTCGCGTCGGTGGCCTTCAAGCTCGTGGAACATGGCCTTCTGGAGGCGCGGGACGAAAAGCCGAGGAGGGACGAGGAGGCGTACGGCGCCGTCCAGGGGAAGCTCGTCAAGGAGGCGGAGACTCTTCTAGAAGCTGGGAGGGCCGAGGAGGCGCTGAACCTTCTCGGGTACGCGGCCCGCAAGGAACCGAAGAACGCCAGAATCCGTGAGCTTCTCGGCCGCGCGGAGGCGAGTTTCAACGAGCGCCTGGCCGCCGAGAGCCTGCCGCAGGGTTCAATCCTGGAACTGAACGTGCCCTTGGAGCGGCTCGCCTCTTACAATCTGACGCCTCAGGAGGGGTTCATCGCCACGCGCGTCAACGGCATCTGGGATCTCTCCTCCATCCTCAAGGTGTGCCCGCTGCCCAGAACGGAGGCGCTCAGGGCCGTCAAAAAGCTGCTCGACCTGGAAGTTCTCAAGCTCAAGGTGAAGTAAAGGCGTGCTCCGGGATGCCGCGAAGGGAAAGCCCGTCAGGCAATCCGGCCGGCGGCTTTAAACCCGATGCCGTTTTTTCCGCTGGCTTTCTGGCTGTACATGGCCTCGTCGGCGTCTTTCAGGGCCTGGTCAATTGACAGGGGCGGCTGCGCGTAAGTGGCCAGGCCGGCGCTCGCCGTTACCTTCAAGGCGCCGCCTTTCGCCTTCTCCGATAGGAAGTTGATAAGCCTCGTCGCGGCTACCTTCGCCTCATCCTCGGCCGTGTCCGGCAAAAAGACGGCGAACTCGTCGCCGCCAAGGCGGGCAACAAGATCAACGCTTCTGCAGCTTTCCATAAGGGCGTCCGCCATGCTCTTGAGCACCCTGTCGCCCTCCATGTGCCCCATCGTGTCGTTGACCCGCTTGAAGTCGTCAAGATCAATGTAAAGAAGGGCCGCTGGCGAGCCCGTTCGCCTCGCACGTTCGATCTCCCTCTGGACCTCGATGAAAAAGCCCCGCGAGTTGAAGAGTCCCGTCAGCGGATCGTGAAGAGCCATCTCTCTCTCGCGGCTGAGTGCCCGGTGGAGGCCGTCGAAAACCAGCGCCACGGTCACGAAGACCCCGGCCATCATTATCACGTCCCACAGAAAGACCGTGGGCGGGGCGAACTGCTTCCCGGCGAACCAGTCATTCAAGTACCACAGGGCGGTGCTGGAGACGGCCATCAGGCACCCCCAGGCGCGGCCAACGTACCAGGCCGACAACGCAACCGGGGCGAGGTAAAAAAGCGAGAGCGACGCCTGGACGCCGCTTACGTAATCGGCGTAAGAGACGGCGGCCAGCACCAGAACCGTGACGGCCATTTTGACGGTCTTCGGAAGGCTTGAAAATGTGAGAGTCATGCTTCGCGTTCTCCGCCGGCCAAGGCGAATGCACCCGCCGCTTTCAACGGCTGGCTCGCCCGCGCTATTCCCTTCTTCTTGCGACTTCGAAGAGCGCGAGCGCCGCCGCCACGGAAGCATTCAGCGAATCAAGCCCCCCCTTCATCGGGACCTTCAAGGCCACGTCGCAGTTCTTTCTGACGAGCCTGCCGACGCCCGCGCCCTCCTCGCCCACGACCATCGCCAGGGAACGGTTCCAGGGCACGTCCGCCTTCCACAGCGATGTTCCTTCCATTTCGAGGGCTATCCTGAAGAAACCCGCATCCCCCGCTTTTTCGAGGACCATGGACTGGTTCGGAACCAGGGCAATGTTGAGGTGCTCGACGGCGCCCGCCGAAGCCTTCGCCACGACGGGCGTGATCTTTGCGGCGTGGTGGTTGCGGATCGTTACCCCGGTGACACCGGCGCAGTACGCGCTTCTCAGGATGGCTCCGACGTTTTGCGGGTCGGTGAGGTCGTCAAGGACCAGGAGGAAGGCTCCCAGCGCCTCGAGCAGGTCATCGAGAGAGACGTATGGGTAAGGCTCCACCTCGGCCAGAACACCCTGGTGCTGCGGGTTGTCGGCCATGCGCGAGAGCCGCTCGCGAGGAAGAAATTCTGGCGAGACGGGCAACGCGGCCCCAAGCTTGCTTTCTAGCTCCTCCGCCCTCTGCCGGCTCGAGAGCCATAGCTTGACGACCTTTCTTCTTCGCGCCCGAAGGCACTCGACAACCGGATGGACGCCGAAAAGAAGCTCCATTGGCTCTCCGCCACGGGCGCAGGCCGCCCCGCTTGAAAAGATTATACCAGCT
>JBBINO010000131.1:0-3872 GCA_037443845.1 Acidobacteriota bacterium
CGCTCGCGGCCAGTGCCGGTGAAGGTGATGCGTATCAGGGGCCGTTTGGAAGCGGCCCAGATAGACTCGGCGGAAGCCGGCCACTCGGCGACCACAATGTCCTCGGAAGCGAGAATCTCTTCAAGTCCGAGCGGCTCCAGATCGGAGCCTTGCGGCAGCCTGTAAAGGTCAACGTGGGTGATGGCTACGCCTCTTTTTCCGGGCGGGTATCGTTGCACCAGGGTGAACGACGGGCTGGAAACCCGTGAGGGATCAATTCCGAGCGCTTCGGCCAGGAATCTCGTGAAGGTGGTCTTGCCCGCGCCGAGTTCTCCGGAAAGAAGGATCAGTTCGTTGCCGGCGAGCCGGGCGGCGATCGTTTTCGCCAGCCTCTTCGTTGAGCCGATGGTCTTTAGGGGATAGGTTTCAGCCATCTCCAGCGCCGCGCGGCGAGCGGGTCAAGCTCGCCCGCTTCTCCTGGCCCGCCCCTCTATGGCGGGGAGCGCGTCCGCCACTTCCGATGCCAAGAGGCCGTAGCCGCCCATATTCTGGAAGGCCGCGTCGCCGGCTGCCCCGTGCCACCAGGCGCCCAGGGAAGCGGCGTCCAATGGGCTCAGGCCGCGCGCGAGAAGCGCGGCCGCCACGCCCGTCAAGACGTCCCCCATTCCCGGTCCAGCCATGTGCGGTCCACCGGAGAGGTTGATCCTCCACGGAAGCTTGCCGTCCGAGACGATAGTCCTGAAACCCTTCAACAGAACCGGCGCCTGCCATTCGGCCGCCATCCTAGGGACGAGATCGTATCTGGAGGCAAGGACGTCCTTGATGGACGCTCCAGTGATCCTTCCCATCTCCCCGGGGTGGGGAGTGAGGAGCCTCGGGCCGGCATGGGTGCGCAGCGCCTCCTGGCGCCCTTCAAAGGCATTGAGCGCGTCGGCGTCCACGGCCATCGGCAGCTTTACCTTCGCGTACAGCTCCCTGGCCAGAGCCGAGGTCTCCGGAACGGTTCCGAGCCCCGGGCCGATCCCCATCGCGTCCACGTGGCGTGAAAAGTCAATGATGGGGACGAGGGCGTCCATGGAAAGCGTTCCCTCGCCGGTAGCGGGGAGAGGCAGGGCCATCGTCTCGGGAAGGCAGGAGAGGCCGGCCAGCGCCGGTTCCGGAAGCGCGACGGTCACCAGCCCCGCTCCCGCTCGAAGAGCGCCTCTGGCGGCAAGCGCGGCGGCTCCTCCTTTGCCCGTGCTGCCGCAAACCAGCAGCACGCGCCCGCAAAATCCCTTATGGGCCGTCAGGGGACGGGGAGCGAAAAATTGGAGCGCCCACTTTTCATCGAGCGCCGTCGCGGTAGGCGCGACGCCAAGCGACGCATTTTCTGGTATGCCGATTTTTTTCTCTACAACATCTCCGCAATAAGGCGCGCCTTCCGGCGTAAAGAGGACCGGCTTGCCGAAACCGAGTGTGACGGTCAAACCGGCACGGACCGCCGGGCCCGAAGGCGCCAGGCTCTCTCCGCTCAGGCCCGAGGGGATGTCAATCGAGACGATGAATGAGCCGGAGCCGCGGGAGCCATTGACGGCCTCGATTGTTTCAGCCAGGAAACCGGTGACCTCGCCGCGGGTTCCAGTCCCTAAAATCGCGTCAACCACGAGGCTTGCTCCCTGGAGGGCGGTTTTGGCTTTTTCAACGGAACCGCCGGCCTCCTCGATGACGATGCCGGCCTTCCTGGCCATTTCCAGTTGTGCCGAGGCATCCCCCGAAAGCTCCCGAGCGGCCGAGAGAAGCAGAACGACCGGCCTTGCCCCGCGAGCGGCAAGCAGCCTGGCCACGGCCAGGCCGTCGCCGCCGTTGTTGCCTTTGCCGCAGAGAACGACCGTTTTTGGCGAGAGGTGGCTCGAAGCCCGCGAGAATATCTCCTCGGCGACCGCGGCGGCGGCGTTTTCCATGAGCGCGAGAGAAGGGACGCCCATCTCCTCGATGGCGCGCCTGTCAATCTCCCGCATGGCCGAAGCCGAATAGAGATGCATCCCTGCCTCTCATAAACTCATAAACTTATCAACTTATCAACTAAGATAAGTACCACTAAAAACTCAAAACTCTCAACTCAAAACCCCCCCGACATCAGCCGCCATTGAATTATTTTCAGGTTGATCTCTCTCAGCCGCTGGGTCAGGATCCGGCACATGATGGAAAGAAATTGGTAGGCCGATTCTATGTCCACCGAAAGGATCTCGTTCAGAACCTCGCGCGAGATCGTCAAGACGGTCGTGCCGTTGACGTGGGCCTTGGCGTCGGCCGACCTCGGCTCGTTGTCAATCAGCGCCATCTCTCCGAAGAAGTCGCCCTTGTCAAGGATGGCGAGCGCCTCCTCGCCGGCGCCGGGAATGTGCTTGGTGATGCGGACCTTCCCGTCGAGGATGATGTAGAGGCGGTCGCCGACGTCGCCCTCGCGGAAGATCAGCTCGTCCCTGTTGTAAAGCTCCTCGACCGAGAAGGCCGCCAGGAGCCTCAGCTCCTTGGCGGAGAGTCCTCTCTCCTGCAAGAGCTTCAGCTTGCGGTCGAGGTCTATCGAGATCGCCTTCGACGCAGAGACCTGTTCCTGGTTCATCTCCTGCGCCGCGCCGGCCTCCTGCGCGAAGAAGGTCTTCAAGAGGTTGTTGGCCTCGCGCGTCCGGCGCGAGAGCGATTTCCAGAAGTGCCAGTAGAACTGGACGGCGACCTCTTTTCTCGAATCGAAGAGCATTTCAACGTCGCCCCGCCTCAAAGCGAAGAGGGCGCACTCCTTTTGGGCGATCGCGTCGGCGCTTCGGCTCGCCGGGTCTATGAAGTTCATCTCCCCGAAGAAGTCGCCCTTGACGACGGTGGAGAGAGGCTGCGGCCCGAAGGGCGTCTCCTTTTGGAGCGTTATCTGGCCGGCTTCGAGAAGGTAGAGCATGTCGCTTTCGTCGGCCTCGTCGAAGACGAGCTCGCCCTGCTTGACCTTGATCTCTTTCATCTGCTGGGAGATGGTGAAGAGGTTTTCGTCGGAAAGCGCCGCGAGCAGGTCGAAAGCTCTCAGCCTCAAGGCCAGCTTGAGAAGGTCGGGCCTGGCCGGCTCCTCCGGCTTCGGCTTGCCCAGGTCCTTGAGCCCCTTCATCGGCGTACGGCCGAGGACCGATTCCTTCACGAGGTCCAGATGCTTGACGCATTGGTCGAAGAGCTCGAGCCGCGACTTGACGAGATCGTTGCGCTCCGCCCTGCTGTGGATGTCCATCTTGTCCAGCAGGTACTTGAATTTTTCGATCAGCTCGGGCGGCGAAGTTTTCGACGCGGCGTTGTCGAGGATCATCGCGTCAACGATGCTGTGGAGCGCCGCCTTGTAATTCTTAAGGTAGAAAAGGGATCGTCCCAGGAGCGCGTGGGCGTCCGCCCTGAACGGGTCTATGGCCAGTAGGCTCTTCAGCTCCTTGATCGCCGAGGTGAAGTCGTTCGCCTTGTAGTAGGCGCGCGCAACTTCCATCCTCGCCGCGGCGTTCTCGGGGTTGTTGAAAAGGGCCAGGCGGAAGCACTCGGCGGCGCGGTCTTCCTGGTTTTTCGACAGGAAAAGGCCGCCCATGGAGGTGAACTGGAAGGAGAGCCTGTCGCGGTGGGAGCGCTCCTCCTGGAACTTCCCCATCAGCCGCTTCCGTTCCTCCTCTTCTTTTTCCTTGAGAAGGTTCCTCGTCTTGCCGAGGTTGATTTTGAGAGCAAGGCTCTCCGGAAACAGCTTGACAGCTTTCTCGTAGACGCTCACCGCCTCCCTGAGCCTGTTCTGGCTGGCGAACTGGCCGGCGATGGAGCAGAGGTCCTCGACGGTCACTCCTGAAGGGGTCGCATCCGGCGCCGGTTTCTCAGGTCGTTCCACGTGAAATCCTCCCTCG
>JBBINO010000132.1:0-3836 GCA_037443845.1 Acidobacteriota bacterium
TTTGGGGGCCGGCATAGCTCAGCTGGTAGAGCAGCTGATTCGTAATCAGCAGGTCCGCGGTTCGAGTCCGCGTGCCGGCTCCAGTCCTCTGAAGCTATCCCATTCCCCGCCGGAGCAGTGAAATGTTCGAAGTCAAAATAACGCGAGACTTCTCGGCGGCCCACAGGGTCGAAGATTACCCCGGCAACTGCGAGAAGCTTCACGGCCACAATTGGAAGGTGGAAATCATCGTTAGCGCATCCTCTCTCGACCCTTTGGGCATGGTCATTGATTTCAGGAAGCTGAAGGAGATAGCCGACCAGGTTCTGGCTCCCCTGGACCACGCGTACCTTAACGAAGCAGCCGCGCTCAACGGGCTGAACCCCACGGCCGAGAATCTTGCCAAGCATATCTTTTCTGAGGCATCCAAGAAGGTTCCGGTAACCAGGGTGAACGTCTTTGAGACGGAAAGCTCCGTCGCTTCCTACTTCGAAGGTTGAGATGGCGATCGAAGGCACAAAGCGCGGCCCGAAGGGCGCCGAGAGGTATCCGCGCCAGGGCGCGCGCGGGGCTTCGCTCATAGTCAACGAGGTCTATGCTTCGATACAGGGCGAAGGCCCCGAAACGGGCTCCCCGGCGGTCATCGCAAGGCTCACCGGCTGCAACCTCCGCTGCTCGTACTGCGACAGCACCCACGCGTTCTTTCGCGGGAAGAAGACGGAGATAGGCGATCTCGTGGAGCGCATCGCCTCTTTTCGCCTCAGCCGGGTTCTTATCACCGGCGGCGAGCCTCTCGCGCAGGCGGCCACGCCAAGCCTCTGCAAGGCGCTGATAAGGCGCGGCCTGAACGTTTCCATCGAAACGAACGGAAGCTACCCGGTAGAGGTCCTGCCCGAGAGCGTGGTGAAGGTCGTTGACGTGAAGAGTCCAGGGAGCGGATCGGGCGGGAGCTTCCGGATGGACAACCTCAAGGCGCTGGCTCGCCAGGACGCGCTCAAGTTCGTCGTCTCGTCAAAAAAGGATTACGCCTGGAGCCACGGCTTCATTTTGGCCAACGGCCTTACGGCGAAGGGATCGCCGCAACTGTTCCTCTCGCCCGCCTTCGGAAAGGTCACCCTTTCCGATCTGGCCTCATGGATGCTGAAAGACAGGCTTGAAGCCCGCTTGCAGGCCCAGCTTCACAAGGTCATCTGGGGAGATCGCCGTGGAGTCTGAACGGGTCCGCCAGGGGAAGGCGCGATGAAAGACGGAGCGACAAATGGCCGGTGACTTCGCCTCTCCCTTTTCGCCGCCGCCGAAGCCGCTCGCCGTGGTCTTGCTTTCAGGCGGGATGGACTCGCTGACCGCTGCCGGAATCGCGGCCAGGGAGGGACACGAGCTGGCCCTGATTCACTTCAACTACGGCCAGCGGACCGAGGAGGCCGAGCTTCGGGCCTTCAACAAAATCGCCGATTTTTTCGGAACCGGGGCGAAGCTGAGGCTCGTCGTCCACACCAACTTCTTCAGCCTCGCCGGCGGTTCGGCGCTGACCGACAAGGCCGTTGAGGTGCCGGCCGCGAATCTAGGACAGACCGGCATCCCGGTCACCTACGTTCCATTCCGCAACGCGGTCCTGCTCTCAATGGCCGTGGGGTGGGCCGAAACGATAGGCGCCCGGGCCGTATATTACGGCGCGGTTTCCCAGGACTCTTCCGGCTACCCGGACTGCCGGCCAGAATTCATAAGGGCCTTCAACTCCCTCGTTGAAGCGGGGACGAAACCGGAATCGAGGATCGAGGTTCTGGCGCCCCTTGTGAACATGACGAAGGCCGAGATCGTCAAGGCCGCGTTGGAGATGGGGCTTCCACTGAACGCCACGTGGTCCTGCTACGCGAGGAACGACCGGGCGTGCGGCGCGTGCGACTCGTGCGCTCTCAGGCTGAGAGGGTTCGCCCAAGCCGGGGTGGAAGACCCGGTCCCATACCTGAAGACGAAGCCTGGGCAGCCGCCGCTTGACGCCGCGGCCAAGGCGGAGAGGGTGCGCAAGCTCTCGCTGCTGCTCAAGGCCCTGACCAGATGAGCCGCCCTGGCTATAAGGCTCTGTTGGCCGTCATCGGCATGGCGGTCCTTTTTGGCGCCTCCTTTACCGGAACGAAAGTGGCGCTGGAAAACTTCTCCCCGGCCCAGCTCATATTCCTGCGCTTTTCGGTGGCGGCGATGCTGTTCATGGCGGTGCGCTTTTTCCGCCCGGCGCAAAAGGTTGGAAAGGGCGACCTGGGCGGCCTATTCCTGCTGGCGCTCTTCGAGCCGGGCATATATTTCTATTGCGAGGCGCAAGGAGTCAAGCGGACCCTGGCCTCCACGGCGGCGATACTCATCTCGGCCATACCGATGATCGTGCTTGTACTGGAAGCCGTCTGGCTGAAAACCAGGGTGCGCTTCTCGGAGCTTCTACTCATCGTTCTGTCTCTCGGGGGGATTTTTCTAATCGTCACGGCCGGCGGAATGGACAAGGCCTTCGGCGGAACGCTTCTGGGAAACGTCCTCGTGCTCATGGCGGCGCTTGCGGCTTCAATCTACACGGTTCTCGCCAAGAAGATGCTGGGGCGGATCGAGCCTTTGACCGTAACCTTCTACCAAGCGCTTTTCGCTTCGGCCATCTATTTTCCTTTCGCGGTGGCCGACACCGTCAACCATGGATTGAATGCCGGCTCCGCGAGGCCCCTGATCGCGATCGCCTACCTGGCCGCCGGCTGCTCGTTCCTCGCCTACTGGCTGCTGAATTACTCACTAAGCAAGATGAAGGCGAGCTTCGTCTCGGCCTTCACCAACCTAATTCCGGTGGTCGGCATCGCGGTCGCGGCGGTATTCTTGAAGGAAAGGCTCTACCCGATGCAGTTCGCCGGCGCGGCGGCCGTCCTCGGCTGCATGACGATTCTGGCGCTGCTCCAGCATTCGGGGGACGGGCCTCGCCCTCTAGCACCCGAAGGGTGAGGCGTTAGAGATTTTATCCTTTTGGCCTCGCCGCGCGAAAAGCGGAGAAGAGCTTCGCGTAAGAAGCCGGTGAAACTTCCGCCGGGCGGGCCCGTGGATCCAGCCTGAAAGCCTCCATCAAGCTCAGGGCCGCTTTTTTTTCTCCGGCCACGAGCGCGAGGTTCGCCGCCAGAAGCTTGCGCGGCGCCACGAAGCACGCTTCGGCGAAGCGCGCGAATTCATCGAAAAAACCGATGTCTATTGACGGCGCTTGGGCGGGAACGAGCCTGATCACCGCCGAGGTCACTTTGGGCGCAGGGCGAAAAGCTCCGGGAGGAACTCTAAAAAGCTTCTCGGGGTTCCACCAGGCGCGGCAGAGCACGGCGATGGGGCCGTACCCCTCCTCGCGCTCTTTCGCCCGGATCTTCTGCACAACTTCCTCCTGCAGCATGAAGACGAGCCCCGCCGATTCCCTGGGAAAATGGAGCAACCGCTTTACAACCTGAGTCCCCTGGTTGTAGGGCAGGTTTCCGGCCACGAGCCACGGGCGCCTGTACTCGCCCGCCAGTAGAGATTCGGCGTCAACTTCGAGGACGTCCGCGTTGATCACGGCCGCGCCGGGAAACTTTTCCGCCGCGCTCGCGGCGAGGCGGTCGTCCTTTTCGATCAGAACGAGCGGGAGGCCAAGCCGCGCAAGGTGGCTCGTGAGCGCACCTTCCCCCGGCCCTATTTCGAGAACGGAGCGCGCGCCCGCGGCAACCCCGCGGCAAGCGGCGGCGATCTCCTCCGCCACCTTGCTCGAAACCAGGAAGTTCTGGCCAAGCGACCTCTTCGCCCTCACGGCATTATTGTACGCTACCGCCGCGAAGCCGCGAAACCGCCGCTTGCGCTGGTAGCGAGCGGCG
>JBBINO010000133.1:0-1683 GCA_037443845.1 Acidobacteriota bacterium
TATGACCATCTTCGGCGGCTTCTCGTTGCCAGTGGCCTGCTGGGGCTGGCCCTGGTTCGCCTGGGGCTGCGACAACTGGGGCGGCGGCGGGCTCATGGGCTTGATTTTGAACGGGCCGGGCGGCGGTTGGGGAGGAGGTGTCTGGGCCATGCCTGCCAAGGCGAAAACCATCAGGGCGGTTCCGAGAAGGATTGCTACGCTCTTTCTCATTCGAATGCCTCCTTATAAGAAACCAAGAATGAAAGATACGACTGGCGAAGGATTTTGTCAATAACGCCAATATGGCATTGCATCATTTCAGCGGGCGTCCCCACCCCAGCTTCTCGCGCAGAAGGGCGAAATAATCGCGTTGAGGAAGGCCGACGAGGGATACCGGCTGGCGCGACCTTTCAATGACAACCTTGTCTCCAGATATCAGCGGCTGGCCCGACTGTCCGTCCGCCGTAAGGTAGACCTTCTCCGAATTGGCCAGAAGGGTGATGCAAACAGGCTCCGCGGCGTCCAGTATTATTGGCCGCATCGTGAGGGTGTGGGGACAGAGGGGCGAGAGGATGATCGCGTCGAGCCCCGGCACCAAGATCGGCCCGCCGGCGGCCAGGTTGTACGCCGTCGAGCCGGTGGGCGTCGCCACGATCAGGCCGTCGGCGCGCATGTCGGTGAGCCAGCGCCCGCCCGCCTCGACCCGGAAATGGGTGATTCTGGCCAGCGCCGCCTTCGTCACCACCGCGTCGTTCAGGCAGTGGAAGACCTCCACGGTCTTTTCCTCGCGGATGAGAGAGGCGATGAGCATCATTCTTCTCTGGATTACCGCCTTGCCGCTTTCGAAGGCCTCCAACGCTTGGATCATTTGGTCAACGGTTATTTCGGTGAGAAATCCCAGGCGGCCGAGGTTGACTCCCAGTATCGGCACGTCCCTTTTGTAAACGTGGCGGGCAGCGGAGAGAAGCGTGCCGTCTCCGCCTAGGACGACGATGAGGTCGCAGCGCTCCGGCATCTCCGAGCGTTCCGCCGAGGGCCGCTTTTTGCCAAAGACCATTTCGCCGGAAGCCGGATCGAGAAGCGCCTGGTGGCCCGCCGCGTCAATCCACGACAAAAGCCTGTCGAGCGTCGGCTTCGCTAAGTCCGGCTGGGGCTTGGTGATCACGCCAACGGTCTTCACTTCGGCGCTTCCTTCCTGCCTGGAGCCATAAGGATGAAGTACTCCTGGTTTCCCTTAGGGCCCTTCAGGCGGCTCTTGGCCACTCCCTCGACAGTATACTCCATGAGCCTCGCCGCCGCCGCCACCTCCTCGACCGCGCCCATTTGGTCCTCCTCGCTCCTGACAACTCCGCCGCGTCCGACGCGCCCCCTGCCTACCTCGAACTGCGGCTTGACCAGCGCGAGCAGCCTCGCTTCAGGGGCCGCGCGGATGATCGCCGGCAGGAGGAGCTTCAGGGAGATGAATGAAGCGTCCACTACGACGAGGGCGGGGATGAAAGGCAGCGAGCCTTGTTCGAGGTATCTCGCGTTGAAGCCCTCTATCGGGATGACCTTCGGGTTCGCTTTCAGCTTGTCGTCCAACTGGCCGTGGCCGACGTCAAGGGCGATGACCCGGTTGGCGCCCCGTCTTAAAAGACAGTCGGTGAAGCCGCCGGTCGAAGCCCCCACATCGAGACAGTCGAGGCCGGCCACGTCAAGGCCAAG
>JBBINO010000133.1:1783-3737 GCA_037443845.1 Acidobacteriota bacterium
CGCCGGTCGAAGCCCCCACATCGAGACAGTCGAGGCCGGCCACGTCAAGGCCAAGATCCTCTATCGCTCCGTCGAGCTTGAGTCCGCCCCTGCTGACGAAAGGGCATTTAGGGCCTCGGATTTCCAGCGGGATGTCGTGGGGGATGAGCTGCCCCGGCTTTTCAATACGCCTCTCTCCGCTGTAAAGCTGCCCCGCGAGGATGAGCGCTTGGGCCTTCTGGCGGCTTTCGGCCAGGGAGCGTTCAACGGTTAGCAGGTCGGCGCGCTTTTTCAAGTTCACCTGCCACGTGCGGCGAAGCAAAGCATCTCGGGATCAGAGGTCAACTGCCAAAGCCAACGGTGTTCAGCAATCACCCCGCCGGTTATTCAACCGCCCAGTCACCTGTCCCTGTCCACCACGAAGTGGGCAAGCTCCCGAAGCGCCAAGCTCCGTTCTCCTATTGGCGAAAGGGCGCGAAGCGCGTCCGAGAGAAGGCGGTCGGCGTGGCGTCTTGCGCCGGCGACGCCCCAGGCCTTCACGAAGGTCGCTTTGCCGGACTTTTCGTCTTTCCCGGGGGTCTTTCCTATCGTCTCCTTGGTCTGGGTGGCGTCGAGTATGTCGTCAACGACCTGGAAGGCCATCCCCACCGCCGCGCCGTAGCGCTTGAGCGCGGCAAGCGTTTCGGCGCGCGCCCCCGCCCAGATGCCGCCGGAGAGGAGACAGGCTTCGAGAAAAGCGCCGGTTTTCATCCGGTGGATTCGCGCGAGGTCGTCGGCTTTGACCTGTTCCGATCCCTCCGCCTCGAGGTCGAGCGCCTGGCCGCCGGCCATTCCGTGCGTCCCCAGCGCCTTGAATACAACGCGAGAGACCTTGGAGCGCTTGGCGAGATAGGCGGCGCCTTTAGGCCTTGTCATGAGAAGCTCCGCCCCCAGCGTGAGAAGCGCGTCACCGGCCAGAATGGCCAACGCCTCGCCGAAGACCACGTGAGAGGTCGGCTTGCCCCGCCTCAGGTCATCGTTGTCCATGGCGGGGAGGTCGTCGTGGATCAGGCTGTAGGTATGGAGCAATTCAAGTGCCGTTGCGGCCGGCAGGACCGCCTCAGGCTCCTTGCCGCCGCACGCTTCATACGCGGCCATTGCAAGAACGGGCCTTATTCTCTTGCCGCCGGCGAAAATGCTGTAGCGCATCGCCTCGTGAAGCTTCGAGGGTTCATCGGAGACGGTGGGAAGCACCTCGCCGAGAGCGCCCTCGATCTTGGGAACCCACTTCTCGAATGCGGCCGCCGTCACCTTGGCTCACCGCCGCTTTCATCGCCGCCCTGCACCGTAGCTTCATCCAGCGGCGCCTCCCGGCCATTTTCGAGGAGCTTCGACACCCTCAGCGAGGCCGATTCGAGGGATTTCTGCAACTCCCTGCTCAGCGTGATGCCCTTCTCGAAGAGGTCGAGGCTCTCCTCCAGGGGAAGGTTTCCCTCTTCCAGTTTGTGGACGATCCCCTCCAACTGCTTCAAGCGCTCTTCAAATCCAGGCTGCTTCTTCGTCTGAGCCATTGACAGCCGCCTCCCCCGCGGCCTTCACCCAGACGATACCGCCGCCGCCCCGCGAAGTCAAGGTGCCAAGATCTCGGAGGGAAAGAAGTGTTTGGTGTCTTGTGTCTGGTGTCTTGTTAAGAGCAGCCGTGGGAAGAAGTGAGACGTAAGACGTAAGACGTGAGACGGCGAACCGGGAGGGGCTCCGCCCCCTCCCGCGCGCGGCGAGACGGGTTTTGAGTTATGAGTTTTGAGTTGGGCGAAGTCTTGCGCCTCCATTCCCTCCCGTAGCGGCCTTTGCTTGCAAAGGCCGGCTCTTCGGCCGATGCGAGCATCGGCCACTGCGGCAAAGGGCAGCGCTGTTGAAATTGGCTGCCTGTCATGGCAGTCCATTTGTAGAAGGAGCCGGAAATGACCGCTATCTATCAGCCAAGGAAGCACATGCC
>JBBINO010000134.1:0-3680 GCA_037443845.1 Acidobacteriota bacterium
AACAAGTACTTCGTGGACGAAATCTACTTCGGCGCCTTCATCAGGCCACTGGTCAAGCTTTGCGAAGGGCTCTGGTGGTGGGACAGGTGGATCGTTGACGGGATCGTCAACGGAGCGCGCCACCTGACCGTGGGCGCATCCCACGCTTCCCTCGCATGGGACAAGTACGTGGTTGACGGCTTGGGCGTCAACGGCACGGCGTATACTTTCCAGTGGTTCTCCCGCCAGAACAGGCGGATTCAGACCGGACAGTTCCAGCATTATGCACTTGGTTTCGTGGCGGGGTTCATCCTGCTCGCGATTGGTTACCTGCTAGTTCGTTAGGCAGAAGGAGTCGAGGTCATGCCATACCTGCTTTCCTTCCTGACGTACATTCCGCTGGTGGCGGCCATTTGCCTGCTCTTCGTCCCAAAGAGCCAGGAGAAGTACATCAAGTACATCACCACCGGAGTGTTTCTCGTGGACTTCCTTTTGAGCCTCCCGCTGTGGTTCACCTGGAAGGAGGCCCAGGCCGCGGCCGAAGCGGCCAAGAAGATGTGGGTCTTCGAGGAGGGTCCGTACACCTGGATATCCTCACTCGGCGCGACCTATCACTTCGGCGTTGACGGTATGTCGGCGCTCCTGGTGCTGTTGACGACGGTGCTGGGCGTCCTGGCCGCCCTCTCGTCATGGAACTACATCAAGAACAGGGAGAAGGAGTACTACATCTGGCTCCTCATCCTCCAGACCGGCATGATCGGCGTCTTCTGCAGCCTCGACTTCTTCCTCTTCTACGTCTTCTGGGAAGTGATGCTGGTCCCGATGTACTTCCTCATCGGCATCTGGGGCGGCCCCAACAAGCTCTACGCCGCGATCAAGTTCTTCCTCTACACGCTGGCCGGTTCGGTGCTGATGCTGATCGGCATCCTGGTTCTCTACTTCAAGACGGCGGCGGTCAACGGCGGCGTGAAGAGCTTCGACCTCGACGTAATCTACAAGGTCGCGCTCGACCCGTCGCTCCAGTGGTGGGTCTTCGCCGCCTTCTTCGTCGGCTTCGCCATCAAGGTGCCGATGTTTCCCTTCCACACCTGGTTGCCCGACGCCCACGTCGAGGCGCCGACGGCCGGCTCCGTCATCCTGGCGGGCGTCCTGTTGAAGATGGGAACATACGGTTTCTTCCGGTTCAGCCTGCCGATACTGCCCGACGCCACCGTCGCCTGGCTGCCCTTCGTCATGGTGCTCGCCATCATAGGCGTCATCTACGGCGCGATGGTCTCGCTGGTCCAGAAGGACATGAAGAAGCTGGTCGCCTACTCGTCGGTCAGCCACCTTGGCTTCTGCATGGCCGGCATGTTCGCCCTTACGAAGGCCGGCATCGAGGGCTCGATCCTCCAGATGATCAACCACGGCATCTCGACGGGCGGGCTCTTCTTGCTCGTCGGAATCATCTACGAGAGGATGCACACCCGCGAGATAAAGCTATACGGCGGCCTGGCCAAGCTCATGCCGGTCTACGCGACCTTCTTCATGATCATCACCCTCTCCTCGATCGGCCTTCCGGGCCTGAACGGCTTCATCGGCGAGATAACGATCCTGCTGGGCGCCTACCACATGTCGCCTGCGCTCATCTTCTCGAAGTCGCTCATCTTCTTCCTCGTGGCCGGTATGCTCCTGGGCGCGGCTTATATGCTCTGGATGTACCAGCGCGTCTTCTTTGGCGAGGTGACGAACCCGCACCTTGAAGAACACGTTAAAGACAACGACATGAACGGCCGCGAGTGGACCTACATGGTTCCGCTCGTTCTTCTGGCGATCTGGATCGGCCTCTACCCGAAGCCGATATTCGACCGGATGGAGAAGAGCGTCGACTTCGTCCTCAGCCGCGTGCGCCCGGCCATCGAGCGCGTCGAGAAGGAGAAGGGCTACCAGCCGGAAAAGCTTGCGGTGACCGAAAAGTCAGAGGCGGAGGGCGCCGCCACCGAGACCAAACTGAGCGAGACCGAGGTCAAGAAAGAGACCTTCTCGCCCGAGAAGGCGCCCAACGCGCCGAAGCCGGCCCCGGCCGAACCGGGAAAGTAGGGGCGCGGTATGTTCTCGCTCAACCCCGCTTTCTGGAACCTTCTGAGCCCGGAGATAGTCCTCGTCTGCTTCGGCGTCATCTTTCTTCTGATGTCGGCCGTGAAGGCGCCGGACTCGTTCAAGGAGTCGCTCGGCTGGATTACGCTTCTTGGCTTCGCGATCACCCTCGTCCTGACGCTGCAAGTCTTGAAAGGCATCGGAGGGGAACGGGTCGCGGCCCTCTCGACGACCGAAGGCTTCGCCTCCCTGGTGATTGATCCGTTCAGCCAGATATTCAAGACGATCGTCCTGTTGGGCGCGATGCTCACCATCCTCCTTTCATTCAAAAGCCTCAAAGTGAACAAAGCGCTGACGGGCGAATACTTCGCCCTTCTCACCTTCGCGGTCTTCGGGATGATGGTGATGGCCTCCGGCGCCGACCTTCTCACTCTGTGGGTCGGCCTCGAAACGATGGCGCTCTCCGTTTACGTCCTGGCCGCCTACCTGCGCCGTGACGAAAAGAGCGTCGAGGGGGCCTTCAAATACTTCCTGCTCGGCGCGGTTTCAAGCGGCTTCTACCTCTACGGCGCGTCGTTTATCTACGGAGCCACCGGCAGCGTCCAGCTCGACGCGATCCGGCAGGCCCTGGCGACGAGAATAGCGGCGGGAGGAATCGGCGCGCTTGGCTTCCCGTTCACCGCCGGGCTCGTCATCCTTTCGGTGGCGCTTCTCTTCAAGGCCGCGCTCGTCCCCTTCCACTGGTGGACGCCCGACGCCTACGAGGGCGCGGCCACGCCCATCACCGCCTTCATGAGCGTCGCTCCCAAGGCGGCGGCTTTTGCGATGATGCTTCGGATATTCATCGAGGGGCTCGGCCCCGCGTCGGTTTTCTGGGCCGGCCTTTTGAGCGCGGTCGCAATCGCGACGATGATATGGGGAAACGTGGCGGCGATGCTGCAGGACAACGTCAAGAGGATGCTGGCCTACTCCTCGATCGCCCACGCCGGGTACGTTTTGGTGGCGGTAATCGCCGCTGGGAGTGCTCCCTCAAGCGGGGGCGTCAGCGCGGCCGTCTTCTACCTCTTCGCCTACGCCTTCATGAACCTCGGCGCCTTCGGCCTCGTTCTCTATCTTGAAAGAGACGGAAGCGCTGGCGACAAGGTGAGCGACTTCAACGGCCTCGTCCACAGAAAGCCGGTCGCGGCCATAACGATGATTATCTTCCTTCTTTCGCTGGGCGGCATTCCGCCCACGGCGGGCTTCATCGGCAAGTTCCTCGTCTTTAAGGCGGCGGTCAACGCGGGGCTTTACGGCCTGGCCGTGGTCCTGGCCGTGACGAGCGTCGTCTCGCTCTACTACTACTACCGAATCGTCATGAGCATGTTCTTGAAGGACGCGGAAGCGAAGGAGCCGGTTTCGGCCGGTTGGCCCCTGGGGGCCGCGCTCTTTGTTTCGGTGGTGGTCGTCCTTGGCCTTGGGCTGTATGCCCAGCCGCTGCTCGATTGGACCGCCAAGGCGGTGCTCGGCGCCGCCCATTAAGGTTGCTTTTAATCGCGAAGGCCGTTAAAATATACGGCGCCTGCTCCCCGGTAGCTCAGTTGGTTAGAGCGGGTGACTGTTAATCACTAGGTCGGGGGTTCAAG
>JBBINO010000135.1:0-3668 GCA_037443845.1 Acidobacteriota bacterium
AAGTGAGGACATTAAGGAGCCGTGATGGACAAGAAAAGCCTGAAACAGTTCGAGAAACTCCTGAAAGTGAAACGGACGGAACTCCAGGCCGCCTACCTCGAGAAGCTCCAGCGCAGCGGTGACGCCGGCGCGGATGGTGCGCTCGACTCCGCCGACGAGGCGTCGGCCAACTACAACAAGGAGTTCTGGTACTCCATGTCCGACGGCGACCGCCAGATCATGCGGCTGATTGACGAGGCGCTGAGGCGGATCACCGACGGCTCTTTCGGGGCATGCACCCACTGCGAGAAGCCGATCCAGAAGAAGAGGCTCGAAGCCGTTCCTTGGGCTCGCCACTGCGTCGAGTGCGAGGAGCTTCAAGAACGCGGGCGGCTGGAGGAGTAGAAACGGATGCGCCAGAAGACCGCTATCGTTCTCGGCCTTCTCATCCTGGCCATGGTCGGCCTTGTGACGGTCGTGATTCAGAACGAGGCGGTGCTGAAGCAGGACTTCGTCCTTTTAGGGACGAGGATGCGCACCGCGACGGCGATGGGGCTGGCCCTGCTCTCCGGCTTCGCCGCATTTGCGCTGTGGGCGATCGGAAGCGGCATCGCCAGGGCGCTTCGCCGCCTGATGCGCCAGCTCAGGAAAAACTCGGAGCGCGACGCCGAGGAAAAATATCTCAAGGGGCTCGACGCCGCCCTTGGCGAAAGGCCGCTTGAAGCCATCAACCACTTCCGCAGGGCACTGGAGGCCCAGCCCGATTACCTTCCCGCCCTTCTAAAGCTCGGCGAGGCGCTCAGGCGCACCGGCCGCACCGAGGAGGCGATAGAGTTGCACAGGCGCGCCCAGGCCGGCCACCCCTCCGACCTTCCGCTGCTCTACGCCCTGGTTGACGACTATCTTGCCGCCTCGGACCACGAGCGGGCGAAAAAGGCGCTCGCGGAAATACTCCGAATACAGCCTAAACGCGCGCTCCATGCCTACAGAATTCTGCGCGAGCTTTACATCAAGGAGGGCAACTGGAAAAAAGCCCTCGAAGCGCAGGAGCGCATCACGGAGCTTCGCATCATGGAGGAGGAGCGGGCCTCGGACGCGCCGTACACGCCAGGCATCCTCTACCAGCAGGGCGCGGATCTTCTTGCGCAGGAGAAGCGCGGCGAGGCCATCATTCAACTCGAAAAGGTCCGCCAGGGCCATCCGGCCTTCGTGCCGACGTACATCAAGCTTGCCGAGGCTTACCTCCTCGACGGCCAGGAGGAGAAGGCCGCCGCCACGTACCTGGAAGGCTTCCGCCGGGCCGGCTCCACCACCTGCCTGCTCGCCATGGAGAAAATGTTTCTGGACAAGGGAACGCCCGAAGAGGCGATCGCCGCCTACCAGGGCGCCATCGCCAGCACTAGCCGAAAGATGATCCCTAAGTTCCTCCTTGCGGTTCTCTACTACCGTCTCGAGGTGATGGACAAGGCGGAGCAGGTTCTGCGCGAGATAGACGGCAGCGTGCGCCAGTCCGGCCTGGTCCAGTATTACCTCGGCCGCATCAGGGAGCGGCGCGGCGACTTCGCCCAGGCCTGCGCGCGCTACCGCGAGGTCATCAGGATTCTCAGGCCCTTCGAGATGGTCTACGTCTGCAAGGGCTGCGGCGAAAAGATCCCCGCGTGGAAGGACTTCTGCCCCAAGTGCCTGCTCTGGGGCACGTGGGTGCCGGACTTCAAGGACGAACTCATCCAGGAGCTTCCCGAATCCAGCCCCGTTTACTACCAGGAGATTTCGTGGGGACGCCAGTCAAGCGCCCGGTAGTACTGATGGTCCTCGACGGATGGGGCGAGGGGCGCGACTGGGCCTACAACGCCATCACCCGCTCCGGGTTGAAGAACATCCCCTCCCTCACCGCCGCCTACCCGCACCGCACGCTGCTCGCCAGCGGCCAATCGGCCGGCCTGCCCCAAGGGCAGATGGGCAATTCCGAAGTAGGCCACCTGACGCTCGGCGCCGGCCGAGTGGTCTTTCAAGAGCTGCCCAGAATAAGCAACGCCATCAAAGACGGGTCCTTCTTTGAAAACCATGCGCTGAAGGAGGCGTGCCGCCTCAGCAGAAATGGAACGCTACACCTCATGGGGCTTCTATCGGACGGCGGCGTCCACAGCCACCAAGAGCACCTCTACGCCTTGATCGAACTGTGCAGGCGGGAGGGTATGAAGCGCGTCGCCGTTCACGTGATCCTCGACGGTCGCGACACGCCCCCCAATTCGAGTGCGTCGTACGTGGAGGCGCTTGAAAAGGTCCTCGCGGAAAAGGGTACCGGGAGGATCGCCACCGTCATCGGACGCTATTACGCGATGGACCGCGACAAGCGGTGGGAGAGGACCGAGAAAGCCTACCGCCTTTACACCCAAAGTGAAGGAGCGGCCAGGCAAGAGGCCGCCGCCGCCGTGAGGGAGTCCTACGCCCAAGGCGTCACCGATGAATTCACCGGTCCCATCGTCCTTCCCTGTCCTTATGGAAAAATTTCGGACGGCGACGGGATCATTTTTTTCAACTTCAGGGCGGACAGGGCGAGGCAGATAGCGCGCGCCTTCAGCGAGGAACCGTTCCAGGGGTTTGCCCGCCTGGCGAAGCCTGATCTGGCCACCTACACGACCTTCACGAGGTACCAGGGCGATTTCCCCTTCCCCGTCGCTTTCGATCAGGAAAACCTCGTTGACACCTTCGGCGAAGTCGTCGCTAAGAACGGCCTCAAGCAACTGAGGATCGCCGAGACCGAGAAGTACGCGCACGTCACCTTCTTCTTCAACGGCGGAAGAGAGAAGCCGTTCGACGGCGAGGAGCGCATTCTCGTGCCCAGCCCAAAGGTGGCGACCTACGACCTTCAACCCGAAATGAGCGCGCCGCTTCTGACGAAGCTGCTCGTTGAAAAGATCGGCGAGGGCAAATTCGACTTCATCCTCGTCAACTACGCCAACGGCGACATGGTCGGCCACACCGGCATTTTCGAGGCCGCCGTCAAGGCGGCGCGGGTCGTGGACGAATGCGCCGGCCAGGTGGCGAAGGCCGTCCTTTCGAAAGGCGGCGCGCTCATGCTCACAGCCGACCATGGGAACATCGAGTGCATGCGCGAAGAGGACGGCGTCAAGCCGCACACCGCCCACACCACCAACCCCGTCCCACTCGTCTGGATCTGCGACGACCACTCCCGCCTCAACTCCGCCCCCCCGCTGGGCCTCTCCTCCGTCGCCCCGTCCCTCCTCTGGCAGATGGGGTTGGAAATCCCCGCCCCCATGCGCCAGACGCCTTTGCTTTTTGAGCGTGCAAGGTAGCACGGCGCCGCCGCTTCGCGGCGAGAGAGAATGTTCACCACAAAGGGCACAAAGGTCACGAAGGGAAAGATTGAACCACGGAGAAGGCGCTGAGGCGCTGAGAAAGATGAGAGTTGCCTTTCATACACCGAGGTCACAGAGGAAAAAAGTGTCTGGTGTTTTGTAGGCCCGGCGTTGATTTGGGCCGCCCGTAGTCTGCGTGGTACGCGAGCAACAGGGCACGGAGAGTGGCTTAGGGGAAGAATCCTGATCTATGCCCACTCTCTTTGCACCTATTCTTCGTCTTTAACTATCAGTCGTCTTTCTCAGTGTCTCCATCTCCGTGGCGGTTGTATTCCGCCGCTCGAGCGCGACCAGGCGGCCATCACGGAC
>JBBINO010000136.1:0-3596 GCA_037443845.1 Acidobacteriota bacterium
AAAAACGGCTACTAGGTTCACACGTCTGCCGCCACCAAGGTTATCGCGTCTTTTCGCCTTTGTTTCTTGATAGTTAGCATAAATCGGCATTTTGAAGAAGGGCTAGTGTGAACCGGGTATCTACTTGCCCATTTTTTCCGCAATGTTTTCCGCCAGCTTAACTCGTTGATAACACTGCCTAATGGCCGCAATCTCTGTTTCTGGCACGGCGTATGCTGGTTGGGCTGGCGGTTGGGAGGTGCAGGCCATGAGTAAACGGCTATTGTGGGTGGTACTGGCCGCGTCGCTGTTTTCCAGCGGCGTCTTCGCCAAAACTGGAGTCGCGCTCATTCACGGCAAAGGCGGGGCCAGCCTGGTCAACTCCTCGGCGGCGTGGAATTATTGGACGTCGCCCATGATTTCGGCGGTGACGAAGGGTTATACGGTTCCGTACGTCGTCTGCCATTACGATGGCACTCAGTACATGTGGGTGGCGGCGAACCAGGTGGCCGACCAGCTATATGATTTCATCACCTCCCAGGGAATCACCGACTTGGTGATAGACACGCACTCGTTCGGCGGTACGGTCGCGCGATGGATTTTCTCCAATCCATCCTACTACTGGAAATACTCAAAGATAATCAGCGTGACCAGGTGGGTGAACACCATAGCCGGGCCGCACAAGGGCTCGGAGGCGGCGGACTTGGCTGGAACCCTTTCCGGCTCCTGGCTGACGGGCTGGCTCGTGGACCTCATCGGAGAAAACACGGACTCGACGAAGAACTGCCGAACGTCGTGGATGGCCTATTACAATCAGTACTACCTCTATGGAACCTCCGGCCGCCCTGCGCTTCCGAAGACCTTTTACACGATTTCGGGATGGGGACTTTTGAACGACTGGGCCCACGCCGAGGATTTCGGCCTCGCCGCCCTTTCGGCGGTCAGCGGCTTTCCAGGCGAGGACGACGGCATGGTCGGGCAGTATTCGGCGGAGGCGGTCGGCGTGCTCTGGTTCAGGACGGAGGCTAACCACCACCACAACCGCCGGAACGACTTCAAGCCCATAGGCACTTACTTGAGCTACGACTTTTAAGGGGTGAACCATGCGCAAGACAGTGAAACGGGGATTGGGTCTCGTCTCCTTCGCATTTATGGCGTCGTCTTTCCTCGCCTACGCGGCCCTGCCGCAAGGAAGCGTGGCTCAAGGTTTCTCGCCGGACACGGCTTACGAAAGACCATCGGCGCCGGTACAAATTTCGGGCCTTGACGCCTTCATCGTTGATGCGGCCCACGCCCGGCAGGTTCAGGTGGCTCTTCGCGGTCCGGGCGCCGCGGTCGTGATCTGGCCCGTAGGGACTTCGGTTCCTGAAACCGGAATAAGGCTCGTGCCTCCGGCGAAAGGAAGCGCCGGCTACCGCGCGGGACAAGCCGGGGCCGTCTTCACGAACATGCCCGCCGAGGGGCTTCCCGAGCTCGTTGACCTTCCGCCCTTCGCCTCGATCGCGAAAATCAGCGTAAATGCTCCCGCCAACTACACGCTCGATCTTTCCAAAGCCCAAAGCGGGGCGCGGGCTTTCATGGTGGCGGTGCGCGACGGGTCCGAGATACGGATGAAGGTTAGCCTCGCCGAACTTTCGGTCTCGGCGAATGCCAGGCAGGTGGTGGAGGCCCGCCTCTACGATGCTTCAAGCGGCGTGGCGCTGACAGGGTTCAAGGTAGAGGCACGCCTCAAGGAGGGGAATGGGAAAGCCACCCTGCCGGTGCTCCTTCGTGACGACGGAAGGGGACCGGACAGCAAGGCCGGCGACGGCGTTTATTCCGCCGTCCTGCCTCCTGGAAGGCCCGGCGCAATGGCGGACGTCAAAGTTGACGCATCAGGCGTGTGGCAGGGGCTGCCGCTTCACCGGGTGGCGCAAACGGCTTTCGGCCGCCAGGGCGGGCTGGTTTCGATATCCTCCGTAGGCGCCGCTTCGATTACTCGCGGCGAGGACGGCCTCGTAGAGTCTCTAAGCTTGCCGGTAAGGCTTGCCGTTGGAAGAGCAGGCCGCTACCGGGTTCAGGCGGTCCTGACTGGAAAAGCGGGCAAAGGGGAAATCCTTGTTGCCTACGCAAGCACGGAAACCAATCTGGCCAAAAGCCAGGAAGTAGCCCTCACGTTTCCAGGAAATACGCTGGCCGAAGCCGGCGCCGAGCCTCCCTTTGCGGTCAGGGATGTTTCGGTCGTGAACCTCGACAAGGTGGAGGTCGAGGACTCGATTGCTGATGGTGGCACCGTGGGCGGCTTCATGCTTGCAGATTGCCCTGCTCCCGAAGCCCCGCTGCATGCGCCCGCCAAGGCGCCGGTTCCATGATGTGTGACGGGCGCGCTGGCCGGTGCACGAACGCAAGAAAGCGCGCTTTGGAGGCGGCTCGCGCCCTCTCCATTGCGCTGGAGGTGGCGAGATGAGGCACGGACGGATTTTCAGGAACAATGGCGGAAAAATGGAACTGGCGGCGCGCGCCGCCAGGCTTTCAGTGGTCTTGGCCATTTTTTCATGGAGCTTGGCGCTTTTCGCCACTACTATTGTTCACGGGCCTCGCATCGGCCTGGTGACGCAGACGGCGGCGACAATCTACTGGGACACGGACACCGCTGGGATTGGGTCCATAAGCTGGGGAACTTCGAGCAGCTACGGCTCCTCGCTCGCGGAGACCTCCTCGGTTACGAACCACAGGCTAACCATCACCGGCCTGTCGGCGAGCACGACTTATCACTACAAAGTCACGACGGGAGGCGTCTCTTCGGCCGATTACTCCTTCTCGACGGCCGTTCCGGCTGGAACCGGCTTCACCTTCATCACGATGGCCGACAGCCGGGGAAGCTCGGCCACCAACGACCTCAACGGCCTTCCGGCCGCCTTCACGAACATCATCAGTCACGAGGTAACGGTGCATGCCGCCTTCGCCCTCTTCGGCGGGGACCTGTTCTACGGCAGCTCGACCCAGGCCACGCAGGCGCAGCTCTACGACGTGTGGAAGACGGCGACGGACCCGCTGGCGCACACCACGCCATTGCTGATCGCCGTGGGCAACCACGAGATGAACGAGTCCAGCTACTCGACCATAACCCAATTCAACCAGGAGTTCGCCCAGCCGCAAACCGGGCCCTCCGGCTATCCGGGCACCGTCTTCTCGTTCGACTGGGGCAACAGCCACTTCGTCATCGTGGACACCTGCCACGTCAACACCAGCTCCAACTGCGGAGGCGGGACCAACAACTGCATGTACTACATGTTCAACGACATGCTGAACTGGCTTGATTCCGACCTGGCCTCCGCCCAGTCTCGCGGCGTCCGCCACATTTTTGTCATGGGCCACTCTCATGCCTACGCCAGTTCGAGCTGGACCTTGAACTACATGGGCAATTATCCGGCCCAGCGCGATGCATTCTGGAACATCCTGGCGAACCACAAGGTGGACGCATATATCTGCGGGCATATCCACGACTTCAACGACACGCTTGGCCAGTCCGGAGTGGTGCAGTGGCTGAACGGGAACTCGGGCGCGAGCTCCACCAACAACGCCTACACCGTCTGGCAGGTTCAAGGCGAAACCGCCACCGCGACCCTTTACGACGA
>JBBINO010000137.1:0-3588 GCA_037443845.1 Acidobacteriota bacterium
TCTCGAGCACCGGGCCCGTCACCTGGTAGGTTTTCGCGCCGGCCCACAGGGACAACGAAGCGACCGCCAGCACCACGACTACCAACGACACGATCAGTTTTCTCGACATCTCGCTATCCTCCTTCTCGCACCTCGCCACGTCTCTCGTTTCCCCGAAATCTTTTCCGATGGATTGAGAAGAGCCTTGGCCCTCCTTGTATGGGGCATAGTATCACCAGCAACGCCCGGCTTTCACGCCCGGGGTCAACCGGAGATGACCTTGGCGAACTCCTCTTCAAGCCTCTGCGCCTGGAAGGTCTCCACGAGGGGATCGAGGAGCATGGCCATGTCGCCGTCGAGAATGTCCGTCAGGCGGTGGATGGTCAAGTTGATGCGGTGGTCGCTCACGCGGTTCTGGGGAAAATTGTAAGTCCTGATCTTCTCGGAGCGGTCGCCCGAGCCGACCATCGCCTTGCGCGTCACCGAAAGCTCGGCGCTTCGCTTGTCCTGTTCAAGCTGCAAAAGCCTCGAGCGCAGTATCTTCAGCGCCTTCGCCTTGTTCTTGATCTGGCTCTTCTCGTCCTGGCAGGAGACCACTAGGCCGGTTGGAAGATGGGTGATACGAATGGCGCTGTAAGTCGTATTGACGCTCTGGCCGCCGGGGCCCGAGGAGCAGAAGCGGTCTATGCGAAGCTCCTTTTCGTCTATCGTCACGTCAATCTCTTCGGCCTCCGGCAGAACCGCCACGGTGACGGCGCTCGTGTGAATGCGCCCTGACGCCTCGGTCGTGGGGACGCGCTGAACGCGGTGGACTCCTCCCTCGAACTTGAGCCTCGAGTAGACCTTGTCTCCGGAAATCGAAATGACGACCTCTTTGAAGCCGCCGAGCCCCGTCTGCGATTCGTCGAGAAGCTCGACCTTCCACCGGTTGCGCTCAGCGAAGCGCGTGTACATCCGGAAAAGGTCGGCGGCGAAAAGGGCGGCCTCCTCCCCGCCGGTCCCGGCGCGGATTTCCAGGATGACGTTCTTCTGGTCCAGAGGATCCTGCGGCAACAGGAGCAGCTTGAGCCGCTTCTCCATTTCGGCGAGCCGTGGCTCTATCTCCTTCGCCTCCGCGAGCGCCATCTCGGCAAGCTCGCCGGTTTCGCGGGACATCTCCTTCGCGCCCTCGTAGTCCGCGGATAGCTTCTTGTATTTGGAGAAGGTCAGGACGGTCTCCTGCAAGTCGCTGTAAGCACGCGACAGGTCCCTGAAGCGGGCCTGGTCGCCGATCACTTCCGGCGTGGCGAGCTGCCTTGCCAGCTCCTCGTGGCGCTCGGCGAGCTTTTCGAGCCGTCCTATCAGGTTCTCTTCCATGCAGCCTCCAGGAGGACTGGCACCTCCGGCCGGGAAGGCATTATAGAACAACACGCCATCCGTTCATAGACGCAAGGGTAGAAGCCAACTGATGTACAATATCCCCGTGGGGAAACCGGAGCGGATAGCTTCAAAAGACAACCCGCTGGTAAAGCGCTTCCGCAAGGTCGCCGGGGCGCCGCGCCACGGCCGCAAGGAGGGCCTTTTTCTGCTGGAGGGCCGCCACCTCTTGAGGGAGGCCTTGAAGGAGGGCTGGCCGCTCGAATCGGTCATTCTGGAGGAATCACTCTGGCCCTCGTGGGAGGAGGCCCTTCTCGCTTCTGGCGTGCGCGTCGCCTTGGTGCCTCCGGCCGTGGCCCGCATCGCTGGAACCCAGCCCGCTCCCGAGGGCGTGCTCGCCATCGGCCTTAGAAAAGAAGCGCCCATGCCGGAAGCAAAGCCGCTGGGACGCTACCTCTACCTCGATTGCGTGCAGGATCCCGCCAACGCCGGGGTGCTGATCAGAAGCGCCACCGCCTTCGGCTTCCGCGCGGCGTTCATCGGTCCAGGCAGCGCGGACCCGTTCGGTCCCGTGGCCTTGGCTAGAAGCGCCGGCGCCGTGTTCCGGCTGCCCCTGGCGGCTTGCTCCGAAAGCGAGTTGATCGCGTGGGCCGAAAAGTGGCGGGCGCGGATCATCGCCGCGGAGGAGGGCGCCCCGCCGCTTGGGGCGGCGCCCGGCGGCCCCGCAATTCTCGTTCTCGGCAACGAAGGCCACGGCCTTAGCCAGGCGCTTCGCTCGGCCTCCACCCTCGCCGGAATCCCCATGGCCAAAGGGTGGGACTCGCTCAACGTCGCCGCCGCCGGTTCAATTCTGATGAGGGATTTGAGCGGCCTTTGAATCTGGCCGAAAACCGTCCTATAATATAACGCGCAGGAGGGAGACAGACCATGAAGAAAACTATGGCTTTGGTTTTTTCGGCGGTTCTGGTTCTGGCGTTCGCTCTGGCTTGCAACCGCGAATCATCGAAGGTCTCGCAGGAGATGCAGACGGCTCAGAAGATCGCCAAGCTTGAACAGGACATCAACGGCAAACAGGACACGGTCAATCAGCTCATCCAGAAGTACATCCAGGAAGGCGGCAAGGATCTCGGCGCGGTCATGGGCCAGAACCTGACGCCGGACCAGAAGGCCATCCTCGAAAAGAAGCTCCAGAGCGAGGAGGGCATCGGCTACAGGGATCTTATCAGCGACATCCTGAAGCGCCAGAAGGAGATCGAAGACCTCAGGGTTCAGGTTCAGGACCTCGAAAAGAAGCTGCCGACGGCCGTCGTGGTCAAGCGCGGCGACAACCACCTCGACATCGCCATGAACTTCCTGACCAAGGAGAAGGGGCTCGACCCGGCCACCGCCAAGAAGCTGGCGCTCCAGACCAACTTGATGGACGACCTGGTGCCCGGGTTCAAGGTGTGGAACTTCTACGACAACGGCGTCTACGGGACTTTCGTCACCCAGGGCGACGCCGCCGTCAGCCCGTACCGCGTGATTCAGCAGGGCAAGAAGAAGCTGGTTGACGCGAAGAACGAAGCGATCTCCCAGCGCGACACGCTGGCCAAAGAGAAGGAAACCCTCACCGAGCAGGTCTCCGACTTGCAGACGAAGCGCGACCAGCTCAACCAGGACGTTCAGATGCTCCAGGCCGAGCGCGAGGACATGGCCAAAAAGCTGGCCGACATGCAGAACCTCAGCGACGACCTGAAGGCGCGCCTCAACTCGATCTTCTACAAGGTGGGCGACCGCAAGGCGCTCATCAGCGCCGGCCTCGTCAAAGACCCGCTTTTCGGGCAGCCTCAGCTTCTCAAGTTCGACGAGGCGAGCTATCCCGACCATCTCGACCTGCGCTCCGGCGACACTATCACATTCTCGGCCGAACAGGCCGGGGTCGTGTCAATTCACAAGCTCAAGATCGCCCCCGGAAACGTCTTCAAGACCGATAAGGACTACACCACCTCGATCTCTCCGGACGGCAAGACGGGGACGATCAAGATATCCGACAAGGACAAGTTCCGCGCCGAACGCACCATGGCGATTCTGGTCAACTAAGCCATCATTGATTGCCGCGTGAAGAGGGCCGCCAGAAGGCGGCCCTTTTTCGTCTCGCCGCGCCCCGCTCGAAAAGAAATCTCACCACGGAGGTCACCAGGGCGCGATGGAGAGAAGGTGAGACGGCGCCGCGATGCGGGTTTTGAGTTGAGAGTTTTGAGTTTTGAGTTGGGC
>JBBINO010000138.1:0-3491 GCA_037443845.1 Acidobacteriota bacterium
CATTTCCTCGTTAAACGATAGATACTTTCCAGTCATCTCTTGGCTCCACTAAGTTCTACTAAGACGCTTGGCTGGGGGCGGAAGCACATCAATGGCATCGAAGACTTCTGGGGCTCCGCCAAACGACGGCTCAAGATCTATCATGGCGGCTGGAAGAAACACTTCCGGCTCTTTCTCCAGGAATTGGAGTTCACTTCAACCACAGGGATGCCCCAGATGTCTTGTACCTTCTTACAAGGAGACTGCTAGCCGGTCCAACTTGAGGGACCGATCCCGCTAAGTACCAAAAGACACTAGGGTTGCCACTGTAGCTACCTCCAGGGACGGCCATAGACAAGCCCAGCAAATCGAGCAACCACTTCTCATCATCGGATGAAACATCACGATCCTCCTGCAGAAGGTTTCCTGTCCCGTATCATCATCATTATTACGAATAGGCGATCCAGATAGCGCCGCTCGCCAAAGTTAGCAACAGCAACAGAAGGTACGGCCATGCCTCCCAACGAGCAAAATTGACCGTATACCGAAAGCCGGCCGGCACCCACAATCGCGGGTCTTGGCGATTAAAATAGTATAGCTTTCCGCCCAATTCCTTTCTTTTCGCTAGACCTGGGGCTTCTGTCTCTGGCCTGTCCAACCTCGCCAGCATCCAGTAGCGAAGAGTTCCAAGCGCAACCATTAAAATGAACAAGATAGACCAAATTTTCAATGCTAAGAACGTTTCACGCAAATATCGTGCTTGTAGCAAGATCGCCGACAATATCAGCGTGGCGGCACCCAATGAGCCGTACTCGACGAACAGCATCAGCGCAGCTAATGTCCTGCTTGCTCTGTCCGGTGTTTCCTGCTTTGCCTCGATGGCAGAAGCAAAGTACAGGCCATAACTCGTCAGGGCGGTTGTAAAACCGAGGAACATGAAGAATAGGAACATGGAGCCTACCAATGGCACCGACTTAGGCATTGCGTGGGCTGTTCTAATGGGCAATAATGGGTCGGGGATGCTGTCCCATCGGCTATATACTGACCAGGAAAGCGCCAGCAAACAGATTAGCGGCATTAATAGAATGGCAAAATACAACCCGCGATGAACTCGGCCTGCCATATCTCTCCTCCTCTTGGCGTGTCTCTGAAAACTTGAAAGCCCTCGCGTACTTCTGTCTATATTCGAGCACCAGCACCAGCGGATGTCAATAGCGCGGGACGCGGCGTTTCTCTCGGCCGTTTCCCTGACGCGTTTTCGCCGGGAGCCTCACTCTTCCCACTGGTGGCCGCAGGCCGTGCAACGCTTCCAGCCGCCTCCGAAGATGCGCTTGACGGCGCTGGCCAAGACGCTCTCGCCAGCGTGAGCGGGCGCTGGCGCGGAAACGACCGCCGCGCTGCCGCAATTGGGGCACCCCGCAGGCTCGCGCATGGGGCAGGCTTCAGCGGGGTCTATGGCGTCAACGGAGGCCTCAGCCTCTTCGGACGATTCGGAGGGCGAAACGTCCGTCTCCGCGCCGGGCTCGCCGTCCAGGGCCGCCTTGCCTTGAAGCAGAGGCCTTCTCGAGAACTCCTGTTCGGACAATATCTTCTCGGCCTCCTCCGCCACCGAGGAAGAGACTTGAACCCTTACCGCCCCTATGAAGTTGTATAGGTAATTGAGCGAGGCATCCGGCAAAAGGCAGCAAATCCCCGCCGAGGCCAGAACGTCACGCGCCCACTCGGCTTCCCAGGGGTTGGAGTACTCGCGTATGGTCACCAGTTCGTCGGCCATGACTTTCATCCTCCGGCTTTGCTTATGGTACCACAAACGCCGGAGATTGCAGGGCTTGCGCGGCGGACGAAAGCCTGCTATAATTCGCCCTTTGGTGGAAGGAGCATTGTCATGTCCAAGGTTTGCGATGTCTGCGGAAAAAAGCCTGGCGTTGGAAACAACGTCAGTCACGCCCATAATTTGAGCAAACGCCGGTGGCTTCCCAACCTGAAGACGGTGAAGGCTTCCGTGAACGGCCAGCCCAAGACCATGCGCGTCTGCGCGAAGTGCATCAAGGCGGGCAAGGTCACCAAGGCGGGGTGAGGCGGGAGAGAAGGCTGAACTGTTAATTTTGAATATTGAATAGCGGGCCGTTTTTTCATTCACAATGCAAAATTGGGCGTTTATCATTCAACGGTTTGCCTCCTGGCCGTCGGCGGCCTTCTCTTGTTGCCAGCTTGCGTGCCACCCGCTCTCATCAACTTACGAACCGATAAACTCGCATAGTGCCGCCGCGGCGCGGGCGTATGCGTTTCCTTCGCCCAGCCTCTTTCGGATCTCCCCCGCGAGCTTTGCCGCCCGCTCGCTCGCCCGCTCCCCTTCGGCAAGAAACCCGGCAAGCGTTCCGGCCACGGCCTGCGGCGTGAACGCGTCCTGGATCAGTTCCGGGACGACCTCTTCTCCCATGATGACGTTGGGCAAAGCGACGTGCGGCGCCGTGACGAGCCGCTTGCCTATGGCGTACGTGAATCCGTTCACCTTGTAGACGACCACTTCGGGAACGCCCATCAGAGCGCATTCCAGACAGGCCGTTCCGGACGCGACCGCCGCCGCGCCGGCGTGTCCAAGAACGTCGCTGTATTCGTTCTCCACGAACTTCACCGGCGAGCCCGCCGCCAGCTCCTTGAGGGAAGCGGGCAATCCCTTGGCCCACGGCGTCATCATCGCCGCTTCCGGGAAAAGCTCGCGCAGTTCGCGAGCGGCGGCGGCCAACACCGGCAGATTTCTCTCGACCTCCGAAGCACGGCTGCCAGGCAGCAGCGCGACTCGCGGCTTTTCCGCCTGCAATCCGTGCCTCTGGAGAAAGGCCCAGAGCTCCGACGCGGGCTTGGCCGTATCCACGAGCGGATGGCCGACGAAACGGGCCTCCACGCCCCGCTCTCTCAGGAAGGGCTCTTCGAACGGAAACAGAACCAGCGCGCGGTCAACGTTCTTGGCCATGAAGCGAGTCCTTCGAGGACGCCACGCCCACACTTGAGGAGTAATGTAGTAGACGACCTTGAGGCCCAGGCCGTGGGCGAAGCGGGCGACTCTGAAGTTGAAGTCCGGAAAGTCAACGAGAACGACCGCCTTGGGCCTTCTCTCGCGAAGCGCGCGCTTGACGGCCGCCAAGCCGCGCCAGAGATCGGGAAGGCGAGCGAAGACCTCCCCGATGCCCACGACCGCCAACCGTTCGTTTGGAACGATCACGTCCACCCCTGCCGCGCGGCACTCGCTTCCGCCAATGCCGAACCAGCCAGCTTCCGGCGCCAGCGCCGCGAAGGCGCGCGCCAGCGCGGCCGCGTGCGCGTCGCCAGAGGCTTCACCGGCAACTATGGCAATTTCAAATGGCGCCGCCATCAATCCTCCCCGGCCATTCTACAACAGGCCGGCGCCGTCCGCCGAGCACCCTTCCGCGCCCAAGGTCCGCCATAAACTTGCCCTTTGAGTTTTCGCGCGTGGTGAGAAAAGGGGGCTCGGAGCGGGCCGTGCCTCTTTC
>JBBINO010000139.1:0-3232 GCA_037443845.1 Acidobacteriota bacterium
CGTGGCCGAGGACGCCTTTAAGCTCCTCCTCGTCCAGAAGCTCCAGGATGCCGTCCGTCACGGCGACGGCGGCGTGATTGGGGTTCCGGCCGGTCGCGAAGGCATTCGGCGAGCCCTGCGGGATCCTGTAAACGCGCGGCTTCGGAATCGAGGCGGCCTGCGAGAGCTGCGCCACGACGGCGTGGACCCTCGGCGCTTCGGCCTCCGTCAGCTCCTTGGCGCCGTAGCTCATCAGCACCATCTTGTCGCTGAACCAGTAGGAAAAAAAGTTGATGCCCAGCGAAAAAACCAGGGCGATGATCAGCCCGTTCTGCCCGCCCACGGCGCCTCCTATGAACAAAAGCACCGCCGAAAGGCATATCAGAAGCAACATCGTCTTGAACCAGTTGCCCATTTCAATCTCCTTCCGCGGCCATGCCGTTCGCGCCGCTGGCCAATTCTATCACTACTTCCGGCGCTCGAACTTCAGCGCGCCGCCTTGGAGCTTCACGGCCACGCGCGACTGGGGCGGGAATTCGCCGGCCAGAATCCTTCGCGCCAAAGGATTTTCGATCTCCCGCTGCAGCGCCCGCTTCAGGGGCCTCGCTCCGAAAACCGGGTCGTAACCTATGCTGGCGATGAAGGCTTCGGCCTCCGGTTCCACTTCGAGATCGAGCCCGCGAAGCGCTAGCCTCTTCCGCAAGACGGCTATTTGAATCTTCACGACCTTGGCAAGTTCGTCGCGGCCGAGCGACTTGAACAACACGACTTCGTCAACCCGGTTCAAGAACTCCGGCCTGAAGGTCGCCTTCAGCTCCGCCAGCACCTTCTCGCGCATTTTCTCCGGATCGGCTTGCGAAAGCTCCTGGATGTGCCTCGACCCGATGTTGCTCGTCATCACGAGGATTGACTGGGTGAAGTCCACGGTCCGCCCCTTGCCGTCGGTCAGGCGCCCGTCGTCGAGCACCTGCAAGAGGACGTTGAAGACGTCGGGGTGGGCCTTCTCGATCTCGTCGAGGAGGATGACGCTGTAGGGCCGGCGGCGGACCGCCTCGGTGAGCTGCCCCCCCTCGTCGTAGCCGACGTATCCGGGCGGCGCGCCGATGAGCCTCGCCACGGCGTGCTTCTCCATGTACTCGCTCATGTCGAGCCGCACCATCGCCCGCTCGTCGTCGAAGAGACACTCGGTGAGCGCCTTGCAAAGCTCCGTCTTGCCCACGCCGGTCGGCCCCATGAAGAGAAACGACCCCACGGGCCTGTGCGGGTCCGAAAGCCCCGAGCGCGAACGGCGCACCGCGTCAGAAACGGCGGCCACCGCCTCGTCCTGTCCGACGACACGCTCTTTAAGCCGCTCTTCCATTTTCAGCAGCTTCGCCCGCTCGCCTTCGAGCATCCGCGCGACGGGGATCGAGGTCCAGGAAGAGACGACCTGGGCGATGTCCTCCTCGTCCACTTCCTCCTTCAAGAGCGCGTGGCCCTTCTGCATTTCGGCCATCCTCGCCTGCGCCTCGCCGAGCTTCTTGTCGAGCTCGGGCAACCGGCCGTACTTGAGCTTCGCCGCGGCCTCGTAGTTTCCGATGCGTTCCGCCCTTTCGGCCTCGCCGCGCAGCGCCTCGGCCTCGCGCTTGATCTCCTGAATCGCCTTGATCGCGTCGCGCTCCGCCTGCCAGCGCGCCCGCGTTCCGGCGGCGTCCGAACGAAGCGTGGCGAGCGCCTCGTCAATCTCCTTCAGCCGCGCCTTCGTCGCCCCGCTCGCCTTCTCCCGCAGGAGCGCCTGCTTCTCGATCTGGAGGGAGGATATCTTCCTTTCGAGCGTGTCGAGCTCGTAGGGCATCGAGTCCACCTGAATCCTCAGCCGCGCCGCCGCCTCGTCCACCAGGTCAATCGCCTTATCGGGCAGGAACCGGTCGTGAATGTAGCGGTGGGAGAGGGTGACGGCGGCGACGATGGCCGCGTCTCGAATGCGCACGCCGTGGTGCACCTCGAAGCGCTCCTTGAGGCCGCGCAAGATCGCGATCGCGTCCTCGACGGCTGGCTCGCCGACGAAGACCGGCTGGAAGCGCCGCTCCAGGGCGGGGTCTTTCTCGATATGCTTGCGGTACTCGTTCAGCGTCGTAGCGCCGACCGCGTGCAGCTCCCCCCTCGCCAGGGCTGGTTTCAGGATGTTGGCCGCGTCCATCGAGCCCTCGGCCGAGCCGGCGCCTATGAGCGTGTGCATCTCGTCTATGAAGAGGATGATGTCGCCCTCGGAGGCGGTGATCTCCTTCACGACCGCCTTGAGCCTCTCCTCGAATTCGCCGCGGAACTTCGTCCCCGCGACTAGCGAGGCGAGGTCCAGGGCGATGATGCGCTTGCCCTTCAGCGTCTCGGGCACATCGCCGTTGACGATCCGGTTGGCGAGCCCCTCGACGATGGCCGTCTTGCCGACGCCCGGGTCGCCAACCAGCACCGGGTTGTTCTTCGTCCTGCGGGCGAGCACCTGCGTCACGCGCCTTATCTCCTGGTCGCGCCCGATGACCGGGTCGAGCTTGCCGCGGCGCGCAAGTTCCGTAAGGTCTCTTCCATACTGTTCAAGGGCGCGGTACTTGCCCTCGGGGTTATCGTCGGTGACGCGCTGAGAGCCGCGAACCTCTTGCAGGGCCTGTAAAAGGTGGTCCTCGTCCACGCCGGCGGCGCGCAACAGCTTCGAGCTCTCCGTGCCGGTGGCTTCGAGCAACGCGGCTAGCATGTGTTCGGTCGAGACGAATTCATCCTTGAAGAACTTCGCCTTCTGGACGGAGCTTTCGAGGACTTGCCCCAGCAGGCGGGAAATCTGCGGCTCGCCGCCGCCCTGGACCTTGGGAAGCCTGCCGAGCGCGCCTTCGAGATGGTTCTTCAAAGGCTGGATTTCGACCTGGAGCTTTTCCAGAAGCGCCGGCACGACGCCGCCCTCCTGCTCGATAAGGGCAAGGGCCAGGTGTTCCGGCGTGATTTCCGGGTGCCCTTCACGGCGCGCCAACTCCTGCGCCGCCGAAAGCGCCTCCCGAGCCTTTTGCGTCAGTTTCTCGAAGTTCATGAACGCTCCTTCGCGTGCCCAATCAATCATGAGCACGCTCTAAATATAATACCTTAGCGCGTGCATGTCAAGATTGCGCATATAGTAGAAAAGGCCCATGGCGAACCGGGCCTTTTCTAAGCTTCAAAGGAAATCGCAGGGTTCACATCAAGGCGAACAGGACCCACTGCTTAGGACCATTCGAGGCCCGTAGCTGCT
>JBBINO010000140.1:0-3202 GCA_037443845.1 Acidobacteriota bacterium
AGGAAGGCTGCCTTTCCTCTGTGACCTTGGCGCATGTAACGCAACTATAATCTTCCCTCCGTGCCTCTGCGCCTCGGTGGTTCAATCTTTTCCTTCGTGCCCTTTGTGACCTTTGTGGTGAGCCTCTGCGGTTCAATCTTTCCCTTCGTGTCCTTTGTGCCTTGGTGGTGAATAATCTTTCCGTGGGTGGCGCTTGCCGTGCGCAACTCAAAACTCAAAACTCCCAACTCAAAACCATCTCGTCCTTTCCCTCCGTGACCTTCGCGCTTGTAACGCAACTATAATCTTCTCTCCGTGCCTGTGGTGAAATCTTTGAACCACACGGAGACACTGAGAAAGACGACTGATAGTTAAAGACGAAGAAGAGGTGCAAAGAGAGTGGGCATAGATCAGGATTCTTCCCCTAAGCCACTCTCCGTGCCTCAGCGCCTCTGTGGTTCAATCTTTCCCTTCGTGTCCTTTGTGACCTTTGTGGTGAGAATTCCTTTCGCTCCGCGAAGCGGCGCGCCCATCGGCCATTTGCCGCGGCGCTCGCTCCGCGCGGGCGGGCTTTCGTGCTAAGATAGGCGGGGAGGTAGCGCGGCCTTGTTTTCGCTCGTCATCGCCGGCAGGCCCAACGTCGGCAAGTCAACGCTCTTCAACCGCATCGCCGGCAGGCGGAAGGCGCTCGTGCACAACCTGCCGGGCGTGACGCGCGACCGCATCGTCGAGACCGCGAGCCACGAGGGGCGGAAGTTCCAGCTCGTTGACACCGGCGGCATCCTCGGTGCCTCCGAAGACCCGATCCACTCGCTCGTCGAGGAGCAGGTCAACATCGCCATCGCCGAGGGGGACCACATCCTCCTCGTCGTTGACGGCGAAGAGGGGCTCCTTCCGGTCGAAAAGGAAATCGCGGCCAAGCTGCGGCAGGCGGGCAAGCGGATCACGCTGGTGGTCAACAAGGTTGACGACGCGAAGCATTTTATGAGGGCCTCCGATTTCTACCGCCTCGGGATTGAAAGGGTTTTTCCCGTTTCCGCCGAGCACGGCCACGGTGTTCAGGAGCTTTTGGACGAAGTCCTCATGGATGTTCCGAAAGAGCCTGAAGAAGAAGCGCCCCTGGATGCGCCGGTTGACGGCAGCATAAAGGTCGCGATCGTCGGGCGGCCCAACGTAGGGAAGTCATCCCTTCTCAACTGCATCTTGGGCAAAGAGCGGGCGCTCGTCTCCTCGGTCGCCGGGACGACGCGTGATCCCGTGGACGCTCCGTTCGCTTTCGGCGGACGGGACTTCGTCCTCGTTGACACCGCCGGAATCAGGCGGAAGAGCAAGACCGACAAGGGCGCCGAGCTTTTGTCCGTCCTTTTGGCAAAGAGGGCGCTCGGGAATTGCCACGTCGCTCTTCTCGTGGTTGACGCCTCGCAGCCGCCGTCGCACCAGGACGCGCACATTGCCGGCCTGGCCGAGGAGGCCAAACGGGCCATCGTGGTCGTCCTCAACAAGTGGGACCTCGTTTCGGGAGAGAAGGCCGCCAAGGAGGCGGAGGAGGCGGTTCGCGAGAAGTTTGCTTTTTGCGAGTGGGCGCCGATAGTGAGGGTCTCGGCGAAGAGCGGGAGGGGCGTGGAGAAGCTCTTTCCGCGCGTCGTCTCGACCTACGAACACTTCGCCGGCACGTTTCCGACCGCCGTGCTCAACAAGGCCCTGCAGGAGGTGGTGAGAAAGGTTTCCCCGCCGGCGGTCCAAGGGAAGCTCTTCAAGATCAGGTACGCGACGCAGACCGGGACGGCGCCGCCGTCGCTGACCGTTTTCACCAACTCCATAGCTCCGCCGCCGCTCGCCTATTCGCGTTTTCTCAAGAACCGGCTCCGCGAGTTCTTTCCGCTGGAAGGCAGCCCCCTGATCATCAAATACAAAAAGGGCGATTGAAGCGCTCTGGGCCTTGCCAGTCATCTGGGAAGCGCCATCCGGGGCAACCAAAGGAGAAGAAGAGTGAAAGAGCTGTCGGTAGCCATTATCGGCGCGGGAAACATAGGGACGGCCATCGCCAGCGGCCTCGTCGAGTCGGGCCGCTTCAAGGCGGAAAGCATCACGCTGACGCGCAGGAAGACGGCGCTTCTTCATAAGATGCGCGAGAGGGGATTCCGGGTCGAAAGCGACAACCGCGCGGCCGCGAGGCGGTCGAACGTCGTCATCGTGGCGGTAGAGCCGCAGAAGATTGACGCCGTGATGAAGGAGATAGCGCCGGAGCTGAGGCGGCCCGGGCATATCCTCGTATCGGTCGTCACGGGCATAACGATAGCGAGGCTCTCCAGGCTGGCGGGGCCCAAGGTGGTGGTGCTCCGCGCCATGCCCAACACCGCGATCGCCGTGAGGGAGGCGATGACCTGCATCGCGCCTGGCAACGCCGGGGAAGAGGCGGTGGCGATAGCGCGAAGCATCTTTGACGCCGTGGGGAAGACCATCGTCATAGACGAGGAGCAGATGAACGCCGCAACCGCGCTGGGGGCATGCGGGGTCGCCTTCTTCCTACGTGCGGTGCGCGCCGCTTCACAGGGGGGCATCGAGATCGGCTTCAACGCCGAGGAGGCGCTCGCCATCGCGGCGCAGACGGCGAGAGGCGCGGCGACGCTCCTCCTCACCGCCGGGAATCACCCCGAGCACGAGATAGACAGGGTCACGACGCCCCGCGGCTGCACCATCGCCGGCCTCAACCAGATGGAGCACGAAGGCTTCAGCTCCGCGATGATCCGGGGAATCACCGCCTCCGCCGAGCGGGCGTCCAAGCTCTACGTCGGCACGGACCGGGAGCGGTAGGGCGCGCCGCCCGCAGGGCGACCTGGCCCGAGCGTTCACGCCCGTGCGTTGCCGGTTGGACATATCGCGGATCGTCTAAAAAACAGCAGGCCATTTCAGCTCCGCGCCGCGTGCCCGTAGCGCGTTGAGGGGCTTGACAAGCGTAGGGGCAAAGAAGTATCTTTGATTATCATATCGCCGTATGACGATATGAAGGAGATAAGCGGATGCTGAGGGACGTCGAAAGGCTGCTGAAGGCGGCCGGCGACAGAACGAGAATCAGGATCATCAAACTGCTGGAGCCGGGCCCCCTCTGCGTGTGCCAGATCGTCGAAACGCTGAAAATGTCTCAGTCCGCGGTGAGCAAGCACCTCTCCATCCTCGTGGGCGCGGGCCTGCTCGTGGACGAGCGGAGGGGCAAGTGGACCTA
>JBBINO010000141.1:0-3182 GCA_037443845.1 Acidobacteriota bacterium
CTAATCATAAGCCTGCCTCTTGCGCTATAATCTTTAGCGGAGGGAAAGCCGGTGAGCGATTCGGGGGCGTGGAAAAACAAGCTCTACTTCGGGGACAACTTGGGGATTCTGAGGGAGCAGGTGGCGGACGAGAGCGTGGACCTGGTTTATCTCGATCCGCCGTTCAACTCGAACGCCACCTACAACGTGCTCTTCGGCGAGAAGTCGGGGGAGAAGTCGGCGGCGCAGATCACCGCCTTCGAGGACACGTGGCATTGGGGGATCGAGGCCGAGGCGGCTTTCAAGGAGCTTGTCGAGACGGCGCCCGCGAAGCTCGTTGACCTGATGCGCGCCCTGCGCGCCTTCCTCGGCCAGAGCGACATGATGGCAAGCGAGCACCCAAGGTTAGAACACACCCAAGGTTAGAACTTGACACGAAAATGATCCTATAGTAGAAGAATACAGGGAGGGGAGCCATGGAGTTCAACGGCAGGCGTTCCCAACTCGTCCTTGAAGAGATACAGACAGAGAGGCGCCAGGCCCCAGCCACGCGAAGGCGTTACTATGAGGAAATCTCCTCGATGTTGGGAAAGCCACTTCTCTCCTTTTGTACAAGCTTTCACTATCCGGTCATGATTGACGATTCAGATGTGGCAATGATCGAAGGGGTCTTGAAAAAATCTTCCATCAGCAAAGGTTTTTGCCTGCTGATCAACTCTCCGGGAGGCAGTGGGCTTGCTGCGGAGAGAATTGTCAATATATGCCGAACGTATGCTGGAAGGGCCGGCTATTCGGTCGTTGTACCTGGCACGGCAAAGTCAGCCGCGACGATGATCTGCTTTGGTGCAACAGAAATCATCATGAGCAAGAGCTCTGAACTGGGACCTATCGACCCGCAGACGTTCATAAAGACGAACAATGGCTTTAGGCCATCCTCGCTGATCAACCTGGTCAAGAAATATAACCAGCTATTCGATGGTGCTATTCGATGGTGCTACTAAAGAGAAGGGTAACCTTGAGCCTTATTTGCAGCAGCTTGCTCATTATGACCCGCGCGAAATCCAAGAATACTGTTCCAAGAATACTGTTCCCAAATTGAATTAGCTGAGGATATAGCAGTCAAGGCGCTAAAGAAGGGGATGATGAGGAAATACTCGGTGCCAGAAATAAAAAAGCGAATTGAAGTGTTTCTCGTTCCTGAGAAGGTGAAAGTGCATGGTAGACGAATCTACGCTTCGGAGGCTTCTCGATGCGGGCTGAAGGTCCGATCTGAAAATGTTCGCGGCAAACTGTGGAGCTTGATGAGTGATCTCAATTTCAGACTTAACGATTATGTTTCGCAGGGAAGCATCGCAAAATGCGTGGAGAGCTTAGAACACTCGTTCTATGCGAAGTCCCCGCCGATAGGGGAGAAGGAATGACCAAGAAGGATCGCAAGGAGCTTTCCAAGACGAACAAGAAGGTTGTTCTTGCCAAGAAGAACTACCAGGAAATGATTAAGCGGATACAGCCCTTTCTACCAAAGAAGCGCCAGGAACCAGTATCGCGTCCTTGTGTGTGGACGTCGGGGGACACTTGCGCCTCAGGCTGTTGCTTGCCGTAGCTCACTAACGATGCCACCACTTCGAGTGGTGGGCGCTGAGCCTGGTCGGCGCGCGGCCCGCGCAGGACAAGAAGAAAGGCGCAAAGGCCTTTGGCCTGACTTGAAAATGGGGGAATCATGCGGATTCTGTTGATCGAGCCGCCTAAGCCGTCGGCGTCAATCGGCGGGGAGGACGTCTTCCTCTTCGAGCCGCTCGCGTTGGAATACCTGGGAGCCGCCGTGATCGAGGCGCACGAAGTGCGCCTGCTCGACATGCGGCTCGACAAGGGGCTGGAGGCGATTCTCTCCGACTGGCGCCCCGACGTGGTCGGCATCACCAGCTACACGGTGCACGTCAACGTGGTCAAGGCGCTCTTCGAGCGCGTCAAGGCGCGTCTGCCCGAGGCGCTGACGGTCGTGGGCGGCCACCACGCCACGGTGCGGCCGGGGGATTTTCTCGTTCCCTCCATTGACGTGGTGGTTTCCGGCGCGGGCGTCGCTCCTTTCAGGGAGATCGTGGCCCGCCGCGCGGAGGGGACGGCGCTGGAAGGCATTCCTGGCACGACCGTGCGTTCGGTGGCCGGGCCGAGGGCTACGGCACCGCTCCCGCTGTCGGATATTGACGCCGACCCGTTCCCGGCGAGGGGGCTAACGCGACGGGACCGGAAGCGGTACTACTGCGAATGGATGAAGCCGCTCGCCTCCATCCGGACCTCCAAGGGGTGTCCCTTCCGATGCCGCTTCTGCGCCGAATGGAAGGTGGCCGGGGGGCGCTACTTGCGCCGCGCACCGGAAAAGGTCGTGGAGGAGCTGGCGGGCATCGAGGAGGAGTACGTGTTTTTCGCCGATGACGAGTCTCTGGTGGACGTGGCGAGGATGACGAAGCTCGCCGCGCTCATCCGGGAGGCGGGCATTCGCAAGCGGTACTTCTGCTACGGGCGGAGCGACACCATCGCGCGCCACCCGAACCTGCTTAAGGCCTGGCGCGCCATCGGTCTGGAGCGCGTCTTCGTGGGGCTGGAATTCGTGCGGGACGAGGACCTCGGTTATGTCGGCAAGGGCGCGACGTCGAAGGACAACGAGGAGGCGCTTCGCGTCCTTCACAACCTCGGCATTGACGTCTACGCTTCCTTCATGGTCCGGCAGGAATTCACGCGCGATGACTTCGCCGCGCTCAAGGCTTATTGCCGCCGCATGGGGCTGGATTTCGCCACCTTCGCCGTCCTGACGCCGCTGCCTGGCACGGACCTCTACGACGAGGTGGAGTCGCGCCTCATCACGCGCGACTACGACCTCTTCGATTTCATCCACACGCAGCTCGCGACCGCGCTCCCTTTGCGGGAGTTTTTCGCCGAGTGCGAAAGCCTGTACCGCTCGGCCATTCCGCTGGACAAACAGCTTTCACTGCTCAGGCGCTACCCTCTGCGGGACATCCCCAGCCTCGTGGCGACACAGCGTAGGGTGCTTAAGCAACTGCGGAGGGCGTACCTTGATTATCCCTCTGCAAGCTGATCGACCGCCTAGATGGCGGGGCGAGGGACAGAAGCGAAGGACATCCTAAGCGTCGAGTTGTGGGTTGCGCAAGCTCTCACGCCTCTGTGGCCCCAGTACCATGCAAACT
>JBBINO010000142.1:0-1556 GCA_037443845.1 Acidobacteriota bacterium
GATACAAGGACGGCGCGTGGGGGAAGGTGGACGTTTCCCGGGGACTCTTCAACGACTTCGTCTACCAGATTCTCGAAGACCGCTCCGGCAGGTTCTGGATGACCTGCAACAAGGGTATATTTTGCGCTCCCCGCGCCGATCTCGAGCGGGCGGCCGACGGCGGGCCCACGGTTCACTGCCTCGTATTCGGCAAGGACGACGGCATGAGAAGCCAGGAGTGCAACGGCGGGACACAGCCGGCGGGGTGCGTCGCCAGGGACGGCAGGCTCTGGTTTCCGACCGTCAAGGGGCTGGCCGTCTTGGACCCCGCCGATTTCACGCCGGAGCCGGCGCCCCCGGTTGTCTTCGAATCGTTGCTCTACGATAGGCGCGCCGCGCCGCTCGGCGGCTTCATCCAGCTACCGCCTGGCCGCGGCGACCTTGAGATCCATTTCACCGCTCCGTCATTCACGGCGCCGTCGCGCCAAGCCTTCAAGTACAGGCTTAAAGGCTACGATTCGGACTGGGTCGAGGCCGGAGGCAGAAGGACCGCTTACTACACCAACATCCCGCCCGGCGACTACGCGTTCGAAGTGCTGGCGGCATCGAAAGACGGCGTCTGGTCGGAAAAGCCGGCGGCGCTTTCCATTCAGATCGCCCCCCACTTTTACCAGACGGCCGCGTTCTATCTTCTCTGCGCCATCGCGATCGTCCTTATGGGCTGGGGCCTGTTCCTAATCAGGGTCCGCCAGCTCAAGGCGCGCCAGAAAGAGCTTGAAGCGCTCGTTGACGCGAGGACCGCCGACTTGCAGCGCGCCCTCGCGACCGTCCAGGCCCAGGAACGGGAGCTTGAGGAATTCAACAAGGAACTTGAGAGCAAGGTGCGCGAACAGATCGAGACCATTCTTCGCAGCAGGAGACTCGCGAAGTATTTTCCACGGAGGCTCGTTGATTCGATCATCGGTTCATCAGAGGACGCCGAGCTGAGAAGCGAGCGCAGGCTCATTACGATCTTCTTCACCGACATGGCCGGCTTCACGGCGCTGACCGAGATCGTCGAGCCCGAGCGGCTGACCGAGATTATCAATTCCCATCTGAGCGAAATGGCAGCCATAATCGAGAGGCACGGCGGAACGCTTGCCCGCTTCATGGGAGACGGCATTCTCGGCTTCTTCGGCACGCCGGACGAGATGCCGGGCCCATTGCAGGCGGAGAGCGCCGTGAAGATGGCGATTGAGATGCAGTCCGCGATGGCCTCGCAGGGGGCCAGGTGGTCCTCGGAGGGGTTGAAACAGGAACTGGCGCTCAGGATAGGAATCCACCAGGACTACGTGACGGTGGGCAACTTCGGCTCACCGGACCACATGGAATACACCGCCCTGGGCCGAGGCATCAACCTGGCGAAGCGGCTCGAAACGTCGTGCCGGCCTGGGGAAGTCCTGGTTTCATCGGCCATCCACGCGCAAACGGAGCGGCTTTTCTCGTACAACGCGCCCGAAGAAATGAACTTCAAAGGCTTCAGCGGGCTGATGGCGGTTTACCACCTCGATCCGGCGGCGCAAAGAAACGGCGGCCAG
>JBBINO010000142.1:1656-3151 GCA_037443845.1 Acidobacteriota bacterium
AGGCCGCCGTGTCCGTCTTTCGCCACTTGACCCATCTCGATGTTTCAGCCGAAGAGGCCTTCGCCTGGCATGAACGCCGGGGCGCATTCGAACGGTTGGTTCCGCCCTTTCAGTCTGTGAGGGTGATTTCAAGAACCGGAGGCCTTGACGATTCGGGCCGTCTCGTCTTCACCGTAAGAAAAGGCCCGGTGAACTTCCGCTGGGAGGCGCGCCACTTTGGCTACGACCCGCCCAGGCGTTTCTGCGACGAACAGGCCAAAGGGCCTTTCGCCCATTGGAGCCACGTCCACCGGTTCATTCCCGAAGGTCCCCAAGCGTGCAGGATAGAGGATGAAATCACTTACGGCCTCCCGTTCGGCCTTGCTGGCCGCCTAGCAGCCGGGCGCGCCATCGAAGCGGACCTTCGCCGCACTTTCGCCTACAGGGAATACAGGTTGAAGTCGGACTTGGCCCGCCACGCCCGTTACGGCGAACGTCCGCGCCTCAGAATAGCGATGACGGGCGCCTCCGGCCTCGTAGGTTCGGCCCTTCGCGCCTTTCTCTCTTCCGGTGGCCACCTCGTCAGCCCGATGGTGCGAAGGGAGGCGAACCCCACGAACGGCGAAATCCACTGGAGCGCGGGCGAACGGTTTGACACGAAACCCCTTGAGGGATTTGACGCCCTCGTTCACCTGGCCGGCGAAAACATTTCCGGCTCTCGCTGGACCGATGCATTCAGGGAACGAATCCGCCGAAGCCGCGTCGAGGGCACGAAGGCCGTGGCCGAGGCGATCGCCTCGCTCGAAAAGCCGCCCAAAGTCCTGATTTGCGCATCGGCGGTGGGCTATTACGGCAACCGGGGGGATGAGGAGCTGACCGAATCATCCGCTCGGGGCAAGGGTTTTCTAGCCAACGTTTGCGGCGAGTGGGAGGAGGCGGCCGAACCGGCCAGACGCAAAGGCATCCGGGTTGTCCACCTGCGCCTGGGCGTCGTGCTAGCCGCCAAGGGCGGCGCCCTGCCGAGAATGATGGCTCCGTTCCGTTTCGGCCTGGGCGGGCCCGTCGGAAACGGCCGCCAATGGGTAAGCTGGATATCGCTCGACGACGTGGCCGGGGCTTTTCACGCCGCCCTGATGGACGACAGCCTTGAAGGCGCCGTCAACGCGGCCGCTCCGGCCCCCGTCACGAACAGGGACTTCTCCAGGGCCTTGGGAAAAATCCTTCACCGCCCATCCGTCCTTCCGCTGCCCGCTTTCGCGGCCGAGGCCGCTCTGGGCGAAATGGGACGCGCCCTTCTTCTCGATTCCTGCCGCGCCGTGCCGTCCCGCCTTCTCGAATCGGGCTTTCAATTTCTCACGCCGGCCATCGAAGGGGCGCTGAGCGCCGAATTGGGCGACCATTTTTGATCATCCGGCGCGAAGCGCCAAAATCAGGGACAAAGCTCCCCGGACCACTGGGCAAACGAGCGATGGATGATCCTGGCTTTGAGATTCTCCCGGAGCGTCTTTAGAAATGG
>JBBINO010000143.1:0-2915 GCA_037443845.1 Acidobacteriota bacterium
TGTATTTCATCAGCAAAGCCTTCCATCTTGCGGCGCGGCTAAGACGCCAGATATTTATTTTTCTGGCGGTACTGGGGCCTGGCATCATCGTGATGGTCGCCGACAACGACGCCGGCGGCATCTCCACTTACGCCGTCACGGGCTCCAAGTACGGCTTCTCCCTGCTCTGGATATTCATCATCCTCGTGCCCATGGCGTACTATGTTCAGGAAATGACCGTGCGCCTGGGAGCCGTGACGAAGCGCGGACACGCCGAAGCCATTTTCGAGGGGTTCGGAGCCTTCTGGGGCTGGTTCTCCCTCGCGGACCTAGCCATAGTCAACTGGCTGACGCTCATCACCGAGTACATCGGCATGATGGCCGCGCTGAGTATCTTTGGCGTGCCCGCGATCGTCACCTTCATCGCCGTGACCCTGATCCTCTTCCTGGTCGTTCTCTCTGGAAAATACTGGACCTTCGAGAAGCTTACCCTCTTCTTCTGCCTCTTCAACCTCGTCTACATCCCAGCCGCCCTGTGGGCGATGAAGATGCCCGAGGCCCCGGGGTGGAACGAGGCCTTTCGGGGCCTTTTAATGCCGAACCTCCCCGGCGGCCTCTCGGGCGACATCATCTTCATCCTCCTGGCCAACATCGGGACGACGATCGCCCCGTGGATGATTTTCTTCCAGCAGAGCGCCGTCGTGGACAAGGGGCTCGACATCCACGATATAAAGTTCGGCAAGCTGGAGACCTTCGTCGGTTCCGTCAGCACCTGCCTCGTGGCGGCCTTCATCATCATCGCCACGAGCGCGGCCTTTTTCTACCACAAGCCGCCGATCCTGATCGAGGACGCCAAGCAGACCGCCGAGGCCCTCGTCCCGCTTCTTCCCGCGGGCAAAGGCGAGCTAGCTCGGCGCCTCTTCGCCATCGGCCTCTTCGACGCGGGGTTCCTCGGTGCGCTGTGCATCTCCCTTTCCAGCTCTTGGGCCGTCGGCGAGGTAATGGGCTGGGCGCACTCCCTCAACAAGAGCGTGAAGGACGCGCCCTGGTTCTACGTCATCTATTTGGGAATGCTCGTCACGTCAGGCATGGTAGTGCTCATTCCAGGGGCGCCTCTCATCGCGATCACTATGTTCGTGCAGGTCGTGGCAGTAACGCTGCTACCATCAGCCCTGGTCTTTTTGATCCTGATCCTGAACGAACCCGCGTTCATGGGCGAGCACGTCAACACGCGCTGGCAGAACATCGTCAACTGGAGCATCGTCATCTTCGTCACGCTGGCGTCCACGCTTTTCGCCGTAAGCACGCTCTTCCCCGGCCTCTTCACGGGGGCAAGCGGCAAGTAGACCCCAATCCCGCGATTGAAGCGGGAAGGAGGAAGCGATGGCTCCCAACAACGCCACGCAGGTCAAGGTTCCAGATCTCCCCGCCGGCATGGGGAACTTTACGTTCCACTACTTCAGCCGGCTGATGAAGCGCCCGGTCTGCGCGGGAAAGATCAAGGACCGCATCGGGCGCCTCGGCGACCTGGTTTTTGCACTGAAGGAACCGTATCCCGAGGCGGCCGGGCTCTACCTCGAATTCGGCTGGGGCAAGCCAACGCAGTTCGTTCCTTGGGACCGCATCGTCAAAATCGAGGACGACGCCATCTTCGTCAAGCCGCCCGAAGGCGAAGTCTATCCCCAGTTCGTTGACCAACCGCAATGGATTCTTGCGGACAAACACTTGATGGGCAGAACGATCCTCGACATGGACGGGCGGCGGACCGAAGTCGTTAACGACGTGCACCTGCTCGAAAGCAAGAACCGCCTTCTTTTGGTCCACGTTGACACTTCATTTAACGGCTTTCTGAGAAGGTGGGGGCTCGGAGGCTTCGGGTGGATCAAGGACAATTTCATTTCGTGGAAATACGTCCAGCCGCTTTCGGTGGAAGACGCGGTGACGACCGACAAGGTCTCTCTTTCGGTCACGCGCAAGCAACTTTTGGAACTGCCAGGCGAGGACCTGGCCGACGCGCTCGAAGAGCTGCACGGCGAGGAGCAGGCGGCGCTCTTCTCGGCCCTGGATTCGGAAAAGGCGGCGGAGACGCTCGTCGAGGCGGAGCCGAGGGCACAGAGGCAGCTCATCGCGAGCCTGCGCAAGGAAAGGGCGCGGACGATCCTTTCGGAGATGTCCGTCCCCCAGCTCGCCGACCTTTTTTCTGTCCTGCCGCACGACGACATGACGGAGCTGATGGGACTGCTTCCAAGGGAGAGCGCATCCAGGATTGAGGCCATCCTGTCGGAGCGCGAGGCTAATGCCAAGGCCTTAATGTCCGTGGATTTCGTCGCCGTGCCCAAGGAAACTCGCTCTGGGGATCTGCTGTCCCAATTGCGCAAAAGCGGTCGCGAAAAGGAGAGCCTCACCTACATATACATAGTCAATGGCGAGGGGCGCACGCTTACTGGCGTTGTGGACCTTCGCGAGCTGGTGCTGGCGAAAGACGAAACTCTTCTTTCCGAGTTCATGGCCTATCCCGTCGTGGCGGCAGAGGCCGACGACATGAAGGAGGATCTCGTCGAACTGTTCGCCAAGTACCATTACCGGATGCTCCCAGTCGTTGACCAGAAAGACAATCTCCTCGGCGTGATCCATTTCAATGACATCATGCGCGGCGCCGTCACGAAAGTGAAGGCGTGAGAAGAGCGATGGAGAGTGGAGGGTTTTGAGAAGAAAGTAACGGCGTGCCGGGGTTTCGGAGCATCTGAGTTAGCAGTACTTCATTTCTTAAGCTGGAGGTTCGCCAATGCCTAGAGTGACGATGACGCCAATGGCCAGATTCGCCCTCTATTTCCTTCGGATATATCTGGTCATCCTGCTGGCCCTTATCGTCGTGCGCTTTTTCCGCATTTTCCATTAGCGGGCCGGGAGAGGCGGTTGGACGGGAAGGGCGCGGC
>JBBINO010000144.1:0-2896 GCA_037443845.1 Acidobacteriota bacterium
GGCTGATGATCACCAGCACCAGCCAGCGGTAAGCTTTCGGAGGCTCTGCTATTCCGGGCGCCGTCTTCTCTTCCATCGAAGCTCCTTGGCGGCTCATTAAGCCGCCCAATGGTTCGAGCAAAGTATAACATGGAAGCGAGGAGGCGCCTTTTCGCCAAAAAAAGCGGGGCGGCAAAGCCGCCCCGCGCGTCGTCTCGAAACGCCGCCGCGGCTACCTCTCGGGAACCGCCTTGTAGCCGTACGCTATGACTCCCGACTCGCCGGCTTCCTGAATCTTGCGGAATTCCATGGTCACGGGAAGGCCGATCTTCAGCCTCTGGGGCTCGCAGTCGGCTATCTGGCACAGGACGCGCGAGCCGTCCGAGAGCTCGACGATCCCCATGCAGTAGGGCGCTTCATCGCCGAAACCGCGGGGGGCGGTCCTGATGACGGTGTGCGTGATCACCTTTCCGGTCTGCGGAAGCGCGTACGCCTTGAACTTCCTCGACCCGCAAGCGCAGACGACGCGCGGCGGGAAGAAGACCTTGCCGCACTTTGCGCACTTCTGCGCCTCCATGCGGTAACGCTGGGGGGTGTTTCTGCGAACGATCGCCGGGGTCAACATCACAGCACCTCCAGAATGTGAACGACGGCGCTGCCGCCGGAGCCGCCCATGTTTTGCGCCAGCGCGCGCCGCGCCCGCTTGAGCTGGCGCTTGCCAGCGTCGCCGCGAAGCTGCGTGACGATTTCGTGGATCTGCGCGATGCCGGTCGCTCCGACCGGATGGCCCTTGGATTTCAGGCCTCCGGACGGGTTGACGGGGAACCTTCCACCGCGAGCCGTCATGCCTTCGCGCGTCGCTTTGCCACCTTCGCCTTTCTTAACGACGCCGAGGGCTTCGAGCACGCATATTTCGGCGATGGTGAAGCAGTCGTGAACCTCGGCGAAGTCAATGTCCTGCGGCTTGACGCCGGCCATCTTGTAAGCCTTGGCCGCCGCAACCGCCGTGGAGTCGAGCCAGGTGATGTCTTCCCGCTGGTGCAGCGCTATCGTGTCCGTGGCGTGCGTGGAAGCCGCTATCTTCACGACCGGCTTCTTCTTCATCTTTTTGGCCATTTCGAGCGGGCAGATGATGACGGCCGCCGCGCCGTCGGTGATCGGCGAGCAGTCGAGAATGTTCAGCGGGTCGGCCACCTTCACCGAATTGATGACCTGTTCCACGGTAATCTTCATGCGGTACTGCGCGTGGGGATTCAAAAGCCCGTTGTCGTGGTTTTTGACGGCAACCTGGGCAAGATCCTCGCGCTTGGTCCCGTACTTGTGCATGTGGGCCGTGGCGATCATGGCGTAGAGGCCGGGGAAAGTGACGCCGTGAAAAGCCTCGTAGTCCTGGTCGGCGGCCGTCGCCAGCGCGTAGGTCGCCTGGGCGCCCGAGACGTCGGTCATCTTCTCCACGCCGCCGCAGAGCACCACGTCGTGCATTCCGGAGGCGACGTAGGCGATGCCCGTTCTCAGCGCCATGCCGCCCGAGGCGCAGGCCGATTCCACGCGCACCCCGGGGACCGGCGCCTGTCCGAGATAATCGGCCATCAGCGAGCCGATGTGCTCCTGGCCCGCGAAAAGGCCCGGGCTCATGCAGCCGGCCACGAGGCCGTCAATGTGGTCAACGCCGGCGTCGTCCATTGCTTCGAGGGAAGCCTTGACGAAAAGGTCCCTGAGGGAGTCGTTCCACAGCTCCCCAAAATCCGTCATGCCGATTCCTATGATGGCTACGTCGCGCATGGCCTCAGTCCTCCACGTTCTTTCTGATCTTGCGCCTGAACTTGACGTAGGTGCCGTAGTCCAGGTAGAAGGGGTTCGTGTCGAGATAGTCCCTCGTCTTCTTCGCCTTCCCCTGGACCTTCGGAAGCTCCCTGGTACAGGTGAAGATGAAAGCGTCGGAACCGGCGCCGGAGCCGAAGGAGCACATCAGTATCCTGTCGCCCGGCTTCGCCTCGTCCAGGATTGCCGAGAGCCCCAGGGGCGAAGCGCCCGAATAGGTGTTGCCGAGCGTCGGAACCAGGAGCCCGGTCTTCATCTGCTCGTCGCTGAAGCCGAGGTCCTTCGCCATCTTCATCGGGAACTTGCCGTTTGGCTGGTGGAAGACGGCGTACTTGAAATTCTTCGGCTTCTCCTTGGCCTTCTTGAGGATGCCCTCCACGCCGCCCCGGACGTGTTTGAAGTAGGCCATGTCGCCGGTGAAGCGGCCCCCGTGGCGCGGATAGTGCATGTACTCGCGGCGCCAGAAGTCCGGGGTGTCGGACATGAAGGAGTACTGGCACTCCACCTCGGCGACGACGTTTTTCAAGCCCATGAGAAACGCGGCGCCGCCGGCCGCGGCCGAGTATTCAAGCGCGTCGCCGGGCGCGCCCTGCGACGTGTCGGAGCCGATGCCCATGGCGTATTCGACCTCGCCCGACTTGACGAGGCCATAGGCGAGGAACATTCCCTCGGAGCCCGCCTTGCACGCGAAGGATAGGTCCGCGCAGTGGCAGTCGTTCACGGCGCCGATGACCTCGGCCACCGCCGTGCCGGTGGGTTTCACGGCGTAGGGATGCGATTCGGAGCCGACGTAGATCGCCCCGACTTTCGCGCCGCTGACCCCGGCGCGCTTCATCGCGTTTCGCGCCGCCTCGACGGAAATGGTGATGACGTCCTGGTCCGGCCCCGGAACGGACTTCTCGCGAAGCATGAGGCCTTTCTTGAAACTCGGCGCGTCCGCGCCCCAGACCTTGGCGATCTCCTCAACCTTGATCCGGTAACGCGGAATGTACGCCCCGTACCCGACGATTCCTGCCATAGGGCTCCTCCTCAATTTAAAGTGGTGGCGTCACGATCCACCTTCGGCTGTTATACCCTAACCCGCGCTTTCGCGCAA
>JBBINO010000145.1:0-2875 GCA_037443845.1 Acidobacteriota bacterium
CGTGAGCTGGGTTCAGAACGTCGCGAGACAGTTCGGTCCCTATCTGTCGCGGGCGCAGGAGACTTGATGGATTCCATCCCTAGTACGAGAGGACCGGGATAGACGTAGCTCCTATGTACCAGCTGTTCCGCCAGGGGCAGTGCTGGGTAGTGGCCTACGCAGGGATAAGCGCTGAAAGCATCTAAGCGCGAAGCCCCTCCAGAGATGAGGTCTCCCTCCCGAAAGGGCTGAAGGGTCCTGGAAGACGACCAGGTTGATAGGCGGCGCATGTAAGCGTGGCAACACGTTCAGTGGAGCCGTACTAATAACCCGTGAGGCTTGACTATAAACATTTTTTGCATAAGACCGTCGAGGCGTTACCCGATCACTGATTGATATAAATTACTGGGATTTCCCGGTGGCCGTAGCGAGGAGGTAATACCCGTTCCCATTCCGAACACGGAAGTCAAGCTCCTTTGCGCCGATGGTACTGCGTGGGCAACTGCGTGGGAGAGTAGGTAGCCGCCGGGAATAAAAACCGAAGGCCCCCTGAAAAGGGGGCCTTTTTCATTGTGTCACGCGCGCTTGGTTTTTTTTGCACCGCCTGCCAGGCGCCCGGCGAATGGCTCCCGGTCGCGCACCAGCCGGGGGCGGCGCGGTTCTGAGGTCAGCCGCCGGGGCGTCGGCCCTCGTTCGCAGGCGGCGCCGCAACCCGCGTCGCCGCTCGGGGTCAATCGGCCGCTTTTGTCTTAAAATCCTTCCCCAGCCATCCCTTCGCGAGAATCAAAAGAACGGTGGACATCATGGCCACGCAGCCGAAGATCAGCCACATCGTGCCGCTATGGTTCTGTCCGGGGAAGTGCCGCGGGTCGGGGCACCACTTGGCAAGAGCGATCCCCGAGTAGATCGGGACAATCATTTTCGTGAGAAACCACGGGAACTGGGCCACGCCCATGTAAGCGCCAGTCCTGCCTTCAGGCGCGATCTCCGCGGCATACTGCAAGAAGCGGGGCTGCCACATCGCCTCGCCGATCGTCATGAAGATGATGAAAGTGAACAGGCCCCACGTCGTTGGGCCGAAAGCCAGCAGGAAGGTGGGCGCCGCCATCACCGCTGTCCCGAGAATCATCATGTTGTAAACCTTGACGCGGGTGGTCAGCGCCGCGACGATGGGGCAGAGGATGAAGATGAGAAGCGAGTTGAGGTTTGTCGCCGTCTCGAACTTTTCGCCCACCCACGTGCCGTAAAAAGCCCTGTCCACGTAAAGAGGAAGGACGAGCCAGTTGTAGGCGAAGAGCGTCTGCACCGGTATCAGGCAGAAAATGAAATAGGCAAATTTGGGGTCGGCGATAGGATGGTTTTTCATCCAGTGCCAGATTCGGCCGAAAAAGTCTTCAGGCGCCGGCTCCGCTGCGGCGCGCTGGACGGCGGATTCGGTTCCCGCCTTGGCTTGGCCTTGAGCCGTCTGGCTTTGGGCCTTCGCGTCGGCGATGGCCTTCTCTACTGTCTTCTTGCTAAGCATGAAGAAAAGGATAATGAATCCGGCAAGCGTGACGCCTGTGTAGAACCAGTAGGCGCCTTTGATTTCGTACCGCTCCCTCACTGGCGACATGAAGGTCGGGAGCCAGCCGCCGAGGTTCATGACGGCATAAAGCATGGCGTAGGCCATGTTGGCGGTCGCGGGAGTCGTGAACTGGCGCGCGGCCGCGTAGGCGGCCGGCTGGTACATGCCATAGCCCAATACGATCAGAAGTATGCCGGCTATCGCGACGTAGTTGAGCGCCGAAAGCACGCTCCCTCCGCCAAGTCCCAATGACGGAGCCGCGGAGAGAATAGCCCTTCCGAACAACATTAGCACGAGCGAAACTAAAAGCGCCGGCCTGACGCCCCACTTATCCACGCGGCCCCCGAAGAAGAGCATCGAGATGGTGATACCCGACGTCAGAACGCCCACCATCCACCCGGCCTCGGTGTCGCCCAGCGAAACGTACTTGTTGAAGTACATAGCCAGATAGATCACCATCCCGAAATAGACGAATCCCTCAAGAAGGTAATTGAGGTTGATCGCCCAAAGCGCCCTCGGGGAATGGACGAGATCAATGAACGGCTGCGTGATCTCTTTCCACGGGCTTGGCTTGGTCTCGGTCGTTCCGGCCTCTGCTTGGCTCATGCTCTCTCCTAATCGTGCGCCTTGCGCCGAAATGGAAATATACCATACTCGCGCCTAAAACTTGCTCCCTGTCATGTGCGAAACCACGCAGTTGCAACCAGGGATGGCCGCCTATTACTAATCCCAGAGGGCAGGGGGTGGCCCCTTCCCGCCCGGCGCTCAGGAAAGGGCCGGTCCTGGTGGGCCGGTGACGCGGGCCAGCCCGGGGCTTCGGCCTTCCACTGGGTCCAATCCCGGGTCCTCCACCCCCGCTTCGAAACATTCCTGTGAAACAATTCAACTTCACCAATGTCGGGGTAGGAATTGCGGCGTGGCTGGATAGGCTGTAGAATACTTTCATGCCATGGCCTGCGCGGATCGCGATTCCCGGCATCCCTCACCACGTTACCCAGCGCGGGAACAACCGGCAGGACATCTTCTTCGCCGGCAAGGACCGGCATCTCCATCTGGACTTCGTCCGCGACCATGCCAGCGAATTAGGCGTCGCCATCCTCGGCTGCTGCCTTATGACTGAACACGTTCACTCGCTCGTAGTTTCTTCCGGGGAGGAGCCGCTTTCCCTGGCTCTCGGGCGCGCCCGCTGGCGGTACTCTCAGGCCATCAACCGCCTCCACGGCCGTTTGGGCACCTGAGAAATGGGCGGCCGCCCCGAATTACTTCAAGGATTCAGATCCGCCACAAGCGGGGAAACAAAATGACCGATGTTAAAATACAAGACCTGACCCC
>JBBINO010000146.1:0-2843 GCA_037443845.1 Acidobacteriota bacterium
ATCACGCTCTTCCCGCCTTTCCTTTCGCTCTACCAAATCCAGGGCGGGCTAGGCCACAACGTGCCGCTCTCCGCGCTCTCGGGAACGACGGCCCTTTCGGACATTCAACCTACTTTTGACGGCTCCTACTCCTTCATGGCCGGGGCGAGGCTGGGCTCTTCGGATGGCGGCTTCACCTACACCTTCGACGGCACGATCACGATCAAGGCGACCGGTTCGGACGCCGGTTTCCGAATAGACGCCAAGGCGTGGATTCTTACGGACGACCATTCCGGCAACGGCCAGTTCCAGGGGTTCATGCAGTACGCGTCGGGCTCGTTTGACGCCGGGCTTTCGGGAAGCTGGAGCCTGATGAACGGCGCCGTCACGATCACCGCGCCAAGCAAGGCGGTGAGCATTCACTTCGGCTCGGGCGACTGGCACGTCTATATCGGCCAGAACGTGGACGGGCTGAAGCTCACGGCGCACGTCCTCATCGCGGACTGCCACGGATACTGCATGTTGGACAACACCGGCTTCAGGGTGGGCGGCGACGTGAGTTGCCACCTGCACTGGGGAGGAAGCTTGTGGGGATTCGGCGCCCACGTGGACGCCAGCGCGAGCGCCTCAATAGACGTGGCGATTCTTTTTGGGCCCGTCCACATCTCCGGCGATTTCGCCGCCTCGGCGAGCTTGTCAGGCGGGCTCGACACGCCGGTGGGCTGTCTCTGCATCAGCCTCAGCGGAGGACTGAACCTCCACGCCGAGGCCATGCCGGTTTCGGTTTGCGGGAAGGCGTGGATTGATTTCGGGCAAATCTGTTGGTGCCTGGTCGGCTGCTGCGACGATTACTCCGTCACGGTCGGACCGCTCTGCGTTTAGCGGGAGGATGAGATGAAAAGCGCTCGAATAGTCATACTCGGCCTTTCGGCCCTTCTCGCGGCGGGAGGCTTGATGGCGCAGGAAAACCGTGGCTACGTCGCCGCCGCCTGCGACGGGAATGGCGGCGTCAAGCTCTTCTGGCCGATTCCCAGAACAAGCTGGCCTCCCCAGGGTTACACCCTGGAACGCGTGGACACGTCGGGGAAGGGGACGGCGATAGCTTCGGGCCTTCGCCCGAACTGGAACGAGAGCCTCACCAAGTCGCTTCCGCAGAACCAATCCGATCCGCTGGTCAAACTCGACGCGATGGACCGCCAGGCGGCTTCCGGCCGTCCGCCCGAGGATTACGACGGCCTCAAGGGCTTCATGTTCATCAACGCCGCGGCGGACTTCAATTTTGCCAAGGCGCTGGGGCTTGCCTGGGAAGACCATCCGCAGGGGCCCGTCGTCTACCGCTTGAGCGACGGCTCGGGAAAAGTCCTGGGAATATCCCTGGCGGTTGACCCCCGCGAAGTCACGCCCCTGGGCTCGGCGCCCCAGAACGCCAAGGCCGAGGTAACGGCGCAAGGCGTGAATCTGGACTGGGACGCCGGTCCGCCCACGCCCGGAATGCCCGAGTTTTTCTTCAGGGTGAAGCGCGACGACGGCTCCGGCGCGAAACTGCTGGGAAAGGGACCCATCTTCCCCGGAAACGACGAGGCGCGCAAGAAGCAGAAGCTTCCACGGTTCACCGACGACACTGCTCCGCCCGAGCAGGAAGTCACCTACACCATCGTGGCGATTGACGTCTTCGGGCGCGAGAGCGTCCCGTCGTTCCCGCTGAAGCTGTTCGTGCCAGACGTCGCGGCCTCTTTCCCGCCCGAGGCGGTCACGGCCGGCTCAAAGCCGGGAGCCATAGAAGTCTCATGGACCAAGCCCCAGAGCCCGCGGACCTCCGGCTACATGGTCGAGCGAAGCGCCTTCAGCCAAGGGCCCTACACGATGCTGACCGCGAAGCCCCTGCCGGCTGGGACGCTCCGCTATTCCGACGAATCCGGCACCACGGGGACGCACTACTACTACCGCGTCTATTCGCTTGACCCGCGAGGCAAGCCCGGCGCGCCATCCCACGCCGCGGCCGCGGTTTTCGTGAGCCTCTCCGCCCCCGCTTCACCAGATGGGCTCGAAGCGTCGAAGGGAGCGGATGCGATTTCCCTGAAGTGGAACCCCGTCAAGGGCGCGGCCGGCTACAGGGTCGAGAAGACGGCCGGCAAAGATGGCAAATGGTCTTACGCGGGGAATACGCTCGTTATGGACCCGCGATTTGACGACCCGATCGTGGTCGGAATGGAAGGGATGATGAAGTACCGCGTGACCGCCGTCGGAGCAGACAATCAGGCGAGCGCGCCGAGCGCCGAGCTGGCCGTCGAGCTTCCCCCCAACAGCCCGCCCGCGACGCCCAAGATAACCGGCTTCAGCGGCATCGGCGGCGTAGCCCGCATCGAGTTCATTCCGGGAGGCGACCCGTCTAAGGCCGAAGGGTTCCTCGTCCTGAGGGGCGCGACCCAGTTGGCCGAGCCGGTGGTCATTACGGCCGCTCCGCTAGAGGGGACGGCCCGAAGCTACACCGATGACAAGGCCGTGCCCGGCCAGGAGTACTGGTACAGCCTAGTAGCGATTGATTCCGCGCAGAACCGAAGCGAGGCTTCGGCCCCGGTCGCGGTGCGGATCGGCGACCCGGTGCTGAAGGCGCCCGAAGCGCCGAAGCTCCAGTATCTGGACAGCCCCTTCCCGAGGGTCGTGATCAGCTTCGTGCCCGGGCCGGGCGCCACCGCCGCCGTCATCGAGCGCCAGGCCGGGGGAAGCCAGGAGTGGAACCGCGTCGCGGGGCCCGTCGCCCCCGGCGTTTCGCAGGCGATAGACACCAGGCCCGCGCGCGGGCTGAGCGTCTCCTACCGCCTCTACTACCAGGCGCTCAGCGGCGCCGCCGGCCCGCCCTCGCC
>JBBINO010000147.1:0-2832 GCA_037443845.1 Acidobacteriota bacterium
TTCGAGTCCCGCCTTCGGCACCACCAGAAACTGCCCATAACGAAAAGCTTCGGCCATCGAGAGGTTTACAAACCAGCCCGAGGGATTCGAGTCCCGCCTTCGGCACCACAACAATATCGAACACTTGCAGCAAGTCAATCATCTTCCCCCCTCAACCCTCTTTTGGGCGAGTGCAGGTTTCGTGCGGGTTGAAAACCGCGGAAAGCCCGCCGAGCGCTGCCTGTAGACGGTCTTTGGCAAGGTGCGCCAGCGTGGTAAAGCCGCCACTGAAGCAGATATTGGCCCTCTTTTGCATATTCCAGAGAAGTGCGCTATTCTTTCACCTCAAGGGGGGACTTTTTTGGAGGCCGCAGGTTGAAAAGAGACGCTGCCGTATGCTCCCGTAACGCTTCCGCTTCGATAACACGCGACGAGAAAGAAAAAAGATGCTGCCGGTAGGATGGCTGCTCTTGATTTCCGTTGCCGCCGGTTTCGTCGGCGCGATGTCGGGCATGGGCGGAGGAGTCATCCTGATCCCTGCCCTGACCCTTGCCGGCATGGACATCAAGCACGCCATCGCGGCGAGCATAGTGTCGGTCATCGCCACATCGAGCGGAGCCGCCGCCGCCTACGTCCGCGATCGCATAACCAACCTCAAGGTGGGGATGTTCCTCGAGATGTTCACGATGCTCGGCGCAATCACCGGCGCATCCATAACCCTCATGATCAGCCCGCGCCCTCTCTTCATCGCTTTCGGAGTGGTGCTGTTGCTGGTCTGGGGGGCGATGTTCATGCAGAGGCACGAGGTTTGGAAGCCGGCCGAAAAGGTTGACCGCTTCTCCTCATGGCTCGAGCTAAAAGGCTGCTACTTCGACCAGGCGGTGGGCCACGACATTCACTACCAGGGAACGAGGGCCTTTCTCGGCGGGCCGATGATGTTCGGCGCCGGGCTGATAGCCGGACTGTTGGGGATTGGAGCCGGGGCCCTGAAGGTCCTCGTCCTAGACATGGGGATGCGCCTTCCGCCCAAGGTTTCGACGACCACGAGCAATCTCATAATCGGCGTGACGGCTTTGGCCGGCACGAGCGTCTATCTGGCGGCTGGCCTCATCGAACCCGGGGTAGCGGCGCCGATAATTCTGGGCGTCGGCCTCGGAGCGCTCCTGGGAACGATCGTTCTGGTGAGGATCAGCAACATGGCCGTGAGGCGTTTCTTCCTGGTCGTCCTTCTGGCGCTCGGCGCCGAGATGGTCGCCAGGGGCATTTGGGGCAGCCTATGAAGAAGGAACAGAAGGGACTCGCGAGCCTCTGCGGAGCCGATGAGCCGGCCATCCAGCACGCGATGGAGACGATGGTCGGCTACATCCTGCAAACGGGGGTGGTGATCAGCGCCGCGCTTTTGCTGGCGGGGTACATCTGGCGCTTCGTATCCACCGGCCAGATGGGGTTTGATTACGCCATTTCGGGGATGAACCTTTACGAATTCGTGCGGGCGGAAGCCATGCAGGTCACGGCCGGCGCCATCCGCCCCAGGCTTCTGGTCAGCCTCGGAATCGCGGTTCTCCTACTGACTCCTCTCATCAGGGTGATGGCATCCATGCTGTTCTTCGCCATGGTCGCGAGAAACCTCAAGTACACCCTATTCACTTTCTTCGTCCTCGCCGTCCTCGCCCACAGCCTGTTCGTCAGGTAGCCGCGCAATGGGAGGGGCGCGTCGAGCCGCGCCCTCCGCTCCACTTTAAGGTACAATGGTTGCGGAGGGTTGATGTGCGGGATTTGCGGTGAGGTTACATTCAAAGAGCCCGGCCGCCTGGAGCTGAAGCGCGCCGAGGCGATGACAAGGATGCTGGCCCATCGCGGGCCGGACGGCGAAGGGCTATGGAGCGAGCCGGGAGTCGCGCTCGGCCACAGGCGGCTCTCGATCATAGACCTGAGCGAAGCGGCCTCCCAGCCGATGCAGAGCCCGGACGGCCGCTACCAGATCGTCTTCAACGGAGAGATTTACAACCACGCGGAGCTTCGCAAGGAGCTCGAATCACTGGGCGAGAAGTTCTCCACAAGAAGCGACACCGAGGTTCTTCTTCGGGCCATGATCGTCTGGGGGACGCTGGCCTTGAGAAAATTATCCGGCATGTGGGCCTTCGCCCTCTGGGACAGGCGAGAGCGTTCGCTCCTACTCGCCCGCGACAGGCTCGGCGTCAAGCCGCTCTACTTCGCCCACGTTCCCGGGGGGCTCGTTTTCGCGTCGCAGATCGAGCCGTTGCTGCTTCATCCGGACGTTAGCCGAGAGATAAACCCCAAGGCCTTGAGCGAGCAGGTGGCGTGCCGGTACGTGCTGGCGCCGCGAACGCTCTTTTCGGGCGTGCAGAAGCTACCGCCGGGTCACACGTTGAAGTTCGAGGGTGGCAGGGCCGTCGTTTCGCCATACTGGCACGTTCCCCTCGGCGAGCACGTGCGCGAGATGCCCTTTGAAGTCGCGCTGGAAGGATTCGGAAGGTACTTCGAGGCGGCTGTCGAACAGCGCCTCGTCTCGGACGTTCCCTTGGGAGTGCTGCTCTCTGGAGGGGTTGATTCATCGGCCATAGTCGGGGCCATGAGGCGCGCCGGCCACGAGCGCGTCGCCACCTTCACCGTGGCATTCGAGCACAAAGACCCCAAGTACGACGAGCGGGTCTGGGCGAGGCTGGCCGCTCGCAAGTTCGACAGTGACCACCACGAGATCATGATCACGCCGGCCATGTTCGCCCGGAGCCTGCCGGAGGTGCTTTCCCGCCTGGACGACCCGGTGGCGGACCTGGCCGCGCTGCCCACGTATCACGTGTGCGGCCTGGCAAAGGGAAGCGTGAAGGTGCT
>JBBINO010000148.1:0-943 GCA_037443845.1 Acidobacteriota bacterium
GAGCTTCGTGAAATGAGAGTCCTCTTCATCTATTCGTTCGAAGACGCGCAAGGAGCCTCGCGACCGATTTGGTCCTGGTCGGCGATCCAGTTTGGAATCTCCTACATCAGCGCGGTATTGAAGCGCGGCGGCCACGATACCAGCCTCGTCGTCCTCGGCAGCAACAACGGATGGCGGCGCAACAGAGATATATTTTCCGAGCGCGTGCGAGCGTTCTCGCCTGACATCATCGCGGCGACGGCCGTCGCCTCTCAGTACCCGTTCATCGAGAAGCTGATGGTCTGGGCCAAAAGCCAATGGCCGGGACTCTACATCGTCCTAGGCGGCGTCCACGCGACGCTCAACCCCGAGGAGGCGATCCGAGGCCCCTTCGACGCGATCTGCGTTGGAGAGGGGGAGCATGCGGCGCTGGATTTGTGCGGCCAGCTTGAGCAAAAGAAACCGCCGCGCGCGATCCCCAACCTGTGGATCAAGAGGCCGGGTGGCGACGTGGAGAAAAATCCCGCGCGCCCGTTTCTGCGTGAGCTTGACGAGCTTCCCTTTCCCGACCGCTCCATCTGGGAGCCGTGGATGGAGGAGCGCGCGGGCGGCGAGATGGCGATACTGCTCGCGCGCGGCTGCCCCTATGACTGCACCTACTGCTGCAACCATGCGTTGAAGTGCGTGGCCGACGGCCCTTACGTGAGGATGCGTTCGCCGGAGAACATCGTGGACGAGATCGCTTTTCTTCGCCAAAATTATCCGGGCCACAGCCACGTCTACTTCGAGGTGGAGTCCATCGCTCTCGACAAGAAGTGGCTGGCCGGCCTCTGCGAGCGGCTTTATGCCTTCAATACCGCGAACGGCGGGGCGCTTTCCTACTCGGCCAATTTCAGGATATCGTCCGCCTCGGTGAAGGAGGAGGTATTTCAGTCGCTCGCGAAGGCCGGCGTGAAGCGGCTCA
>JBBINO010000148.1:953-2832 GCA_037443845.1 Acidobacteriota bacterium
ACCCACCCCGTGCGCCGCGGCGGCCGCGGGGCCGGCGGCGACCTCGTCGGCGGCTCTACCCCGGGGGGTCGCGCCAGATCGGCCGCCCGCTCGGGGAGCGAGCGGATCAGGAACGAGGTACTGAAGCGCGACTATTCCAATGGCGATTTCTTTCGGGCCATCGAATTGGCCAGACAAGCTGGCTTCGAGATATGCCTTTACAACATCATTGGCCTTCCGCATGAGACGCCCGGCGATTACAAGGAGACGGTCGCGCTCAATAGGCGGTGCCAGCCGGAGGCCCATTATACCGGCATCTTCTTCCCCTATGCCGGCACCGAGCTTTACGAGAGGTGCCTGCGCGAGGGGCTTCTCAAGCCGCCACCCGATCACCGCTTGGAGCGCAGGAAACCGGTCATCCGAAACGAGCGCTTCACGCCGCTTCAGATCAGGCTCGGCTTGATCCTTTTCAACTACAGGGTCTATAAGGGAAACAGGCCGGCTTGGTGGGTGGCGGCGAAGACGCTTCTCGCCGCCGTGAACTCGGCCATCTGGTTGAGCCGCGCTTTGCGGGCGATGGCCAGATGTCCGCTGCTCCGCCGGGTCAGAGCGAGGCTTTAGGCGCGGGGTTGCCGATTGAATGAGCCACGAAGATGATGGAATTGCCGAAGTGCGTGAATAGCGTCCGAGCAAGCAGGCGCTGGCGCCTTGCATCATAAGGAAAGAAACTTGGCGGGCCGTTTGGATGGAGAATCGCGCCATGACTCCTGGCCCCTGATTCCCAACTTCCGGCTTCAATGTGACGCAACTCGCGCGGATAACCATATTTGAGCAAGGAGGTGCGCGTTGTGACCCAAAATCCGCGGTGGGTGCGGGTAGGGTGGTTTGGAGAAGCCCTTCGAGGGTATTTTCAAGTATCACCGGGGCAACCAAGCATCCTTAGGAGGGTTGGCGCCGTTTGCGGGGCAGGTTCGGCCCTGTTAGGAGCCTGAGATGGCAGATTCCCGGCGCGCCTCGTCCCCAAGCCCTACACGGGACCCCTTCTATGCCCTCCTTGCGCCAGGCAGACCTCCCTTGTCTGGCCTAGCCAGGCGCCAGTGCGGCGATTGCGAGCCGAATAGCTTGGAACTGGCCGATGACGGCTTCGTGGACCTTTAGAATCAGCGACCGCCCCGTGCGCACCACTTTGCCCGCCACGGTGTACACGCCGTAACGGACCTTGCCCGCGCGAGCCCTCCGGTACCCTGCGGGCAGGGCCCGCTTTTCGAACAGTTTGTATAGGTTGTAGGCAAGAACACCGATGGAGAAGAAGAGCGCGTTGGCCTGAAACTGCCCGCACGGCATTCGCTCCATCCCGAAGTCCAGCTTGAGTTCCTTGATCCGGTTCTCGCTGGCGTCGCCCCGCTGGTGGTACCAGTCCAGCGTCTGTTCGGCCGTCTCCTTCCGGTTGCTGGCCACCACGTGGTAGGACGCCCCTTGATCCTCAAAGAGCGAACCCTGCCCGGGACGCTTGAACACGATCAGGCGAAACGCCGTCTTCATCGTGTTCATCGTGTGCACCGTCTCCGCCACGTACCCGTCGTGGTAGGGCAGCCACCTCTCTTTCGGAATATGCCGGATCGTCTCCCTTACCGCAGCGTCCAGGTCCGCCCCCACCGCGTAGAGAACCCCGTCGTCCTCCAGCTCGTCTAGGAGCCGGCCTTGGTATGCGGCCGAATCCGCCCGGAACGCCGCGATCTTCTTTCCCGCTGGCATGGCTTTCTTGCACTGCACGTAGAACTCCAGGTTCCGCGTGTTGGGCGACACGTTTCCCTCCCGGAACTCGTGTGCCACCACCAGGCCGTTCTCCGCTAAGTGCCCTACGATTGGGAAGTATCCGCGGTAGCCCTTGTAGGTCCTC
>JBBINO010000149.1:0-2749 GCA_037443845.1 Acidobacteriota bacterium
AGCCCTGGCAGGCGAATCTTTCCCGGGATATCCTTGGACGGTCATCGCGAAAGGCGGCGAATCTGGGCGGCCATGGCTGGAAAGTCGTGCGCAAGGGACTCGGCGTCCGCGGGCTGATAATCAACGAATTCGAACCCTGGCGCCACGGTCGTGCCCAGCAAGGCGAATTCCGCGTGGCCGACAAGGCGTGCTCCCTGCCAGACGCCCGCCGGCACGACGACCTGAGGGCGCTCGCCGGAAGCCAAGTCCGTTCCAAGCCTTATTTGCTCGCCGGTTCCGCCGGGATGAAGCAAAATCATCTCGACCGTGCCGCCCAGATAGAAATGGTAGATTTCGTCGCTTGAAAGGCGGTGCATTGAGGAGAATGTCTCATTAGTAAGCAGGTAATAGATCGCCGTTGATGCCGGCCGTCTTCCGGGGAGATGGAGCTGCCCCCGGTAAGTCTCTGTATAAAAGCCGCCTTCCGGTTCGAGCGGCTTCAGCTTCAACAGAGCGATTATCTCCTCTGCTTTCATGGCAAGCCTCCCCCATTATTATCCACCATGCGAGACTAGGCGCTACAAGGCGTAGCCGGCCCGAGCCAAAAGCCCCAAGCTTTGCTTCTCGGTTTGCCGACCACTTGCAGAATCAAAGAAGTTTGGGTATGTTTCTCCGTAGAAACGGTGCGGTCTCCTAAAAGCGCTGTTCTGCCATTGGGGTGCGCTGGGGGCCGCCAAAAGCTGGGAGGGTGGTGCCATGCCGAGAAGACATGCCATCGTTGGGCTACTGTTCATTTTTGCCGCAGTGACTCTGTTCGCCGCTTACCCGTTCAGCGATGGGGCGGAGGGAGGCATGGCCAATTGGAGCGCCGACCCGCCCTGGGGGGCGACGGCTTCCGCCTTCCACTCGGGCGCTTACAGCTTTACCGACAGCCCCGGCGCAAACTACTCCAACAACGCCAACGTCTCGATGGCGATGTCAAGCTCCATGGACCTTTCCGGCTCTGCGCAGCCGGCGCTCTCCTTCTGGCACAGGTATGCGATGGAGAACGGCTACGACTTCGGCCTCGTGGAAATCTCCACGGACGGCGGAACGACTTGGAACTCGGTCCCCCTGGCCACCTATACGGGAACGTCAGACTGGAAGCGCGTCCAAATTGACTTGACGTCTTACAAGGGACCAACCGTACGCATTCGCTTCAGGCTGGTATCCGATGCGACCGTGACCCAGGACGGCTGGTACGTGGATGACGTGCTCGTTGACGAGGCGCCGGCGGCCGTAACGGCGAATGCCCCCACGGGAGCCACGGCAAACACGCTGAACCTTAGCTGGTCGGCCTCGCCGGCACCAAATTTCGCGAACTACAGGGTGGTGCGAGGAACGGCCTCGGGCTTCGACTGGCATTCGGCGGTAACGGTTACGACGATCGCCTCCCAAGCCACGACCGCTTATACCGACATCGCGCTCAGCCCCAAGACCACTTTCTATTACCGCGTCGTTGTTACAACGGCCAACGGCATGGAGACGGCGTCCAACCAGGTCTCAGGGACCACGCTGGCCGGCATGGACTACCCCTTCCTGGATAACGGCGAGGGGGGCACCTCCACCTGGATCGCCGATTCTCCCTGGGCCTTGACCAGCGAGGATGCGCACTTGGGTAGCGGATCGTGGAGCGATTCCCCTGGAGGGTCTTACGGCAACAACGTCAACGCGTCGCTGACCCTCTCCTCTCCGCTGAATCTTACAGCCGCGGTGAAGCCCGTCCTCTCCTTCTGGCACAAGTACGATTTTCCAGGCAACGACCACGGGCTCGTCGAGGTTTCCACGGACGGCGGGCTAACGTGGACGGCCTTGCGCGATTACACGAACAACACCAATTTGACGTGGACTCATGTCCAGGTGGACCTCTCCTCCTACAAAGTCCTCGCCGTCCTCGTGCGCTTTCGCGTGACGACGGACGGTTCGACGTCAGGCGACGGCTGGCACGTGGACGACATCGCCGTCGCCGAACAGCCGGCCGTGGTGACGGCCCCCGTCCTCTCGAATGTGACCTCCCATTACATAGACCTCACTTGGCTCGCCAACAGCGAACCGGGTTTTAGCGCCTACGAGATTCACTACGCCAACACGGCCGGAGTCGCCTTCTCAAGCCCGCTCGCCGCTTCCATTCCGGATCAAGCCACGGTTACTTTCCACCACTCGGGGCTCGCCCTGAATACGCCCTACTACTACCGCGTCTACGCGGTGAACCTTTACGGCGTCTGCGGGCCGGACAGCCCAACGGAAGGTTATGCGCGGACGCTCAATAACCCTCTGCCCTTCAGCGATGGGTTCGAAGGCGCCATGGACAACTGGGTGGTGACCGGCGCGTGGTCCAAGACCAACCTGGCCTCCCACTCCGGTTCCTGGTGCCTTCAGGATAGTCCCGGATCCTACTCGAACAGCTCGGACACCTATGCGGTGACCTCTATAGACCTGACCGGGACGACCAACCCAGTGCTCACGTTCTACGATCGCTACTCTTTCCAGCAAAACGCCGATTGGGGCATGGTGGAGTACAGCGTGGACGGGAACAGCTGGGGGCGGTTCTACGCGGTGAGCGGGACGCGCGCCGGCTGGGCGATGCAGAGGATTGACCTGACCGACTGGCGCGGCCAGCCCAATTTCAGGATCCGCTTCCGCGTCGTGACCGACGGCGGCACGGTAGACGACGGATGGTACATAGACGACGTGTCGGTGGCGGAGGCGGCTTTCTCCACCTACACGCTGC
>JBBINO010000150.1:0-2730 GCA_037443845.1 Acidobacteriota bacterium
CCTAAGGGGGACGGAGTCCCCCTTGGGTTCCTTGGTGCGCCCGGAGGGACTCGAACCCCCAACCTACGGCTCCGAAGGCCGACGCTCTATCCAGTTGAGCTACGGGCGCCAGTGCACCGAAAGGAGGTATTTTGCCACAAGTTACGAATTCGCGCCACGGATGCGTGTGCCATTTGCGAACGAGGAGCTGTGGGCGTCGGGTTGGCCAAGACCGTGTAAATGGCGATAGAATGCAGAGCAGCGCAGCGTGATAAGGGCAATGTCATTACCCTTTTCAACGTTTTGCGCCTTGGCTCGGTATTAAGAGGCAAGAGGGCCTCCGGCCGGGCGCTCTGGGGAGCATTGGATGCTATTGATGGGGACAGCCACCCGGACCGGAGACCTTGAGCCGGGCAGTTCGAGCGCTCAGCCGGCAAATGATTGGGCGCGGATGGTGAAGCTGGCCAAGGAAGGCAACCGTGATGCGCTTGAAAAGATGGTCCTTTCGCATGAGAAACGTGTTCTCAACTTGGCGTGGCGTCTCTTGTGCGACCCTGACGAGGCCAAGGATGCGGCACAGGAGGTTTTCGTGAGGCTTCTCAAATACCTCCCGAGCCTAGACGAACAACGCGATCCTTCAGGCTGGTTCTACCGGACAACGGTCAACGTGTGCCGTGATGTTGAAGCGCGGAAAAGGCGCTGGAGATGGATTCCCCTTGGCGGAAGCGACGGTGAGGAGGGTGACACGCCGGAAATGGGCCCCGACCTTGTCGAACGCCTCTCGATCTCTCAGGAGGCCGCGAAAGCGATGCTGGCGCTCCGCCTTATCCCAGCTAAAGAGAGGGCGGTTCTAGTTCTGAGGGACATCGAGGGCTTTGAAACCGCAGAGGTGGCGCGCATTCTCGGTTCCTCGGAAACCACGGTGCGCTCGCAGGCGAGTCGTGCCCGGGTTCGGCTGAAGAAAATAGTCGAGGGGATGCAATGACGTGCAAAGGCAGGGACAAGGATATCGCGCTTTACTTGGCGGGCGACCTCGACGCGGCGAGAGCTTCCAGACTGGAGGAACATCTTTCGCGCTGCCCAGCGTGCGCGGCTTCCGAACGGGCGTTCAGGAGGAACGCGGAGGCGCTTGGTGAACTGGCAAACGCGCGCCTTGACCGGCCCGCCGAGGAGAGCTTCCACCGTCAAGTTGTCGCATTGCTTCGTTCCGGGGACGGAGCGGCACCGGTTCCTCTGCCGTTGCTGAATCGCCGCCGTACAACAACTCAATTGGCGATGGCCACTTGCGCCTTGGTTGCCGTCATGGCGGGCGTGGCCTATGTTCTGATACGCGAAGCGCGTCCGGTCAGGAACCCAATGAAACGCTCGGAAACGGTGGCTCGGCGAGTCCCGCCGCCGCCTTCCTTTGCGCCTTCAGTTTTGCCATCAGCTGCCGGCGGGGCACCGAGTAAAGCGGCTTCGCCCGTTGTGACGCGTTCCATAAAGGTTCCAAGCCAAATGGCAAAGAGAGCCGTACGTACGAAAAATACGCGGCCACAAAAAGGGGAAGAGGCACTGGTCATCAGGCTGCAGACTGACGACCCTGACGTCGTAATTTACTGGCAGTTACAAAACAGAGGAGGCTGACAAATGAACCTGGCTAGAAGGCAAATATTCGCCATTGTCGCTATAGTCGCCGTGTTGATCTTAAGCGCACCGGCTCTCCTTGCGCAGGAGGCCAAGAGTGCATCTTCACCCAGACCGCCCGGTTCTGAAACCGCGAATGCGGTGATTCTGGTTCAATATGCGGACGTGGATGAGGTCGCCATGGTCCTGCACTCTTTTAGAAACACTTTAGGAGGGAGCATCTCAGTCAGCGACGGGCTGAAGGCCATCTCAGTGAGCGGTTCTCCAACGTTTGTGGAGGCCTGCAAAGAGGCCGCAAAGAAGCTCGACGTGCCACCGGTCCCCGCTCGCAGCATCGAGCTTACATTTACCGTACTCGTTGCCTCCAAGACCGGTGGCGCCGGAGACGATATGCCGGCTGGGCTTCGGGGCGTAGCAGAGCAGCTCAAGAAGATTGCGGTTTTCAAAAGTATCCGGGTGGCCGATGTGCAAATCGTGCGAGTCAGGGATGGAGGGAAGCCCGAGGTAAAAGGAGTGGCTTCGCCTGGGGAAGCCGGCGGTGCCAGGATTTCCTACGAAATCCGTGCGGGGGCGGCCAACCGTGTAGCCTCGGACAAAGAGGTGAGGATTCGTCTGACAAAGCTTTGGATGGCTGGTCACCCCGATAAAAATGGCGAAGACTCAAATTCGCCGATTCATACCACGTTCAGCAGCGACGTCGAATTCTCCGAAGGCCAAAAGGTGGTTATCGGCTCGCTCGGCGTGACCGAGACGGACTCGCTCATTCTGGTGGTCCAAGCCCGCGACGTGGAGTGACGAGCCTGGCGTTGGGGTCAGTTACCAAAGCGTTTCTTTATTGCGGCTCGGGGTCACGGTTCCGCCCCATGGTTGACGGGGCCGTGGCCGTGTCCCAGGCCGGGCGCGGTGGCGATGGCCCTAGTTATGTAGCGCTTCGCGTCCGCGACCGCCTCGGGAAGTTCCCGCCCGATGGCGAGTGAGGCGGCTATGGCCGCGGAGAAGGTGCAGCCGGTGCCGTGAGTGTTTCTGCTCGAAGAGCGCTCTCCCTCGAAGCGGAGCCACTCCTTCCCGTACAACAGGAAATCCACCGAGGCGCCTTCGGGGTTGACGGGGCTATGGCCGCCCTTC
>JBBINO010000151.1:0-2729 GCA_037443845.1 Acidobacteriota bacterium
CGCTGCCTCGGGCCGTCAAACTCGCAGAAGTACAACCCCTGCCACCGCCCCATCCTCGCTTTGCCCTTGACGACCGGCAGGACGACGTTCGCCCCGATCACCGCCGACTTTATGTGGGCATCGGAGTTACCTTCGGCGTGGGCGTAGCCGCCCTTCAAAGGAACGAGCTTTTCCAGCGTTGCAAGGAGGTCGGCCTTGACCGTGGGGTCGAAGTTCTCGGTGAGCGTCACTCCGGCGGAAGTGTGGGGGCAGAGAATGCTCACGATCCCGGTCTCGCCCCACCCCTTGCAGAGGCGCTGGACTTCCGCCGTGACGTCCACCATCTCGCACCGTTTTTTAGTGGTAATGGCCAGCTCCATCGCTTCCTCCTGTGCCGCCTGGATTCCAGAACGGTCGCGCATCTATATAAATAAGAGTGCATTCTATCCGAAATCGGCTCAAAAGAAAAGGCGGGCGCCGCCAAGGGGGCTGATGTGCCTACTCCCCCAACCCTTGTGGCAAACGGGAGAGGATTCTAGTCCAGAAGCTGCGAAACATCTCCGCTTCCCGGCGGCTGAGCCCCGCGCGGTGCAAGAGGTGGCGCAACTCCCTTTCGGCCGGAAGGCCGCCTTGCTTCAAGAAGCTCGCTCGTCTCGCCACTTCAAGCATCGTCTCGGCGGTCTCTTCCACGAATTCGTGGCTGGCAAGCGCTAGTGCCGGTCCGCCTTCAAGGCCGGCGGCCTCGCGCTTCGCCCTGTAGCAGAGGTATGAAACGACCGCGACGCTCTGCGCCAAGTTCAAGTCGCTGTATGACGGGTCGGTCGGTATGACTACGACTCCGGAGCAGAGCGCCGCCTCGTCGTTGGTCAACCCCGAAGATTCCGATCCGAAAACAATCGCGCGGGGCGCGCCGTTGGGGTCCTGCGCCAGAAGAGATGCCGCCTCTTCGGGGCAAAGCGTGCGTATCCTGGAAACCGGCTGGGGCGCGGTTGCGAGAACGAGCGTGCAGTCCGAAACGGCCTCTCTCAGCGTCGCGAAGGTTTTGCTCGAATCCAGAATGTCCGACGCATGCCACGCCATGCGGCGCGATTCACTCTCAAATCGGTGCTCCTCTCCCGGCGTGTCGGTGGCGCGGTGGAGCCTCGGGTCAACGAGGGCAAGCTCCCTTATGCCGAAATTTTTCATGGCCCGGGCGGCGGAGCCTATGTTCCCAGGTGTCCTCGGGCGCACGAGAACGACGCGAACGGCCATTAATTATTCTTCCCGTTGGAGCGGCCGTTTCGGTAACGCGCGACCGCCCTGTTATGCTCGTCGAGCGTGGCCGAGAAGGCGTGCGTGCCGTCGTTCTTGGCGACGAAGTACAGGTACCTGGAAGCATCAGGCCAGAGAACCGCTTCGAGCGAGGCTTTTCCGGGCGAGCAGATGGGGCCAGGCGGAAGGCCGTTGTACTGGTAAGTATTGTAGGGACTCTGGTAGCTCCACTCTCCCCTCGTGAGGTGTCCGTCGTAGAGGCCCGCAAGCGACAGCGCGTAAACCACGGTTGGGTCAGATTGGAGCGGCATTCCTATCCGCAGGCGGTTCAGGAAGAGCCCGGCGATCAGCGGGCGTTCCGCCGGAACCGCCGTCTCCTTCTCGACTATCGAGGCGAGCGTCACCACTCCCCGCACCGTCAACCCCTGAGGCGTCCTTCCGCCGTGGCGCGCCCACCACTCCTTGAAGGCGCGGGCGAGCATCCTTACAATGGCCTGTTCCGAAGTCCCCGGGTCAACGAAGTACGATTCGGGGAAAAGGTAGCCTTCAAGATTGGCCGCCCTGGGATCTATGTCGCTGACGGGCGACGGGTCCTTCATCGCCTTCAAGAACAATGCGCTTTTTCCGAGCCCCTCCTCCTCAAATAGCCTTGCCGCTTCGTCCATCCTCAACCCTTCCGGAAGGGTCAATCTGGCGTAGAGGACCTCCCCCCTGCGGAGCTTGCCGAGAACCTGCAAAGGCGTCAGCGGCTTGTCGAAGAGGTACTTGCCGGCCTTGAGCGTCGCAAGCCTGCCCGAGAAGGAATAAGCGAGCTTCAGGGTCAGGCGGGAGCGGACGACGCCCCTGTCGCAAAGCTCGTCGAGGATCTCTCCTGCGTGGCGGCCCTTGGGAACGTCAATTATTACCTTTTCGCCGTAGCCTTTATAGGGGGCGTGGAGGTCTCGCGCTATGAGCGCCACGGCCGAGGCGGCGGCCACGGCGCAGAGGAGAGCCAGCGCCAGCATTATGATCTTCAGCCTGCTCATGGCTTCGATGTCCGGCCGTCCAGGTAGGACTGGAGAAGAAGCGCGGCCGCGACCTGGTCAACTCGTCCGGATTTCTTCCGCGCCCGCTCGCCGCGTTCGATTAGAATGTCGCGCGCCTCCTTGGTCGAAAGCCGCTCGTCAAGAAAGACGACGCTTACGCCGGGAAGCCTCTGTGCCAAAGAAGCGCCCAATTTTCGCGCCGCCGCCGCCGATTCGCCCTCGCTGCCGTCCATGTTGGCCGGCAGGCCCACTACAATTGTCCGGGCCTCCTCTCTTAACGCTATCGCCGAAAGCTCGTCCAAGAGTTGCTTGACCGAGCTTCCATCCAGCGTCGGCAGGGGCCTGGCCAGGGTCGCCGTCTCGTCCGAAAGGGCAACCCCCACGCGCCGCCGTCCCCAGTCTATGGCCATCACTCGCCCCATGAGGCCATTCTACCGGAAACAGGCCGGACGGCCAAGCGGCCAATCATTTCCC
>JBBINO010000152.1:0-2254 GCA_037443845.1 Acidobacteriota bacterium
ACCCCCCATTCCTCGTTTATGAACGCCGGCGATGGAGGATGTGGTAATCTCCGCGTGTAGAGCTTGCCCGGCAAGCCTTTCAGGAGGAGAAATGGCGAAGAAAAAAAAGGCGCGTCCAGGAGGCGGGAAGAGAACGAGGTTTCACTTGTCCCGAAAAGGGGAGACGGCCCTTGCCTGGGCGGGGGGCGTCATCCTGGTCATTGCCCTGGCGCTTCTCGCTTTCTGGGCCAGAGCCAGGTTCTTTTCCCCAAACCCGAAGGAAGAGCAAAGGCTGATCGCGCTCGACCAAAAGGATGCCGCCATCTGCCAGGGCCTGATCGCTGGACGCGTCCTTCTTTCGGGAAAGCCGCGGAACGACAGCATGGTCGTTGACAGGGAGAAGTGGCTTGCAAAGCCGGTCACGGAGAGAGAGCAGGATGCCGGAGCCATTGCGCGCCACTTCGGCCAGAAGAGCCTCTTCCTGCTGGATGGTTCCGGCGCGACGGTCGGCTGGTACCAGGGCGCCGAATACAAGGAGCCATCTGAGAAACCGTGAAGGTGAAACCGGGAAGGCGGTTCGTTCGTCCAAGAGGCCTGAAGGAGGTGGAACATGGTTGACCTCACTGCAATCGTATCGGTCCTGACGGTCTTCTCGACGGGGTTCTTCATTGTTGCCGTCATCATGTGGGTCGAGTACAAGAAGAGCGTCATGCGAAGCCAGGAGAGAATGGCCGCGATAGAAAAGGGGATTCTCCCGCCAGGCATCGGCCAGGCGCCGGAACAGAGCGCCAATCAAAGGCCGGCGAGCGCCAGAAAGTACAGGGGGATCGTGACCCTTTTCGTGGGCATCGGGCTGACCATCGCGCTTTACGTCAACGCCGGGGCCGAAGCTTCGGTCTGGGGACTCTTCGTCGCCTTTGTGGCCGTTGGGCAGCTCGTCCATGGATTTATCGCCTATCGCGGCGTTCCAAAGGATGGCGCTTCGGCTTCGTGATAGCGGCGTGGTGAGCGCCCCGGAGCGAATGACGCGGCGTTGGACTTCGTCACTCTGACTTGCAAGCGGAAGGGCGGATGGAGAGACTGCCAGGGGAGCCGGAACTGGTAAGAAGGTTCCAGAACGGCGACCACTCTGTTTTCGGAGCTATCATGGCCCACTACGAACCCTACGTGCTCGGCCTTTTCAAGCGGATGACGCCCAACGGCGCCCAGGCCGAGGATCTTTGTCAGGAGACCTTCCTCAAGGTACTCAAAGGGCTCGGCGGCTTCAAGGGCCAGAGCGGGCTCAAGACGTGGATATTCAGGATCGCCCACAACCTCGCCTGCGACTCCTTTCGCTCGCCGAAGGGCAAGGAGGATTCGCTGGACCAGATCGCGGAAGAGGGCGCGGGCGAGCCGAAAGGGGCCGGGCCGCTTCCGCCAGAAAGCCTCGACGAATCATCATTGCGTGAAGCTATCGAAAAGGCGATGGAGATTCTGCCATCCAATCAGAGAGAGATTCTGCACCTTCTTTACTGGGAGGAGCTTTCGGTGGCCGAAATTTCCAAGGTGCTCGCCATCCCCGAGGGAACCGTCAAGACGCATCTCTTCAGGGCGCGCAAGGCGCTCAGGAGAAACGCGTCGCTGCTGGTGGCTGGAGGCGCGCCGTGACCTGCAATGAGTTTCAGGAGATTCTCGACAAGATGGAAAAGGGGGCGGCGATGCCGGCGGGGGCGATGGAACACGCCGGGGAATGCGCCAGATGCGCCCTTTCGCTCCGGCTGGCGGACGTGCTTTTCTCGGCGCCACGGTGGGCGCCTAGAGAAAGAATGTCGGTCGAACGCAGGGCCGTGGTACTGGCCCGGGCGCGAAGAGCGAGCCTCGTGACGACGGGCCTCGTGGACGCGGTTTACGAGAGCCTCCTGAACGCCATGGTGGCGCTGGCGCTTCTCTGCGCCGGGACGATTTTTCTTCCGCCCTACCTGAAGCACCTGCTTCCGCCCTCCATATTCGAGAAGCTCGCCGGCTTCCTCGCTCCGCTTGGGGCCATTATTGGGCCGGTGACGTCGCCCCTTTTGGCTTCATCCGCCGGGACCACGCTGTTGTTGGCCGCCTGCTTCACCTTCTGCTTCTGTGCCGCGTTCAGCGCCCGGATGGTGGCCAGGGAGAGGTACGCTTCTTGACCGAAACATCCCTTGCCTGTATAATGACCCTCTTGGCGGGGCTATGGCGCAGCTGGGAGCGCGCTTGAATGGCATTCAAGAGGTCGGGGGTTCGATCCCCCCTAGCTCCACCAAAA
>JBBINO010000153.1:0-2202 GCA_037443845.1 Acidobacteriota bacterium
GTCATACAATAGCCATGACGGGCGAGGTCACGCTCCGGGGCAAGGTGCTTCCGGTCGGCGGCCTCAGGGAGAAGATCCTGGCCGCCCGCCAGCACGACCTCCTTCACGTAATCATTCCGAGCGAGAACGAAAAGGACGTCGCCGAAATTCCGGCAAATCTTCGCGAAGGAATGACGCTCCACCCGGTCTCGACGTTGAAGGAAGTGCTGGCGCTGGCCCTGGTGACCGACCCTTTCAGGCCCGTTCCGCCCCCGCCGCCGGAAAGCGTGGATGCGCCGCAGCCGGCCAAACACTCTTGAGCGGCGCAATTCTTAGCGGAAGTGGATGTTGAAGCTCGACGACGCGGCCATTGAGGCGATTTGCGCGAAGGCGGAACAGCTGCCTTCCCCGTCGCTTCCCGAAGTAGCGGTGATAGGGCGTTCCAACGTCGGCAAGTCCTCACTCATCAACGCCGTCCTGGGCCAGAGAGGGCTTCTCAGGGTGAGCCAGGAACCGGGGCGGACGAGGGAAGTAATCTTCATCCGCCTGGGCGAAAAGGGCTTCCTGGTTGACTTGCCTGGGTATGGATTCGCAAAGGCGCCCATTGCGGTCAAGCGTTCATGGGCGAAGCTGGTGGAGGCTTATCTGGCAAGGAAGACGAGGGGAGCCGTGCTGCTGCTTCTCGACATAAGAAGAGACGAGCCGTCCGAAGGCGACCTCCGGATGGTTGAATGGCTCCGCCACTACGGGCGGCCCTTTTCGGTCGTGCTGACGAAGGCCGACCAGCTTCCCAGGGGACGGTGGAGAAGCGCCTCCGGCGCGATATTGAAATCGTTGGACATCGGGCGGGAGAACGCGCCGCTCGTCGTTTCGGTCAAGAGCAAAGAGGGGATAGATTCGCTTCGAAAGCTTATTACAAAAGGGTTGATGACCATTTAGGAGAGGTGATCTCTGATGAAAACCGAAAACATTGACTTGGCCAAGCTTCACGAACTGCCGCCGCAAGATCTTCTCAAATTCGCCAAGGAGTGCGAGATCGAGAACGCGAGCAACCTGAAGCGCCAGGATTTGATATTCCAAATCCTCAAGGCGCAGGCCGAGGCGAACGGCTTCATATTCGCCGAGGGGGTTCTGGAAATACTGCAAGACGGCTTCGGCTTCTTGAGGGCGCCGGAGTACAACTACCTGCCCGGACCGGACGATATTTACGTCAGCCCCTCGCAGATCAAGAAGTTCGGCTTGAGGACGGGCGACACCATCTCCGGCCAGGTCCGCCCGCCGAAGGAAGGGGAGAAGTACTTCGCCCTGATTAAGGTGGAGGCGATCAACTTCGAGACGCCGCAGAAGGTTCGCGAGCGGATGTGGTTCGACGCGCTGACGCCGATCTACCCTAACCGCCGTCTTCGGATGGAGGTGAACAAGAGCGAAATGTCCGGGCGCGTGCTCGACCTGGTGACGCCAATCGGCTTCGGCCAGCGCGGCCTGATCGTCTCGCCCCCGCGCACCGGCAAGACGATGCTCCTACAGGCCATTGCCCACGCCATAACGGCAAACAATCCGGAGGCCTACCTGATCGTCCTTCTTATTGACGAACGCCCCGAAGAGGTGACCGACATGGAGCGGAGCGTCAAGGGCGAGGTCCAGGCCTCGACTTTCGACGAGCCGCCGACTCGCCACGTCCAGGTCGCCGAGATGGTCATGGAAAAGGCCAAGCGCCTGGTCGAAATGGGCAGAGATGTCGTGATTCTTCTCGACTCGATCACGCGCATGGCGCGCGCCTACAACACCGTGACGCCCCCCTCCGGGCGCGTCCTCTCGGGCGGCCTCGACGCCAACGCGCTTCAGAAGCCGAAGCGCTTTTTCGGCGCGGCGAGGAACATAGAGGAGGGCGGCTCTCTCACGATCATCGCCACGGCGCTCGTTGACACCGGCTCCAGGATGGACGACGTCATCTTCGAGGAGTTCAAGGGCACCGGCAACATGGAAATCCACCTCGACCGCAAGCTCGTTGACAAGCGCACCTTCCCGGCCATTGACATCAACAAGTCCGGCACGAGAAAGGAAGAGCTTCTCACGGCCGACTTCGAGCTCAACCGCATGTGGATTCTCAGAAAGATTCTCACGCCGCTCTCCACCGTCGAGGCGATGGAGCTTCTCTTGGGCAAGCTGGGCGAGTTCGATTCCAACGACGCCTTCCTGAAGGGCCTCTCCGGCGGCGCGTGA
>JBBINO010000154.1:0-2142 GCA_037443845.1 Acidobacteriota bacterium
ATCGTGAACAGCACCGGCAACTGCCCGTAAGTATCTTCTGATGGACGCGGGGCGGCCCCTCAGGGCCGCCCTTTTTTTCGTAGGCCGCCTTTGGCGTTGGGCGTCCTTCGGCCGGAGGGGTAGATGAAACATTGTGCCGTCATCCTTGCCGTCGTGCTCTCCATCTTTTCGGGCTCTTTCTCGGCTCGCGAGCCCGACTACCTCGTTCGCGTGGACCGTGTTTCGGTCGCCAACCGGTCCGCTCTCTTGGACAAGGGCTACGAAGTCGTAATGGAGCTTGCGCCTTGCCTTCTGGTACAGTGCAGCCGCGATGACATCGCGAGGTTGGAAAGCGAAGGCTTCAAAACAACCATTCTCGACTCAGCCCCCGCATTGTGGGATTATTACCAGGTCGGATTGAGGGAGGATTCGGACAGGGCCTTGATAGGCCGTGTGGGAACCGTCATTCACACCGAAGAGAATTGGGTCTTGCTCCGCGTGGTTCCAGGTGCCGACCTGCGCCGCCTCTATGACGCGAAGGTCTTCGTCGCCAAGGTTCCTCACGAGCGAATCCACAAGCCGAGCCTGGGAAGAGCGGAACCTTCCTTGCTTAGCCGTCCGCCGGGGCCGGAGAACGTCGTCCCGCTGGTCCAACAGATGGTCAACTCGGTCGTCAACGCCGACATCATGAATTACTGGACGAGCGTTGTTCCACCTAACCCTCCTGGAACGGGCACGCGCTACAGCACCTCAACCGGCTGCACAAGCGCGGCCGCGAATATCTATGACATATACGATGGCCTCGGCCTGGCCCCGCAGTATCAGAGCTACATGTCCGGCTATGCTCCAAATACAATCGGCACGATCACGGGGGCCGTCAACCCCGGCAAGGTCTATGTCCTCATTGGCCACTTGGATGATATGCCCTCTTCCGGTTACGCCCCGGGAGCCGACGACAACGCCTCGGGCGTCGTTGCCGGCCTTGAGACGGCCAAGATCATGTCCTGCTACGCCTTCAAGAATACCGTCAAGTTCATCGCCTGCACCGGAGAGGAAGAGGGGCTTTACGGCAGCACCGCCTACGCCAACGACGCGAACGCGAGGGGTGAAAACATACAGGGTGTGATCGCCTTCGACATGCCGGGCTGGGCTGGGGACGGAACGCCGGTTCCAGAAGACCTCGATCTCAACTACAACGCCAGCATCCCCGGCTCCCAGGCGCTTGGGCAGCTCTTCGCCGCTTGCGCCACGGACTACGGAACCGGCTTGGTGGTCAACGCCTTCGACTGCCCGTCTCTGAACGCTTCCGACCATTACCCCTTCTGGCAGAAGGGATGGGCGGCCGTGTGCGGGATCACAGACAACGAGGGATACTGCGGCCACAACGGCTCGTACGCGTATTACCACACGTCGAACGACACGATCGCGAACTGCGGGAATCCGGCCTTCTTCTATGCAGGGGTGCGAGGTACGTTGGCGACGCTGGCTGAGCTCGCGGAGCCCTTCAAGATCATGCTGGACAAGTCCTCTTACGGATGCTCGGTACCCGTCACCATCATCGTCGGCGACAAGGACCTGAACACAGACAGCACCACAACTCAAACCGCCTCGGTTCAAATATGGAGCACTAGGGAGAGCGCTCCCGAGGACGTCATTTTGACCGAGCAGGGCACGAATTCGATGATCTTCAAGGGAAGCATAAGCCTTACGGGCGCTGCGCCCGTACACGGCGACGGCCTTCTGAGCGTGAACCCAGGGGACACGCTGAGTGCCGCTTACGTTGATGCCGTTGACTGCAACGGCGCGACCAATGTTTCCTACACCGCCTCGGGGACCGTTTCCACCGACTGCGCCGGACCGGTCATTACGAACGTACAGGTGACCGGCCTTGCCGACTCGTCGGCAACCGTTACTTGGACGACCGACGAGGCGGCCAATTCGCGCGTCGTCTATGGTACCGCCAAGCCGCCCGTCACGAATAAAGACGATCTCGCGACTTATGCCGCCAGCCACAGCGTCACGCTGACGGGGCTCTCTCCATGCACCACCTACTACTTCTCAGTCTATTCCGAGGACGCCGTGGGTAACCCAACAGCCAACGACAACGGCGGACTCTACTACTCCTTCACCACGTATGGAAGAACTTTCCTTTTCGGTCCCGAC
>JBBINO010000155.1:0-2132 GCA_037443845.1 Acidobacteriota bacterium
GCCTTGCTCAACTCATAACTCAAAACTCAAAACTCGCATCACCTCCGTTGCCCGCGCACCATAGCGGGTTACTTCGTGGTCGTCTCCTTGTTGGCGGCGGGGCCCGTGGTTCCGAGTTCCTGCTTGAGGCGAGAAGCCAGCGCGTCGAGGCACGTCTTTGCCGCGGCGACGCCGCGCCCGCCGGCTCCGCCGAAGCCGAGGTTCCCGCGGTGCTGGTACCGCGCGTCCCAGAGGCGCTGTTCGTCGTTGCCCTTGACGACGATCATCATCAGGCTGTTCTGCCAGGTGATGTTGCCGGCGCCGCTAAGGCCAAGGCCTATGCTGGACATGTGGCCGTCGTACCATCCGCCTCCAGAAGTCCGTCCGAGGCCTATGCCCGTACCAACGGCGGCGTTTGACGTGTCGCTAGTGAACGTCACTTCGATGGTGCCGGTCGCGTCGGTGCCTTCGGTCAGCGGGAGGACGGTGCCCAGGATGCGATAGGCGTCCTCGTAGAGGTAGGGTTCGAGCCTTTTGTCCTCGCACTGCACCATGAGCCTGAAGTGTTGCTGGTTCAAGAGTGCGCTGGCGTCCTTGATGTGGCCGGCCTCCATCCTGGAGGTGCAGCCGAAGACGGCCAACAACCCAGCCGCGGCGAAGAGCAACCCAAACATTCTCGCGCGCATTTTTTCGCTCCTTGCGGCGCCGCTCGTTCAGACGCGGTGCAATTTTACTACGTTCGTGGCTTCGGATCCTCCGGAAAGCATGGAGAGCGTGATGACGACGTACTGCCCCTGGGCGATGAGCCCTGAAGAGCGGGCCGCCTTGATCGCCCGCTCTATGGCGCGCTCGGCGTGGCTCGCTGATGCTATCTTCAAGGGGACCACCCCCCAGACGAGGGAGAGCCTGTCGAGGACGGCGTCGCTCGCGCTGCACGCTATGACCGGCGGCGCAAGCCTGAAGCGCGCCAGCAGCCGGGGCATCCTTCCCGTCGGCGTTATTGAGATCACCGCCGCCGCGCCGAGCTCCTTGGCCGCGCTGGTGGCCGCGTAACTCGCGGCGCGGTGAAAGCCGCCTATTCTGGCGAACCCCTCGAATGCCTTAGCGTAGAAGGCGGAATTCTCGGCCTCCTCGGCTATCGTGCGCATGATCTCGACGGCGCGCGCGGGGTAGGCGCCCACGGCCGACTCGGCGGACAACATCAGCGCGTCGGTTCCGTCGAAGACCGCGTTGGCCACGTCGGAGACCTCCGCCCGCGTCGGGCGGGGATGGTCTATCATTGATTCGAGCATCTGGGTGGCCGTTATCGAGAAACGTCCCCGCCTGTTTGCCTCGGAGATCACGCGCTTCTGAATTTCAGGGACGCGCTCGAGGCCGACCTCCACGCCGAGGTCGCCCCTCGCCACCATCACCCCGTCGGCCGCGTCGAGGATCGCCTCGATCTCGTCCAGGGCCTCCTGTTTTTCTATCTTGGCCACGATCCACGGGGGCTTGGGATGGTGGCTTACTATCCTTCGGAGCATTTCGACGTCCTTGGACCTCCTCACGAACGACAGCGCCACGAGGTCAACGCCGTGGCTGAGCCCGAAATCTAGGTCGGCGCGGTCCTTGGCCGTCAACGAAGGGGTCCTTAGAGGCGTGCCGGGCAGGTTGATGCCCTGATTGTCCCTGAGGGCGCCCCCGCGAACCACCTCGGTCAGTACCTCCCCGCCCTGAACCCTCTGGACCACTAACTCAAGCGAGCCGTCGGCGAGAAATATTCGCGAGCCTCTTCGCACGTCGTGAGGAAGCGCCTCGTAGGTAGTCGAGGCCTTCAACGCGTCGCCAGCCACCTGCCTTGTCGTCAGGGTGAAGGGGCTTCCCTTTTCCAGCCGGACCTCGCCGCCCTTGAACGCGCCTACCCTTATCTTCGGGCCTTGAAGGTCCATGAGGACGGCGAGCCGGCAACCAGTGACCTTCGACACGGACCTCGCCGCCCTGATCCTCGCGAGGTGCTTGGCTTTGGTGCCATGCGAAAAGTTCAGCCTGACCGCCGTCATGCCCGCCGCGACCAACTCGTGAATGACCGCTTCCGACTCGCTCTTTGGCCCCAGCGTGCAAAGTATCTTAGTCCGAGCCATTAGATCCTCCGTTCTCATTCTACCACGCGGAAG